>NZ_JBSFJZ010000021.1:0-166177 GCF_053598315.1 Streptomyces sp. NPDC001153
CGCACGCTCACGCAGCTCGGCAGGATAAGGGGACGGACGGGCCATGACTCGATCCTCTCAGGGAATCGAGCCTCCATCAGACCCGGAGCGGTTCAGCGTGACCGATGACGAGGTGCTGGAGGCAGTCAAGGCCCGCGTCAGGGCGGGGCGTCCAACGGACTTGGGCAGCCGTCTGCTTACGCCGGCGCCCGCATCGGCGGAGGCGCTGGCGGAGGCTGAGCGCATCATCGGCTATCCACTCCCGCCTCTGCTCCGCCGCCTTTATACGGAGGTGGCCAACGGTGGCTTCGGTCCCTTCGGCGGCATCGAAGGCCTTCGCGACGGATATACGAGCGACGGGCCAAGCATGCTGGAGATGTATCTCCAGTACGACGAGCCGGGTCCGGATGCAGAAGAGCAAGCGCCGCCTTCTCCGCCTCACGGGGTGCTGTTGGTCTGCAACCACGGCTGTGCCATGTGGTCCATGCTCGACTGCCGTCACCCGGAGGGGCAGATGTGGTGGTGGGACCAGGGAGACCGGCACAAGTGCGATCTGACCCTGCGTGACTGGATGAGCATGTGGCTCGACGGGAGACTTGAGCACGGCATCCCGGGCCATCTCGCGGTGGAGGACGAGGAATCCTGGTGCTGGCCCGAGACCGACGGGCTCTGAGCAGAGGGCATGCCAGCAGCAGGCACGTGCCCCGTTGGCCGCCTAGACTCTCGCTGCGCTGATCGGCGCAACCCCCGGCGTGGCGGATGCGCAGACCAGGCCGAGTGGTCGGCGCGGCTGTGGCAGGTTCGACGGGCAAGGAGTATCGGTGGCAGCGACTGGCGGGGCGGCGCCCCGATCCTGGCGCTGGTATGGCGCAGCCGCTCTGGCCTCAGCTGCGTTCCCTGCCGTGTTCGTGCAGGCCACACTTCTCGCGAACTGGTACGTGGACCACCCGGTGATCGACCCCGGTGACGATTCACCCGGCGGCGGCAACATGGGGAACGTGATCGCCTTGCCTTTTTTCGCCGTTGCTGCGATCGCCTGCCTGCTCTTCCCTCTGCTCTGGGGAATCGCGGCGTTGCGCAAGTGGAGAGGCGCGGCGGTGAAGGAGCTGGCGGAGATTTCCACCGTCCTGCAGGGTGTTGCCTTGCTGGTGGCCTTTCCGGTCGTCACGACCCTGCCCTGCAACTGGGCCGACGTCACAGCCCTCGTCGCCGCAGAGCTGCTCGCACTGGGTATCGTCCTGGGACCATTCTGGTCGCGCCGGACAAGCCCTGGTGTGCTGAGTCGTTCATCCGTCGGCAGCATGAGGCGAGGCTCTTGAGGATCTCGTTGGCGGTTCTGGTCCACACGAAGGGCTTTGGTTCCGCTTGCCGTTCCTTGACCCAGGAGCGGACGTCCTTCTCCAGCGCGGCGACGCTGCGATGGCGGAACGGCGGAGCTTGCGGTTGGTCAGCTCGGCGAACCATCGCTCGACGAGGTTGAGCCAGGACGCGCTGGGCGGGGTGAAGCGCAGGTGGAAGCGCGGGTGCCGCAGCGGCCACTTGTGCACGGCCGGGGTCTTGTGGGTCGCGTAGGTCCTGGTGGCAGTGGCCCCGGTGGTGCTCGGCCGTCACCGCGCTGCTGGACAGCTCCAGCGCGTCGAACAGGCTGGTGGTGCCGTGCCGCACGCAGTCGTGGCTCATCCTGGCTGGGGTGGCGGGCAGTACCGGCAGGATCGGCACGGTGCGGTCGATGGCCTGCATCTGGCCCTTTTCGTCCACGCGCAACACCAGCGCCCGCTCGGGCGGGTCGAGGTAGAGCCCGACGATGTCGCGGATCTTGTCGATGATCTGCGGGTCGGTCGACAGCTTCCAGGTCTCCACCTGATGCGGCTTGAGCCCGAAGGCCCGCCAGATACGCGAGACCGTTGTCTGTGACATCCCGGTCGCCGTCGACCACGTCGACCAGTGGGTGTCTCCCTTCGGCGGTGCCGGCTCCAGCGTCCTGACCACGACTTCCTCGGCCTGGCCGTCGCCGACAGTGCGCGGCCGGCCTGGACGCGGCTCGTCGACCAGCCCCTCCAGCCGGTGTTCCAGGAAGCGGCGGCGCCACTTGGCGACCATGTCCCGCGAGACGCTCGACTCTGCAGCGACCGCGGTGATCGTCCCGCCCTGGGCGCAGGCCAGGTTGGTCCGCGAGCGCACGGGGAGAATCTGCGCCGTCCTGCGACGGCGTACCCATCCGCGCAGCACCCGCTGTTCCTCGGCGGTCAGTTCCAAGGGCGCAGGCTGCGGACTCGGCCCACCCACTCTGCAGCTACCGCCGAATTGACGACTCAGCACACTTGGTGAACTGGGATGCCCATTAGGTGAGTTGAGTTATGGCGGGACAGACCGTCGACTTTCGGCCGATGTCTGATTGCGGATCACCTGATGCGGTGGTGAGGGACCGGGCAGATCGTTTCTTTGCGCTTTCGTGGGGTTACAGTGCGTGATCTCGCGGTAGCTGTCGGAGCTGCCGGTGATGACGGAGGTACCAAGTGAAGAAGGCGATGGTGGGCTTGGCGGCGGCCGGTCTGATCCTCACGGCGGCGGGGACGGCGGCCGCAGCCTGGTCGGCGTCCATTCCTGTGCTCACGTCAGGAGGCGTGGAGTTCGCGGAGGGCCAGTACAAGTTCAACCCCGCGGGAGTGAACCACGGTGCCTTCGAGTGGGCCGGCAAGCTCCGCGATGCGAATGGCGGTGACGGCCACAACGTCTACATGCAGGTCCGCGTCGAGGGGCACGACTGGGCCCGGTACGACGGCAAGCAGAGGCAGTCGGTGTGGATGCACCACTCGAACTGGGACGGTGCTGAGCGCTACACCATTAACGCGTACATGCGTGCGTGTCGCGACCGCGGAAGTCTCCGTCCCGACAACTGCTCTCCCGGGCAGCACTTCGCCAACCACTAGGACTGACCGACATGCGGAGCCCGGATCGCAGGATCCGGGCTCGCACTCTCCTTAAGGGGAAGCCATCAATACGTCAGTAGTCCTGTCCGCCGCGGGTGTCGGCCTCTTCTACGGTGACACCCCCGCGGTACGGAACGCGGAGATCTCCCTGCGTCGCGGCGAGGTGGCGGCGATCACAGGGCAGAGCGGCTCGGGCAAGTCGTCGCTGTTGTACTGCCTGGCCGGAGTGCTGCCCGTCGCCTGTGGCGAGGTCCGATTCGAGGGGCGCGTGCTCGCTGAGCTGCCCGACGAGGAACTCAGCGCCCTCCGCCGTGAGCAGTTCGGATTTGTTTTCCAGTACGGCGAACTCCTCCCCGAGCTGACCATCGAGGAGAACACAGCGCTGCCTCTTCGCCTAGCTGGAAAACGCAAGGCCCCGGCGCTCGCCGCCGCGGGCGAGGTACTCGGTCGGCTCGGCCTCGCCGATCTGCGGCGACGCCGGCCCTCTCAGGTGTCCGGAGGGCAGAACCAGCGCATCGCCGTGGCTCGCGCGTTGGTGCACCAGCCGGCCGTGGTGTTCGCCGATGAGCCCACAGGATCCCTCGACAGTGCCAACGCCACCGCTGTACTCGAGGAGTTCCTGACACTCGCACGGTCCCAGGGAACGGCGGTGGTGCTCGTCACGCACGACCAGCAGGTGGCAGCCCGAGCTGACACCCACTACACGATGCGCGACGGTTCTCTCAGCACCCTGGCCCGGGAGGCGACATGAGGGACTTGCTCCTGGGGCTGCGCCTGCTCCTGGGCAGCGGGCGAGGAAGCCGGGTGAGGTTCCTCCTCATGACCCTGGGCAGCGCGATCGGTGTGGGCTGCCTCGCTGTGGTCCTGACCATCCCGGGGATCCTGGCTGCCCAGGACGCCCGCATGGCAGCGCGCCAGCCGACCTGTGCCAGGGACTCACAGGGGCACTGCACAGGAGCCAAGGGGGCCCCACGGGAACTGACCATGACGGACCCGCTCGGTTCCCGGCCCATGACCCGCGTCTTCATGGCAGCCGGTACCAAACACATCGCACCGCCACCGGGGCTGGCGGCCCTCCCGCGCCAGGGCGAGATCTTCCTGTCTCCGCGATTGCACGAGGTGCTCCGTGGGGAGCCAGGGCTCGCCCAACTCCTCCCAGGGCGGGAGCGGGGACTCATCGGAGCCCAAGGACTCGCACATCCCGATGAGTTGTACGCGTACATCGGCGTCTCCCCGGACAGGCTCAAGGACGCCGACGTCGTAACCCTCTTCGGCACGCCCTACCCGCCGAGCCGGACAGTGGAGAGCTCGACCCTCGACATCGTGCGGTTCACCCTCGCCGGCGTCGTGTTGCTGCCACTGGGGGTCTTCCTCTCGGTGTGCGCCAGACTCTCTGCGGCCGTCCGAGTACGGCGGTTGGCCGCACTACGACTTCTCGGCTTGAGTACGAAGGCTGTTCAGCGGGTGAATGCGGCCGAGACGGTTGCTGCCGCATTGTTCGGTGCCGTGCTCGGCCTCGGTATCTACGAGCTGGTCAATCAAATGATCAGCCGTGCGGGCCTCCCCGGCTTCAAGTGGTATCCGAGTGACGGCACTCCGAGCCTCTCGACGATCCTTGTCTGCCTGCTCGGCTGCCCCGCCCTCGCATGGTTCGTGGGTCGGGCGAGTGCTCGGAAGGCGGCATTGAACCCCCTGGCCGTGCGGCGCAGTGCCGTACAGAAACCGCCCGCCAAGTGGGGGCTGCTCCCCCTCGTTCCCGGGTTGGGTATCGTCGCCGGGTACTGCGTGGTGGGTGCGACGGGCCATGCGCCGCGGGACACCCGAATGTCCGCCGTCCTCATGCCACTCGCCGTCGTACTGGTCGGTGCCGGTCTCGCCCTGACGCTTCCCCTCCTCTCACAGGTCCTTGCCCGCAGGATGGCCCATTCGAGCGACTCGCTGTCCTTGGGCCTGGCCATGCGTCGCAATGAGGCGGAACCGGGTGGTGCCCTCCGCGTGGCGACGGGCCTCGTCCTTTTGGTGTACGCGGCCTCGCTCGTCCAGGGCGTACTGATCGAACTCGACCAGATTTCCAAGCACAACTCGCCGGTACAGATCTACGGCGTCGGACTCGACGGCGTGACGGCTGAACAACAGCGCGCCTTGGAGAGCATCAGAGGCGTTCGGGGGCATGGCGTCCGAGTGCATTCGTGGACGGATCTCCGGGTCGACTCCTATCAACCCACTCTCGACGCGGTGATCGCCACATGCGGCCAGCTGCGAGCGTCGGTGCCGAAAGTGGACGGGTGTGTCGACGGACACCCCGTCCGGCTGCTCGACGCCGCCAACGGATATCGTCACGACGACGTCAAGCCGGGTGCGACCTTCCCATTTCGCTTCTGGAAGGACGGACAGCGCCGCTTTAAGCGACTGAAAGTGCCGCATGACATCCTTCGGTACCGCGACTGGAGCGACATTCAGGCGATGGACGCGGACGTCCTCGTACCACCGTCCTTCGTCCCCGCCGGTTACCGTCCCGACAGCGCCACCCTGGTTCTGGTCAGTGACTCCGACCCCGCGACCGTGCGCGACGTGCTGGACGGGATCGGCGGCGTCGATCCCACGATCGCCGTCGACCCCTACGGCATCAACGTCACCGCCCTCCAGCAGATCGCCGTCGTCAAAACCCTGCTTGCCATCGGCATGGTGCTCGGCCTGACCATCGGTGTGGCCGCCTACATGGTCGCGGCCACGGACCGGGCCATGGAACGGAGGGCACAGGTCACGGCACTGGCCTTGCTCGGTGCGCGTCCCCGCACCCTGCGAGCCGCGCAGGTCGCGCAGGTCGTGGTGCCGTTGGCCGTGGGGCTGGTGTTGGCCGTCGTCACCGGGAAGGCCGCCGAGTCCAGTTACCTCGTCACTGGAGGCGGTGCGATCTTCTGGGACGGGAAGGGCGTGCCACTGCTGCTCGCCTGTGCGTCAGGGGCCGTTGTCGTCGCCGCCCTCGGCTCCCTCCCCCTCGTCGGCCGGCGGATCGATCCGGAGTTGATTCGGCGGGACTAGGGAAGGCACAGCGACGGTGGGGCGGTACCCGGTGTGGGTGCCGCCCCTTCGGTGCTTCTGCCCCCTCTCAGAACGCGCCCTGTACGTTCACCGGCCCGACCTGGAAGACGTCGGAGCAGATCGTCCAGGGCGCCGGGACCAGGGTCGCCGTGCGGGAGGCCGGGGGGTAGACGCGCAGGTAGGTGCCGGTGCGCAGGCAGGGGCCGCCGATCGGGCCGTTGGTGGTGCGGACGACCGCCGAGGCCGAATGGGCGGGGGCGAGGGTGACCGTGCCGTACGAGCGGCCGCTGCGGGTGGCGGCCGGACCTGTCTGGTGGTGGGCGGTGTCCAGGACGCTGACGCCCGGGTAGCCGCGCAGGGCACAACTGGTCGTGTTGGTGTTGGTGAAGCGGATCGACCAGTACAGCGAACCCGCCGCGCCTTCCTTGCGGCCCATGGAGAGGTACAGGTCGCTCACGGCGCAGGTCCGGACCGTGGTCGAGGCCCGTGCCGCCGACGGGGTCGCGCTCCACGCGGCTCCCGCGGCGGTGAGGCCCAGGAGAGCGGCGGTCAGCGCGGCGGCCGCGCCGCGCCTGGGGAGCGTCCGGAGGATTCTCGGAGGATACGTGTGCGGATACGGATACGGATACCGGGACATGGTGCATCCGCCTCCATCGGGTGAAGGGGTGGATGGGTGGATGAAGGTCACTTTGTTGGATGCGCTGCGGGCCGGAAAAGTTGTGGATCGCCGCCGTTGTCCCGCGAAGTCCGCCGACCGTGACATACGGCCGCAACCCGCCTTTCGTAATCGACCCGCATGGTTGATCGTTGGGCCGTGCATCGATGACGAAGAGAACCGACGTCAGGGGGCACCGACGATGACGATGAGCCGTAGGGGAGTGCTGGCCGCGGGAGCCGGGACGGCGGCAGGGGCCGGGTTGCTCGCCGGCTGCGGGTCCAACACCGGGCGCGGGGGCGGGGACGGCAAGGGGACGGAGCTGTCGCAGTGGTACCACCAGTACGGTGAGCCCGGTACCGAGCAGGCCGTGGAGCGGTATGCCGGCGCCTACCGCAAGGCGCGCGTCAGCGTGCAGTGGCGGCCGGGGAACTACGACCAGCAGACCGCCGCCGCCCTGCTCACCGACTCCGGGCCGGACGTCTTCGAGGTCAACGGGCCGACGCTGGACCAGATCCAGGGCGGTCAGGTCGTCGACCTCACCGAGCTCGTCAAGGATGTCAGGGACGATTTCGATCCGGCCGTGCTCGCGCCCAAGACGTACGACGGCCGGGTCTGGGGCGTTCCGCAGGTCATCGACATGCAGATGCTCTACTACCGGAAGAGCCTGCTGAGGGACGCCGGCGTCGAGCCGCCGGACACGCTCGACGCCCTCGTGGACGCGGCCCGCAGGCTCACCGGCAGCAAGGTCAAGGGGCTGTTCCTGGGGAACGACGGGGGAGCCGGTGTGCTCGGCGGTACGCCCCTGTATGCCGCCGGGCTGCAGCTCGTCACCGAGGACGGCAAGGTCGGCTTCGACGACCCCGCCGCCGCCCGCACCCTCGGCAAGCTCCACCGGCTGTACGCCGACAAGTCCCTCCTCCTCGGCGCGCCCGCCGACTGGTCCGACCCGTCCGCCTTCACCCAGGGGCTGACCGCGATGCAGTGGTCCGGGCTGTGGGCGCTGCCGCAGATCCAGAAGGAGCTGGGGGACGACTTCGGAGTCCTTCCCTTTCCCAAGGACGGCGGCCAGGGCAGGCCCGCCGTACCCGTCGGGGCCTACGGTGCCGCCGTCAGCGCGCGCAGCAAGCACAAGGAGGCCGCCAAGGAGTTCGTGCGGTGGCTGTGGGTGCAACGCACCGACTTCCAGGAGGACTTCGCGCTGTCGTACGGCTTTCACATCCCGGCCCGGATCTCCCTCGCCAGGAGGGCCACCCGGTTGCGGTCGGGGGCCGCCGCCGAGGCCGTGCGTTTCACCACCGACCACGGCTGCGCCCAGCCGCTGCTGTGGACCCCGGCCGCCCAGACCGCCTACCAGGACGCGCTCAGCCGGATCATCGGCAGCGGGTCGAGTCCGGAGGGTGAACTGCGGGCCGTCGTACGGAAGGTGGCCGCAGAACTCGACCGCGTGAAGAACGTGAAGAAGACGTCGTGAGGCGCCGCAGGACCCTCTGGTTCTGGGTGTTCGTCGGGCCGTTCGCGCTCGGGCTCGCGCTGTTCACCTGCGTTCCGCTGCTGTGGAGCGTGGGCCTGAGCTTCTTCGACGCGCACAACACCGTCACGCCCACGCACTTCGTCGGGCTGGACAACTACACCGCGATGCTGAAGGACAACGCGTTCGTCGCCAGCCTGCGGACCTTTCTCCTCTTCACCGCCTTCATCGTGCCGGTCACGTACCTCCTTTCCCTCGCCCTCGCCCTGATGGTCAACCGCCTGGAACACGCTCGCGCGTTCTTCCGGTCGGTCTTCTTCCTTCCGGCCGCGTGCAGTTACGTCGTCGCCGCACTGGTGTGGAAGATGTCGCTCTTCAACGGGGTGCGGTTCGGGCTCGCCAACACCGTCCTCGGCTGGGTCGGCCAGGATCCCGTCGCCTGGCTGGCCGGCACCGATCCGCCCTGGTACTGGCTGGTCATCGTGACCGTACGGCTGTGGCTGCAGGCCGGGTTCTACATGATCCTGTTCCTGGCCGGGCTGCAGCGGATCGACCCGGTGCTGTACGAGGCGGCCGCCGTCGACGGGGCCCGGCCGGGCTGGACGGTGCTGCGGCACATCACCCTGCCGCAGCTGCGGGCCACCTCGGTCGCGGTGGTGCTGCTTCTCGTCGTCAACGCCTTCCAGGCCTTCGACGAGTTCTACAACCTGCTCTCGGACGCGCGGGGGTATCCGCCCTACGCCCGGCCGCCGCTGGTCTACCTCTACTACACCGCCCTCGGGCAGGGGCAGAACCTCGGGCTGGGCAGCGCGGGCGCGGTGATCCTCGCGCTGATCATCGCGGTCGTCACGGTGGGGCAGGCGCGGTGGCTGCGGCTGGGGAGGACGGACGCCGATGGATGACGCCCTGGTACGGGTGGGACGGGCACTCAGGCTGGTCCTGCTGATCGCGCTCGCCCTGCTGTTCCTGATCCCCTTCTATCTGCTGGTGCGCAACGGCCTGTCCAGCGAGCAGGACATCACCTCGCCCGAATGGGCCTTCTTCCCGGGCGAGTTGAGGTGGGGGAACGTCCGGGAGCTGTTCGAGGACCCGTCCGTCCCGTTCGCCCGCTCGCTGCTGAACTCCGCGCTGATCGCCGTCGCGACCACCCTGGGCACCCTGCTCCTGGCCTCCCTCGCCGGTTACGGCCTCGCCCGCATCCCCTACCGGCACGCGAACAAGGTCTTCTACGGCATCCTCGGCACGCTCATGGTCCCGGCCGCCGTCACCTTCGTACCCAGCTTCGTGCTGGTGTCGTCGCTGGGCTGGATCTCCACCTATCGGGGGCTGGTCGTCCCGACGCTGTTCTCGGCGTTCGCCTGCTTCGTGTTCCGGCAGTACTTCCTCGGCTTCCCCCGGGAGTTGGAGGACGCGGCGCAGGTCGACGGGCTCGGGTACTGGCGCACGTACTGGCTGGTGGTGGTGCCGAACGCGCGGCCGGTGTTCGCCGCCGTCGGGACCATCGTGTTCCTCGGCGCCTGGAACTCCTTCCTGTGGCCGCTGGTCATCGGGCAGGACCAGAGTGCCTGGACGGTGCAGGTGGCGCTGTCGTCGTTCACCACGTCCCAGGTGATCCGGCTGCACGAACTGTTCGCCGCGGCCGTCGTGTCGATCCTGCCGCTGCTGCTGGTGTTCCTGTGCTTCCAGCGGTGGATCGTGGCGGGGGTGGAGCGTTCGGGGATCGACTGACCCCCGACGGTTCACAGTGTTGCGCCGCTGTCCACCACCAGATCGGTGCCGACGACGGAGGCCGCGTCGTCCGAGGCCAGGTAGAGGACGGCGGCGGCGATCTCCCGGGTGGTGGCGATGCGGCCGAGCGGGAGGGCGGCCCGCGCGCGCTCGGCCCGGTCCGCCTCGCTCTCGCCGGAACGCAGGGACATGGAGGTCTCGGTGGCACCGGGGCTGACGACGTTGATCCGGACGCCGTCGCGGATGTGGTCCAGCGCGGCGCCCCGGCTGAGCGCGGTCACGGCGGCCTTGGTCGCGGCGTAGGCGGCGGCCCCGGGGGAGGCGGTGTGCAAGCCGAAGGTGGAGGAGATGTTCACGATCGCGCCGCCCCCCGGCTGGGTGCGCATCCGGCGGATCTGCGCCTGGAGGGCCAGGAAGACGCCGGTGACGTTGGTCGCGAGCTGGGTGTGCCAGTCCTCCTCCGGGAGGCCCGTGATCGGCCGGCCGCCGCGGAAGACGCCCGCGTTGTTGACCGCCACGTCGAGCGAGCCGAAGTTCTCGACCGCGGCGCGGACCAAGGTCTCCGCGGCCTCCGCGTGGGCGACGTCGGCGCTCACCGCGAGGGCCTTGCCGCCCTGTTCCTCGATCAGCCGGACGGTCTCCGTCAAGGGCTCGGGCCGCCGGCCGGCGACGACCACCTGGGCCCCTTCGGCGGCGAAGGCGAGGGCGACGGTCCGGCCGATGCCGGATCCGGCGCCGGTGACCAGTGCCGTCCGGCTGGTGAAGCGAGCCATGGTGATCTCCTTTATTTAGAACGATCGGTTCAGTATGGGGGTGTGAAAAAACGCCCTCGGGCGGAGGGCGTTCGTCAATCGAGCAGCGCCAGCGCCTGCTCCGCCGCGTCCCGGACCCGGGCGGGGTCCGCCGACGCCTTGCCGACGACCCGCAGGCCCTGCATCAGCACCAGCAGCGTGCGGGCCAGGGCGAGCGGATCGCGGTCGGCCGGCAGTTCGCCCTGGTTCTGGGCGCGGACCAGCGCGGAATGCAGCAGTGTCTCCAGGTGGTCCCAGTTGCGCTCGACGCGCCGGGCGGCCGCCGGGTCGCGCGGGGCCAGCTCGGCGGCCGTGTTGGTGATCAGGCAGCCGTGCAGCCGCAGCCGCTCGTCGGCCGCCTCCGCCGCGTACCGGCGTACGACCGCGCGTACGGCCGGCAGGGCGGGGCCCGCCTGGGACAGCTCCCGCACGATCCGGGTGAGCCCCGACTCCTCGTAGCGCTCCAGCGCCTTCAGGTACAGCTCGTGCTTGTTCCCGAAGGTCGCGTACAGACTCGCCCTGCCGATGCCGAGGTGCTCGACCAGGTCGGCCATCGACGTCGCCTCGTAGCCGCGCCGCCAGAACAGCTCCAGGGCCGACTGCAGCGCGGCGTCCGGATCGAACTCCTTGGTCCTGGCCACGTACCGCAGCCTAGGCTTTCTGTAACGATCGGTCAAACAAACCGGGGCGGGGGCTAGGCCGCCCGCACCTCGTACGCGGCCACCCGCACCTCCCCGTCGTCCAGGCACTCCCCGCTGACCAGGTCGAACCGCTGCTTCAGCAGGGGCGAGGCGACGAAGGGGCGGCTCTGGTGGGTGCCGGTCAGGCCGCGGGCGAGGACGGCCGCGCCGGTGAAGGGGTCGCGGTTGTCGACGGCGTACAGGCGGCCGGCGCGGTCCCGGAAGAGGGCCACCTGGCGGCCGTCCGGCAGCAGGGCGGCCACCCCGCGGCCCGGGGTGAGCGCGCTCAGGTCGCAGGCCGTGAACCAGTCGTCGTCGGTGAGCCGGAGCTGGACCTTCAGGTCGGTGGTCTCGACAGCCAGGGTCATCGGGCGCTTCCTTCCAGGACGTCGTCGGCGGGCCGCAGGCCGATGCTCAGCAGCGGCAGGTCGGGCTTGATCTGGTCGCGCTCGGGGACGAAGGCGACGACCGGGTCCGGGGTGTCCGGGGCGTTCACGAAGGACACGAACCGGGCGAGCCTCTCGGGGTCGTTGATGGTCTCCGCCCACTCGTCGCGGTAGTGGGAGACATGCGCCCGCATCAGCTGCTCCAACTCGTCGCAGATGCCGAGCGAGTCGTGCACCACCACGTCCCGTACGTGGTCCAGGCCGCCCGGGATCCGCTCCAGCCACACGCTCGTGCGCTCCAGGCGGTCGGCGGTGCGGATGTAGAACATCAGGAAACGGTCGATCAGACGGACCAGTTCCGCGTCGGAGAGGTCCTGGGCCAGCAGGTCCGCGTGGCGCGGGGTGGCGCCGCCGTTGCCGCCGACGTACAGGTTCCAGCCGTTGACCGTGGCGATCACCCCGAAGTCCTTCGACTGGGCCTCGGCGCACTCGCGCTGACAGCCGGAGACCGCCGACTTCAGCTTGTGCGGGGAGCGCAGGCCCCGGTAGCGCAGCTCCAGGTCGATCGCCATCCGGACCGAGTCCTGCACGCCGTAGCGGCACCAGGTCTGGCCCACGCACGACTTCACCGTGCGCAGCGCCTTGCCGTAGGCGTGGCCCGACTCGAAGCCGGCGTCCACCAACCGGGCCCAGATCAGCGGCAGTTGCTCGACCCGCGCGCCGAACATGTCGATGCGCTGGCCGCCGGTGATCTTCGTGTAGAGGCCGAAGTCCCGGGCGATCTCGCCGATCACGATCAGCTTCTCGGGCGCGATCTCGCCGCCGGGGATGCGCGGCACGACCGAGTACGAGCCGTTCCTCTGCAGGTTGGCCAGGAAGTGGTCGTTGGTGTCCTGCAGGGCGGCCTGCTCGCCGTCCAGGACATAGCCGCTCGCGCCGATCGCCGGGGCGAGGGAGGCGATGATCGAGCCGACCGCCGGCTTGCAGGTCTCGCAGCCGTCGCCGCCCCGGGCGCCCTCGCGGCCGTAGCGGTCCAGCAGCTCCTGGTACGACGTGATGCGCAGCGCGAGGACGATCTCGTAGAGCTCCGCGCGGGTCTGGGGGAAGCAGCCGCACAGGCCCTTGTCGACCTCGACGCCGGACGCCTCCAGCTCGGCGTTGACGAGCCGGCCGAGCACCTTGACGCAACTGCCGCACCCCGTACCGGCCTTGGTGCACTTCTTCACCTCGGGCACGGTGGTGCACCTGTGCTCCGTGACCGCGCCCCGGATCGTGCCCTTGCTGACGTTGTGGCAGGAGCAGATGATCGCCTCGTCCGGGAGCGCGGACGGGCCCAGCTGGGCCCCCGAGTCGGCTCCGGCGGGCAGGACGAGCGACTCGGGGGAGACGGGGGGCACCGAGCCGGTCAGGGCGCGCAGGGTGCCGTACGCCTCCGCGTCGCCGACCAGGATGCCGCCGAGCAGCGTCCCGTCCGGGCCGATGACCAGCTTCTTGTACAGGCCGGCGCGGGAGTCGGAGTAGACGACGTCCAGGCAGTCCTCGGTGGTGCCGTGCGCGTCGCCGAAGGACGCCACGTCCACACCGAGCAGCTTCAGCTTGGTGGACAGGTCGGCGCCGACGAAAGCGGCCTCGTCGGAGGCGATCGTCGCCGCGGCCGTCTGCGCCTGCTCGTAGCCGGGCGCCACCAGGCCGTACACCCGGCCGTCCGCCGCCAGCGCGCACTCGCCGATCGCGAAGACGTGAGGGTCGCCGACGGTACGGCACTGCTCGTCCACCGTGATGCCGCCGCGCTCGCCGACCGTCAGGCCGCAGTCCCGGGCCAGCTGGTCGCGGGGGCGGACACCGGCGCTGAACACCACCATGTCCGTGGGGAGTTCGGAACCGTCGGACAGCCTCATGCCGGTGACCGCGCCGGACGCGTCCGTGACGATCTCCTGCGTGCCCACGCCCGTGTGCACGCTCAGGCCCATGCCCGCGATGGTCCGCAGCAGCGCCGCGCCACCCCCCTCGTCGACCTGCACCGGCATCAGGCGCGGCGCGAACTCCACGATGTGCGTGGCCAGTCCGAGCCCCTTGAGCGCGCCGGCCGCCTCCAGGCCGAGCAGGCCGCCGCCGACCACGGCGCCGGTCGTCGCCCGCGTCTTCGCGTACTCCTCGATGGCGAGGAGGTCCTCGATGGTCCGGTAGACGAAACAGCCGGTCGCGTCCTTGTTCGGGACCGGGGGCACGAACGGGTAGGACCCGGTGGCCAGCACGAGGGTGTCGTACGCGAAGACCTGGCCGGACCTCGCGGTGACCGTCCTCGTCTCGCGGTCGATCGTCTCCGCCGGGTCGCCGACGTACAGCTCGATGCCGTGGTCCTTGATGAACCCCATGTCGGTCATGGAGAGGTCCTCGGCGGTCCTGCCCGAGAAGTACGAGGTGAGGGCGACGCGGTCGTACGCGGGACGCGGCTCCTCGCACAGCACGACCACGCGGTGCGTGGCGGTCAGGCCGCGCTCGGCGAGCGCTTCGAGGAAGCGCTGGCCGACCATGCCGTGGCCGACGAGCACGATCGTGGGGGTGGCCCCCAGGGCGGTGGTCATCAGGAGCCTCCATCATTGGTGAGCAGGTGGAGCAAGGGGCCGCCGTCGGCGGGGAGCGGCTCTGCTCCCTCCCAGGCGCGGGCGAGCGCGCCGACGGTGCCGAGTTCGCCGACGAGGACCCCGCCGACCAGGCGGTCCTCGCGGACGACGACCTTGCGGTAGGTGCCGCGGGTGGCGTCGGCGAGCCGTACGACGTCGTCGCCGGGACGCGCCTCGGTCTCGCCGAACGCGGCCAGGTCGAACGGGGAGCCCGGGCCGGTGAGGGTCAGCCGGGTCAGGGAACGGGTGCCGGAGTACCGGGCACCGGGGTTGCCCGCGAGCAGCTCGGCGAGGGCGTCGGCCTGTTCCACGGCGGGTGCCGCGAGGCCGTAGACCGTGCCGTCGTGCTGGACGCAGTCGCCGACGGCGTGGATGTGCGGGTCGGAGGTGCGCAGTGCGTCGTCGACGAGGATGCCCTGGTGCACGGCGAGACCGGCCTGTTCGGCCAGTCCGGTGCGCGGCCGTACCCCGCAGGCGAGGACGACGAGGTCGGCGTCGAGGGCGTAACCGTCGGCCATCTCCACCGAGCGGACGGCGCCCGCGACGCAGCGCACGTCCCGCACCCGGCACTCGGTGTGCACCTCGACGCCCAGGTCGGTCAGGTGCCGCAGCACCAGCCGGGAGGCGTCCGGGTCCAGCTGGCGTTCCATGAGCCGCTCGGCCTGCTGGGCGAGGACCACCTGGGCGCCGCGCACGGCGAGCGCGCGGGCGGCGGACACACCGAGCAGCCCGCCGCCGATGACGACCGCGCGCACACCCGGCCGGACCGCCTTCGCCAGCCCCAGGCAGTCGTCCATCGTACGGAACGCGTGGACGCCCTCCGGAAGTTGGTGATCCGGGGTGAACAGACCGCGCAGCGGCGGCAGCACCGGATTGGACCCGGTGGCGAGAACCAGCGTGTCGTATGCGATCGAGGAGCCGTCGGCGCACTCGACGGTCCGGGCACCCCGGTCGACACGGGTGACCCGGGCGCGCAGCAGGTCCTCGGGCGGCGGCAGGGCGATCACCTCGGGGGCGTACCGTCCGGCGAGCACCTCGGCGAGCAGCACCCGGTTGTACGGCGGGTGCTCCTCCTCGCCGACGAGCAGCGCGGGCACGCCCAGCTCGCCGAGCCGCAGGGCGAGCCGTACGCCCGCGAGGCCGGCGCCGATCACCACCACACGCGTATTCGAGGTCATGCCCTTGAGCGTGCGGTCCCGACGTTACCCGGCCGCATCACGCCTGTTTCCCGTGAGGAACGCTGCCCTCAGCGGGGGCGGGCGGGGGGTGTGAGGGGTCCGTGCGGGGGCGGGGGAGGGCTGTGAGGAGGCGCGGACCGGACCTCAGCGACGCAGCAGGTCCACCAGGCCTGCGGTGTCCTCCTGGCCGTGACCGTCGGCGAGACGCCGGGCCATCAGGTCCAGGAACGGGGTGAGCAGCTCCGCGCTCACCCCCTGCTCCTGCGCCGTACGCAGCAGGGTTCCGGCGCCCGCGACCTGCATGGCCAGGGGGGAGACCACCCCGCTCGTGCGGTCGCCGCTGTCCAGCCGCTCGGCCGTCCGGTGGGCCATGCCGGCCATCGCGTCCAGCCAGGGCACGAGCACGTCCGCGAACTCCCCCGGCGCCACGTCCGCCCCGCGCACCAGGGCGAAGGCGTGCGTGATGCCGGCGAACATGCCGTACATGGCGCTCAGCAGGGCCACGTCGTGCAGCGCGGCGAGGCCGGGGTCGGCACCGACGTACCGGGTGCCGGCCGGCACGGCGAGCGTGCCCCGGGTCTCCTCGAACAGCTCCCGGTGGCCGCTGTAGAAGACGTACGCGCCGGGCGTGCCGATCAGCGGCGGTACGGCCATGATCCCGCCGTCCAGCAGGCGCGCGCCGCGCTCCTCGGCCCAGGCGGCCCGGGCGCGGGCGTCGGCGGGGGTGCCGGTGGTGAGGTTCACCAGGTCACGGCCGGTCAGGTCGGCGTCCGCCAGGGCGCTGCCCACGGAGGCGTCGTCCAGCAGACAGACGACGGTGAGCCGGTTCACGGCCACCGCCTCCGCCGCGCTCCCGGCGGCCACCGCGCCTTCGGCGGTGAGGGCGGCGGTGCGTTCGGGGGTGCGGTTCCAGACGGTCAGGGGGTGCCCGGCGGCCAGCCAGGCCCGGCCGAGCGCGGTGCCCATCGTGCCGGTGCCGAGCAGGGTCAGGGGTGAGATGTCGGTCATGACGGCTAGGCTCGCCGGGGGAGCCGCCCGGCGTAAGTACCCACTTGGAAGTGGGTGGTTACCCGGAGGAAAGGATGCAGGCCACGAAGGGGGAGGGTATGCCGGTCGGACGACGGCCCGGGGCGTACGTCTGCGGAATCGACGCGGCGATGGACGTCATCGGCGGCAAGTGGAAGGGGCTCATTCTCTGGGCGCTGCAGGAACGCCCGTACCGCTTCGGCGAGTTGCGCAGGGCCCTGCCCGGCGTCACGGAGAAGGTGCTCGCCGCGCAGCTGCGCGAGCTGGAGGCCGACGGGATCGTGCACCGCGAGGAGTACGAGGAGGTGCCGCCGCGGGTGGAGTACGCGTTGACTCGCCGGGGCGCCCTGCTGAACGAGGCACTGGCGCCGCTCGGGGCGTGGGGGAGGGAGCATGTCCTCGGCGGCGAGACGGCACACTAGTGCGCCGAAGGGGCGCGGCTCCCGGTCAGGTGCGCGAAGACGACCACGTTGCCCAGGTAGCCGGTGGCCCTCGAGTAGCCGCCGCCGCAGGTGATCACACGGAGTTCGGGGCGGGGCGCCGCGCCGTAGACCTTCTCGTCGGGGAAGTTGTTCGCCGCGTACACCTCCACCGCGTCCACGGTGAACACGGCCACGGAGCCGTCCCGGCGGTCCACCTCGATGCGGGTGCCCCGTTTCAGTGCGCCCAGGTCGTAGAAGACGGCGGGGCCCTCGGCGTTGTCGACATGGCCGGCGACGATCGCGGTGCCCGTCTCGCCGGGTATGGTGCCGGCCTCGTACCAGCCGGCGAGGTTCTTGTTCTGGGCCGGGGGGACGTCCAGGCTGCCGGAGCGGGTCAGGGCCAGGCCCATCAGCGGGGCGTTCACGCGGATCGCCGGGATGCGGATGCGGGTGGGCGTGGAGGGGGCGAGGGCGGGGGCCGCGAGCCGCTCGCGTCCCGGTTCCGGGCGCCCCTCGGCCGCGGCGGGCTGCGGCGGCGTGTGCGTCCCGGCGCCGCCGCCGAGCAGCCACACCCCGGAACCGAGGGCCACGACGGTGACCGCGGCTATCGCGGTGTCGCCGAGCCTGTCGCGCTTGGTTCTGGTGCGCATACGAACCCTTCTCCCGGGGGCGGATCCCCGAGGACCCGGGGCGGCCGCCGAAGACCCGGAGGCCGGACCCGAATACCGGGGGGCCGGACCCGAATACCGGGGGCCGGACCCGAATACCGCGGGCCGGACCCGAATACCGCGGGCCGGACCCCAGACACCGGGGCCGGACCCCAGACACCGGGGGCGGGCCCCGAAACAACCAGGGTCCGGGCCCCCGAAGACCGGGGCCGTCCCCAAGCACTGGGGGCCCCGAACTCCGGGGACCGGGCCCCGGATACCCGGGGGCAGACCCCCAAGACCGGGGGTGGGCCCCAGACACCGGGGGCGGGCCCCGGACAACCGGGGGCCGGGCCCCCGAAGACCGGGGGCGGGCCCCGAACTCCGGGGGCCGGAGCCTCGAAGGCCCGGGGGCCGGACCCGAAGACCGGGGGCCTGGCCCCCGAGGGCCGGGGGCTCGACCGTCCTTGGCTCCCTCCCCCTCCGGGCCACGAGGGGCATCGGACCCGGAGGGGGCGGGATGTGCGGTACCGGCTGACGGACAGCGGAGGGTGTCCGTCAGAACCCGTCGCCTCTCGCCCGGCGATGCAGGAGCCAGGTACCGCCCGCGGCGGCGACGGCCAGCGCCGTCACACCCGCCGCGGTTTTCACGGGGTCGGTGCCGAGTGCGCCGCCGACCCCCGTCTTCACGCTTCCTCGCGGCTGCACCTGCTCGTGCGCCGCGCTCAGGGTCACCACCAGGTCGCCGGTCACCTGCCGCTTGCCCTCCGCACACTTGGCGACGATCTCGTACGTCCCCGGCTGCGCGCCCTCCGGCACCTGGAACTGTCCGATCGCCTCGCCGTCGTGCGAGCTGGGCGCCAGTGTGAAGGTGCCGGCGCCGACGGCGCTCGCGTCCCCGACCGCCGAGCCCTTGTCGCCGCACGCGGCGGTGTTCACCGAGACCTGGCCGCCGGGCGCCACGCCGGAGGGGTACACGTCCAGGCTGCCGGTGCCGGCCCAGGCGGGTGTGGCTGCCGCCACGATGAGCGCGGTACCGGCCAGCAGACGGGCGATGCGTCGCATGGTGCTCCCCAGGTCTCGCGTCTCGGTCTGTCCCTTACCGAGGTAAGTCGCAGTCCGGGAGCCGCGCTCCCTGATGGCCCGTCAGAATTGCGGTGAACGGGTGTCCTCCCCGGCCCCCACACGGCCCAGCCCCCGCCGGATTCCGGCAGGTCGCAGGCGTGCGGGGGCCCCAGAGGAATGACCGGTATGAAGAAAACACGAATGGAGGCGGCCGTCAGTTCACGTTGACGGCGCTCCAGGCCGCCGCCACCGCGTCGTACTCCGTGCTGCCCGCGCCGTACAGGTCCTTGGCGGCGTTCAGCGTCGCCGTCCTCGCCCCGGCGTAGTTCGTGGAGGAGGTCATGTAGACCGTCAGCGCCCGGTACCAGATCCGGCCGACCTTGTCCCGGCCGATGCCGGTGACCGTGGAGCCGTTGTAGGTGGGGGAGTCGTAGCTGACCCCGTTGATGGTCTTCGGACCGCTGCCCTCCGCCAGCAGATAGGCGAAGTGGTTGGCGACACCGGAGGAGTAGTGGACGTCGAGGTTCCCGACCGACGAACTCCAGTAGTCCGCGGAGTTGCCGTCCTTGGACGGCTTGTCCATGTAGCGCAGGGCGGTGTGGCCGAAGCCGGGCTTCACGATCTTCTCGCCGATGAGGTAGTCACCGGGGTCGGACGGGTTGTTCGCGTACCACTCCACCATCGTGCCGAGGATGTCCGAGGTGGCCTCGTTGAGGCCGCCGGACTCGCCCGAGTAGGTCAGCGCGGCCGTCTTGGAGGTGACTCCGTGGGTCATCTCGTGCCCGGCGACGTCGAGGGCGACCAGCGGACCGAAGGTGGTCCCGTCACCGTCGCCGTACGTCATGCAGAAGCAACTGTCGTCCCAGAAGGCGTTGTTGTAGTTGCTGCCGTAGTGGACGCGGTTGTACGAGCCCTTGCCGTCGCCCGCGATGCCGTTGCGCCCCTGGACGTTCTTGTAGTAGTCCCAGGTCATGTCGGTGCCGTACTGGGCGTCGACGGCGGCCGAGGCGCGGTCGGAGGTGGTGCCGGTGCCCCAGTGGTTGTCGGCGTCCGTGAACAGGTCCGCGGGCGCCCGGCTGAAGCAGATGCCGAAGAAGCACAGGTCCGTCTTGCCCTCGGCGTCGCCGGTGTAGGTGTTGCCGCGTGTCGGGTCCTTGAGCTGGTACGACGATCCCGACTGGGTCGTCTCCAGCGGCACCGTCCCGCTGTACAGCGACTTTCCGTCGCCGGCGGCGGTCTCGATGCTGTCCCAGGCGTCGATCTGGCGGCCGGTGCGGGCGTCGGTCAGCACGGTCCGGGCTACCGGGTTGCCGAGCGAGTCCAGGCCGGCCGCGGTGGTGCGCCAGGCGAGCCTCGGGGTGCCGTGCAGGGCGTCGACGATCAGCTCGGGCCTGGCCTTGACCTGCTTGAGCGCATCACCGAGGTTGGCGGCGCGCAGGGCGTTCACGGCGAGGTCGGTGGCCTTGGACGCCGGGACCGCCGGGAGGATCGAGCCGAGGGATATGGTCCCGCGGGTCGCCCGGTTCGCGCTGCGGTAGGCACCGTTCGGGGCCAGGTGGACCACGAAGTCGCCGCCCAGTACGGGCAGTCCGTGGTAGGTGCGGTCGTAGCGGACGTGCTGGGTGCCGTTCCTGTCCACGATCACGTCGCGGACGCTGGTGTCCCCGGCGGAGGTCAGGCCCAGGCTCGCGGCATGGGCCAGGAGTGCCGACGCCGCGTGCTGGATCGCGGCGGCCCTGGTCGGTCTGGCGTCGGCGTGGGCGGCGGGGGAGAGGGCCACGGACAGCAGGGTCGCGGTGGTGACGGCGACGCCGGCGGTGGTGAGACGACGGGATCCTCGGACGTGCTGGCGTATCCGGCTCATGGATCTCCTCGGGGAAGCGCCCGTCAAGGCGTGGGGGCGGCGCTGATGTACCCAGTGATTCAAGGGGCCCTGACATGTCATGTCCATAGCTCCTTCATGGAGATGTGTGGGGAGCCGAAGGGGGTAGAGAATCGTTTCCGTGATCACCGAGAAGAACGAGAACGACCCCGAGGAGCCCGGAACCCCGCTGCCCTTCTTCGTCTACGGCACGCTCCGCCCCGGCGAGGCCAACCACGACCTGTTCCTGCGGGGCCGCACCGCCTGGGAGGAACCGGCCCGCCTGCGGGACGCCGCGCTGTACGACGGCCCCGGCTATCCCTACGCCGTGGAGCGGGCGGGCGGCGAGGTCCGGGGCGAACTGATCACCGCCCGGCCGGAGTCGTACGCCGAACTGCTCGCCGCGCTGGACCGCCTGGAGGAGTACACCCCGGGCGACCCCCGCAACCTCTATGAACGCGCGGCGCGCACCGTCCTGCGCACCGCCGACGGCACGACCGCCCTCGCCTGGGTCTACCTGGCCGCCCCGCCCGTCGCCGCCCGGCTGCGTGCCGAGGGAAAACCGATCGAGGACGGCGACTGGCTGTCTGGGCGCTGAATCGGGCGAGCAGCGTCAGCCCCTCCGGCACCACGATCCCGAACTCCTCCAGATGGCACTCGGCAGTGGTCCGCTGGAGGTACGGGCGCCTGGTGAAGGGGGAGCGGGGGTTGGTGCCGACGTGTCGGTCGAACACTTCGTGGTCCGGGGCGGCGAACGGCTCCAGGGCGAACGCGTACTGGCCCACCCAGTCCTGCTCCTGGCGCTCGTACGTCTGCAACTCCAGCAGTTCCAGGGGCCCTTCGAGTACGACCCGCCCCGCCCGCCCGCCGCCGCTCCGCCGTCCGATCCGCTCCAGGTAGGCGCTCAGGTCGAACCGGTCCATGTCAGCCATACCGGCAATCCACGGCAGCCGGCACCCTCTACACGCAGCCGCCCGCGCGGGCCAGCGCCGCCCGGAAGTCCCTGGCCAGCGCCCTGTCGTGTCTCGGCGTCATGCACCTGCGCGAACGCGTGCCCGTCCTCGGCCATCGCCCGCGTCACCGGGACCAGGTCCTTGTGCGGGATGGTCAGGTGGCTGTAGCTGCTGCGGGCCTCCGACTTGAGCCGTTCCCACTCGTCCCACGCCACGCCGCTCTCCCCCGTACGCATGTCTCAGTCGCCTGTGCTGAGTCCATCTCCACGGAATCCGTACGAACACACCGCCGCCGGTGCCCGCGCTCACCAGGGAAGTCGTACGAACGCACCCTTGCGGCCGCCGGCGTTCATGACGAGGCCCCCGGGGATGTCGCCGT
This sequence comes from Streptomyces sp. NPDC001153, assembly GCF_053598315.1. Classification (NCBI taxonomy): domain Bacteria; kingdom Bacillati; phylum Actinomycetota; class Actinomycetes; order Kitasatosporales; family Streptomycetaceae; genus Streptomyces; species Streptomyces sp. NPDC001153. Next base: position 21,818 of record NZ_JBSFJZ010000021.1, read on the forward strand.
CTCCACCCGCACCGCGCACGACTTGAACTCCGGCATCCGGGACGTCGGGTCGAGGGCCGGGTTGGTCAGGGTGTTGGCGCGGCCCTCGCCGGGCCAGTGGAAGGGCATGAAGACGGTGTCCGGGCGGATGGCGGAGGTGATCCGGGCGGGGGCGGTCGCCCGGCCCCGGCGGGAGGTCACGGTCACCCGGTCCCCCTCGGCCGCGCCGATACGCGCCGCGAGCCGGGGGTGGAGCTCCACGAAGGGGCCGGGAGCGGCGGCGTTCAGCTCGGCCACCCGCCGGGTCTGGGCGCCCGACTGGTACTGCGAGACCACCCGGCCGGTGGTCAGCAGCAGCGGATACTCCGCGTCCGGTTCCTCCGCCGTCGGGCGGTGGGTCACGGGGGCGAACCGGGCCCGGCCGTCGTCCGTGGCGAAACGGTTCAGGAAGAGGCGGGGAGTGCCCGGATGGACTTCGGCCGCGGTGCCCTCCGCCGGCTCCGGGCACGGCCAGAACACCCCGTTCTCCGTGGCCAGCCGCCCGTAGGTGATCCCCGAGTAGTCCGCCGGGCCGCCCGCGCTCGCCCGGCGCAGCTCGGCGAAGACCTCCTCGGGGTCGGTCGGGAAGCCCTTCTCCACGCCGAGGCGGGCCGCCAGCTCGTGCAGGACGTACAGGTCGCTGCGGACCCCGGACGGCGCGCTGACCGCCCGGCGGCGCAGCAGGACCCTGCCCTCCAGGCTGGTCGTGGTGCCCGTCTCCTCCGCCCACTGGGTGACCGGCAGGACGACGTCCGCCAGCTGAGCCGTCTCCGACATCACCACGTCGCAAACGGCGAGAAAATCCAGGGACCTGATCCGCTCCTCGACATGGGCCGCGCGCGGCGCCGACACCACCGGGTTGGAGCCCATCAGCAGCAGCGCCCTGATGTCCGTGCCGAGGGCGTCGAGCAGCTCGTACGCGCTGCGTCCGGGGCCGGGAAGCGCATCCGGGTCCACGCCCCACACCCCGGCCACATGCGCCCGCGCCGCCGGGTCGTCCAGCCTGCGGTAGCCGGGCAACTGGTCCGCCTTCTGGCCGTGTTCGCGGCCGCCCTGCCCGTTGCCCTGCCCGGTCAGGCAGCCGTATCCGGACAGCGGGCGGCCCGCCCGGCCGGTCGCCAGGCACAGGTTGATCCACGCGCCCACCGTGTCCGTGCCCTTGGACTGCTGCTCCGGCCCGCGGGCGGTGAGCACCATCGCCGACTCCGGCTCGCAGAAAAGCCGTACCGCCTCCCGGAGTTGCGGAACCGACACCCCCGTGATCCGCTCCACCTGCTCCGGCCAGTGCGCAATCGCCACCGCGCGCGCCTGCTCCCAGCCCGTCGTCCGCTGTCGGATGTACTCGTCGTCCGTCCGCCCCTGCGCCACCACCAGGTGCAGCAGGCCGAGGGCCAGGGCGAGATCGGTGCCCGGGCGGGGGGCCAGGTGCAGGTCCGCCTGCTCGGCCGTCCTCGTCCGGCGCGGGTCGACGACGATCAACGTGCCGCCGTTCTGGCGCAGTTCGGTGAAGAAGCGCAGGGACGGCGGCATGGTCTCCGCGAGGTTCGACCCGACGAGGATCACACACCCGGTCTTCGGGATGTCCTCCAGGGGGAAGGGGAGGCCCCGGTCGAGGCCGAACGCCCTCGTCCCGGCCGCCGCGGCCGACGACATGCAGAACCGGCCGTTGTAGTCGATCTGCGAGGTGCCGAGCACCACCCGGGCGAACTTCCCGAGCGCGTACGCCTTCTCGTTCGTCAGCCCGCCCCCGCCGAACACGCCCAGCGCGTCGGCGCCGTACTCCCGCCGTGTGCTCCCGAGCCGCTCCGCGATCCGGTCCAGGGCCTGGGCCCAGCTCGCCTCGACCAGCCGGCCACCGGACCGCACCAGCGGCGAGGTCAGCCGTACCGCCGGCGACAGCACCTCGGCCGCGGTACGGCCCTTGCCGCACAGCGCGCCCCGGTTCACCGGGAAGTCCGTCCGTTCGGTCACCTCGACGCCCCCCTGCGGCAGGGGCGTGATGTTCATCCCGCACTGCAAGGCGCAGTACGGGCAGTGGGTGGGCGTCGAGGCGATCGGTTCCATGCCGCCAGCGTGCGTCGGGCGTGTTACGGCCCCGGCCGCTTCCCGTTACACGCCCGGCACGGCGACCTCCCCGCGGGGCCGGGGAGGCCGTGAGGTCCCTACTGCCGGCTCAGCGAGCGGCTGACGCCGGCCGCGATCGTCGTCGCCAGCACCCAGCCGGTGACGATCAGCAGATACGACAGCCACTGGTACCACCCGCGCGGCGCGTACGCCGCCTCCTGGCCGAAGTCGATGATCGGCAGCAGCAGGTCGAGCGTGTAGAAGAGCGGGTTGAACGCGGGCGCCTCGCCGGGCTTGAGCGCGGGCGGATGGTGCAGGGCGAAGGCGAGCGTGCCGGTGCACAGCAGGAGCAGCAGCCAGCCCGCGGCCCGCATCGGGCGGAAGCCGTAGCCGACGGCCGCGTCCTGGAGCCGGCCCCACACCCGGGCGTACGGCGGCAGGGTACGGCGGTGCCGGCGGAGCTTGGCCAGCTGGACGGTGCGCGCTGCGGCGTCGTCGCCCACCGTGCGGTACGCCGTGGCCAACTGCTCGTAGGGGTGGGGAAGATAGCCGTCCGTCTCGCGTTCCAGCAGCGGGAGGCGCTGCTCGGCCGGGAGGTGCGGGGTCAGGACGCGGTAGCTGAGCCCGTCGAGCTGGACCTGCCCGGGCCATACCTCGGGCGGCACGTGCAGCAGGTCGAGCTGGGCCCGGCGCAGATTCACGGCACCCTCGACGGGAGCGGCCTCCCGCAGCCACAGCTCGCCGACGGCGCTGCTGCTGGCGCGCAGGGCCTGGCCGCCCGGATTGGACAGCCGGGCGTAGGCGAGGTTGAGCTGGCGGGGGATCCGGGCACCGCCCAGGTTGACCCGGCCACGGGCCCGCAACCGCATGGCGTGCAGGTCGGTGCCGACCGTCAGGACCTCGGCGTGCAACACGGTCTCGCCGGGGGCGTTCAGCTCGGCGTCGTTCAGGTTCACCTGGTTGCGCACGACCGCGCCGTTCAGGTGCACCTTTCCGTGCGCGACCAGTCCCGGCGCCCACACGTCCGTGGCCACCTCGGCGTGGCCCAGCTGGAGCACCGGCTCCTCCGGGACCTCGCCGGGTCTGCCGAGCAGCGCACCATTGGCGAAGAACGCCCCGGAGATCTTCGCGCCCGCCAGCCGTACCGGACCCGTGACACGGCAGCAGGTGATCCGGAGCGCCCCGCCGACGCGGAGGGTGCCCGCGGTGAGCCCCGGAAGGACCGAATCGGCCAGTACCAGGGCGGGAATGCTCGCCCCGTACAGGTTCGGGGTCTCGTCGAAGTGGCAGGCCCGCAGCCGGACCGGGTGGTCGACCGTGCCGTACATCAGTTGGAGCACCCCGGTGATGCGCGCGCCCCACACCTTCAGCCCGGCGATCCGGTCGCCCCGCACCGGCCCGTCCAGCAGCAGCGCCCGCAGCACCTCCGCCCGTAGCGTCCGTTCCGGGCCCCATGAGGCGCCCTGCGCGGGGTCCTCGTCGTCGCTCTCCCGGAAGTCGACCCCTTCGCCGAGCGGAAAGGCGTCGCGGACGCGGCGCTCGGCGGGCGTCAGATCCGTGATCTCCATGCTCAGTCCCGGGCCCCCGCCAGCGCCTTGGTGACTCCGCTCTCCCGCGGCCCGAGGAACGTCGGATCCGGGTGGAACACCGCGTCCAGCACCGCCTTGCCCGCCGCGAACACCTCGCGCGTCCCGCCGTAGTACCAGGTCACGTCGTGCTTGTCGGCCACCCCGACCCCGTACGAGTCCACCCCTGCCGCTTCGCACAGGGCCACCGCCCGCCGGATGTGGAAGCCCTGGCTGATCAGCACGGCCCGGTCCACACCGAAGATCTTCTTGGCCCGGACGCAGGAGTCCCAGGTGTCGAACCCGGCGTAGTCCCTGACGATCCGGTCACCCGGCACCCCGTGGTGCGTGAGGTAGGCGCGCATGGCGTCGGGCTCGTCGTAGTCCTTGCGGCTGTTGTCCCCGGTGACCAGCACGACGTGGACCCGCCCCGCCCGGTACAGCCGCGCCGCCGCGTCCAGCCGGTGCGCGAGATACGGCGACGGTTCCCCGTTCCACAGCCCGGCCCCGAAGACCATGGCGACCTGGGTCCGCGGGGCGTCCGCCGTCGTGCGCAGCCGGTCCGCCGTGGACACGAACAGCCAGGTCGCCGGCAGCAGCGCCAGCACACACCCGGCCATCACGGCCTGCACCAGCCGCCGCTGCCCCGTGCGGGTGCGCGGCAGCCGCGGTCGACGGATCTTCATATGGCCCCCAGGGATCGGTTCCGACCGGTTCCGACCATGGAGGACGCCACCGGCAGCCGTCCGGTTCGCCTCACATCGAGCATCCGTACGACGTGAAGCAGCGGAAAACGCTCGTGACGGCCCGGCAACGGCCGCGCAACCTGGTGCCGTCAGGATCCTTGCATGACGGCGTCGCACCCTCCCCGCTCCGAGCCCCGCGTCGACCTCGACAGCACGGCGCACCTCATGAACAGCATCGGCAGCCAGCTCGCCGGCCGGCTCCGGCTGGTCTCCCCGCTCGGCCACCGCCGCACGGCCCCGCCCGCCCTCGTCCTGGTCGCCCACGGCAGCCGCGACCCGCGCGCCCTGGAGACCGTACGGACGCTGGCGGACCGGGTACGCGAACTGCGCCCCGGCCTCCCCGTCCACCTGGGCCACATCGAGCTGAACGAGCCCCTGCTCCCGGACACCCTCGCCGCGCTCGGCGACACCCCCGCCGTCCTGGTCCCGCTGCTCCTCTCCCGTGGCTACCACGTCAAGCAGGACATCCCCCAGATGGCCGCCGCCGCACAGGCACCCACCCGACTGGCCGCCCCGCTCGGCCCGCACCCGCTCCTGGTGGAGACCCTCTACGACCGCCTCCTCGAGGCCGGCTGGCCCACGGCCCCCAACCCGGCCACCCGCCGTGCGAGCGCGGTCGTGCTGGCCGCGGCCGGCTCCCGCGACCCCGACTCGGCCACCGACACCCGCCGCACGGCCCGGCTCCTGGCGGACCGGCTGGGCGTGCCGGTCGTCCCGGCCTACGCCTCGGCGGCGACCCCGACGGTCCCGACGGCGATACGGGCCCTGACGGCGAGGGGCCGGCACCGGGTGGCGGTCGCCTCGTACTTCACGGCCCCGGGGCGTTTCGCGACGCAGTGCGCGAAGGCGGCGCCGTGGACGGCCTCGGCCCCCCTGGGCGCGCATCCGGCGATGGCCCGCCTGATCCTGCACAGATACGACCAGGTGAGAGCGGTGACAGTGGCCGAACCGGCCTCGGCTTGAAAGAAGGGCTGCGAAAAGAGGGGGCACGCGGAACTGCGCGACAAGCCACCCACGACCCGCACGCGCCCCAGAACGGAACAGGGCGGACGAGTGGGCATACTGTCGAAGAATGGAAGGCACCGCACTCGACAACGGCCCCTACGACCCGACCTCGGCGGAGCGTTGGGCCCCAGAGCCCGACAAACGCCCCGGCCGCACCGCCTTCCAACGCGACCGCGCCCGCATCCTCCACTCCGCCGCGCTCAGAAGACTCGCCGGCAAGACCCAGGTCGTCACCCCAGGAGCCCACAGCCAGGTATGGGACGCCAGCCCCAGAACAAGGCTCACCCACTCACTCGAATGCGCCCAGGTGGGCCGGGAACTCGGCGCGGCCCTCGGCTGTGACCCCGACCTGGTGGAGGCCGCCTGCCTCGCCCACGACCTCGGTCACCCGCCCTTCGGCCACAACGGCGAACAGGCGCTGAACGCCTTCGCTGACGACTGCGGCGGCTTCGAGGGCAACGCCCAGTCCCTCAGGCTCCTCACCCGCATCGAGCCGAAACGGTTCACCGAGGACCGCTCGGTCGGCCTCAACCTCACCCGTGCCACCCTCGACGCCGCCACCAAGTACCCCTGGCCGCGCGGCGCCCACCCCACCGACCCGGCGTCGCGGAAGTTCGGCGTCTACGAGGACGACCGCCCGGTGTTCGACTGGGTCAGGGCGCACGCCCCCGGCACCCGCACCTGCTTCGAGGCCCAGGTCATGGACTGGTCGGACGACGTGGCGTACTCGGTCCACGACGTCGAGGACGGCCTGCACGCCGGTCACATCGACCCCAACTGCCTGCACGCCGAGCCCGAGCGGCAGGCGGTGTTCGAGGTCGCCATCGGCCGGTACGTCCCCGCGGACACCGACCCGGCCGAACTGGCCGCCGCCCTCGACCGCCTCCAGGACGAGGAGTGGTGGCCGCACGGCTACGACGGCACCGCGGTCGCCCAGGCCCGGCTGAAGGACGCCACCAGCCAGCTCATCGGCCGGTTCTGCCTGGCCGCCGAGGGCGCCACCCGCGCCGCGTACGGCACCGGCCGGCTCACCCGCTACGACGCCGAACTCGTCGTACCACGCGAGGCCCGCATGGAGTGCGCGGTGCTCAAGGCGGTCGCGGACCGGTATGTGATGCAGCGCGCGGAGCAGGAGCGGCTGCGCGCGGACCAGCGGGTCGTCGTGGCGGAGCTGGCGGAGGCGCTCACCGCCCGCGCGCCGGACGGGCTGGATCCACAGTTTCGGGCCCTGTTCGACGGGGCAGGCGACGACCATGCACGCAAGCGGGTGATCGTCGACCAGATCGCCTCCCTCACCGACGCCTCCGCGCGCTCGCTGCACGCGAGACTTACGGGGCATATGTGAGAGGAACATGACCCTCCGTGGCCTGATCGGGTCACTCCCTCTTCCCGCAGCACGCCCGGTGCGGGACGCTCGCATATGGCGGCACCCTTACGAGGAGGCATCAAGTGGTCGACGCGGATCAGACATTCGTCATCGTCGGGGGCGGTCTCGCCGGCGCGAAGGCGGCCGAGACACTCCGGGCGGAGGGCTTCACCGGCCGGGTGATACTGATCAGCGACGAGCGCGACCACCCCTACGAGCGACCGCCGCTGTCCAAGGGCTTTCTGCTCGGCAAGAAGGAACGCGACAGCGTCTTCGTGCACGAACCGGCCTGGTACGCGCAGAACGACATCGAGCTGCACCTCGGCCAGTTCGTGGACCGCATCGACCGCAGCGCGAAGACGGTCCGCTTCGGCGACGACGGCACCCTCGTCCGCTACGACAAGCTGCTGCTCGTCACCGGCGCCGAGCCCCGCCGCCTGGACATCCCCGGCACCGGCCTGGCGGGCGTGCACCATCTGCGCCGCCTCGCCCACGCCGAGCGCCTCAAGGGCGTTCTCACGGCCCTCGGCCGGGACAACGGGCACCTGGTGATCGCGGGCGCGGGCTGGATCGGCCTGGAGGTCGCGGCGGCGGCCCGCGAGTACGGCGCGGAGGTCACGGTGATCGAACCGGCGCCGACCCCGCTGCACGGCGTCCTCGGCCCCGAGCTCGGCGGCGTCTTCGCGGAGCTGCACCGCGAGCACGGCGTCCGCTTCCACTTCGGGCGGCAGCTCACCGAGATCGTCGGCCAGGACGGCATGGTCCTCGCGGTCCGCACCGACGACGGCGAGGAGCACCCGGCGCACGACGTCCTCGCCGCGATCGGCGCGGCCCCGCGTGTCGGCCTCGCCGAGGCGGCGGGCCTGGAGATCGCCGACCGGGCGCACGGCGGCGGCATCGTCGTCGACGAGCGGCTGCGCACGTCCGACCCGGACATCTACGCGGCCGGTGACGTGGCGAACTTCCCCCTCGCCCTGTTCGACACCCGGCTGCGGGTCGAGCACTGGGCGAACGCGCTGAACGGCGGCCCGGCGGCGGCCCGCGCGATGCTCGGCCAGGACGTGACGTACGACCGCGTGCCGTACTTCTTCACCGACCAGTACGACCTGGGCATGGAGTACAGCGGCTGGGCGCCGGCCGGGTCGTACGACGAGGTGGTGATCCGGGGCGACGCCGGCAAGCGGGAGTTCATCGCGTTCTGGGTGAGGGAGGGACGCGTGCTGGCCGGGATGAACGTGAACGTGTGGGATGTCACAGAGCAGATCCAGAAGCTGATCCGTTCCAGGGCCCGGGTGAACACGGAGGCCCTGGCCGACCCGCACGTCCCTCTGGACGGCCTCGCTTCCTGACCACCGGGAACACCGGGAACGGCGGGGCTGTCGGTGCACCCCCGTAGAATCGCCTCGTGGCAGGACGGATCAACGACGAGGACGTGAAGGCGGTACGGGACGCGGTCCCGATCGACGCCGTGGTCTCCGAGTACCTCCAGCTGCGCAACGCGGGCGGCGGCAACCTCAAGGGGCTGTGCCCGTTCCACGACGAGAAGTCGCCGTCCTTCCAGGTCAGCCCCAGCAAGGGACTCTTCCACTGCTTCGGCTGCCAGGAGGGCGGCGACACCATCACCTTCGTGATGAAGGTGGACCACCTCTCCTTCTCCGAGGCGGTCGAGCGGCTCGCCGCCCAGGCCGGCATCACCCTGCGCTACGAGGAGGGCGGGTACAACCCGGCCCACCAGCGCGGCGAGCGCATCCGCCTGGTCGAGGCGCACAAGATCGCCGCGCAGTGGTACGCCGAGCAGCTCGCCACCGGCCCCGAGGCCGAGACCGGCCGGATCTTCCTCGCCGAGCGCGGCTTCGACCAGGCCGCCGCCGTCCACTTCGGCGTCGGCTACAGCCCCCAGGGCTGGGACCACCTCACCCGCTATCTGCGCGGCAAGGGCTTCTCCGACAAGGAGCTGCTCCTGTCCGGCCTGTCCCAGGAGGGCCGCCGCGGCCCCATCGACCGCTTCCGGGGCCGTCTGATGTGGCCGATCCGGGACATCGGCGGCGAGGTCGTCGGCTTCGGCGCCCGCAAGCTGTACGAGGCGGACAACGGCCCGAAGTACCTGAACACGCCGGAGACGGCGATCTACCGGAAGAGCCAGGTGCTGTACGGCATCGACCTGGCGAAGAAGGAGATCGCGAAGACCAGCCGCGCGGTCGTGGTCGAGGGCTACACGGACGTCATGGCCTGCCACCTGGCCGGAGTGACCACCGCCATCGCGACCTGCGGTACGGCCTTCGGCGGCGAGCACATCAAGATCCTCCGCCGCCTGCTGATGGACAACGGCAGCGCACGCGTCATCTTCACCTTCGACGGCGACGCGGCCGGCCAGAAGGCGGCCCTGCGCGCCTTCGAGGACGACCAGAAGTTCGCCGCCGAGACCTACATCGCGATCGCGCCCGACGGCATGGACCCGTGCGAGCTGCGCCTGGCCAAGGGCGACGAGGCGGTGGCGGACCTGGCCGAACCGCGGACGCCGCTCTTCGAGTTCGCGCTCCGCCAGATCCTGAGCCGCTACGACCTGGACACCCCGGCGGGCCGGGCGGCGGCGCTGGACGAGGCCGCGCCGATCGTCGCCCGCATCAAGAACAGCGGCGCCCAGCACGAGGTCGCCGTCGAACTGGCCGGCATGCTCGGCATCCTCGACACCCAGTTCGTGGTCCGGCGGGTGGCCCAGCTGGCCCGCTGGGCCCGGGAGGGCAAGGGCCCGCAGCAGCAGGGCCGTCCCCGCGCGGCCGACCAGCAGTGGGCTGCGGCGCCGCGTCCCGCGAACAGCGGCCCGGCCCTGACCCTGCGCAACCCGGTCCACGCCGCCGAACGCGAACTGCTCAAACTCGCCCTGCAGCGCCCCGAACTGGTCTCCCCGGCCTTCGACGCGTACGGCGTGGACGAGTTCACCGCGCCGCCGTACGCGGCCGTGCGCCAGACGGTCGCGGAGGCGGGCGGCGCGGAGTACGGCGTCCAGGACCCGCAGGAGTACCTGGTCCGGGTCCGCGAGGCCGCGCCCGACGACACCGTCCGCGCGATGGTCACCGAGCTGGCCGTGGAGCCGATCCTGCGCCGCACGGTGGACGAGACGTACGCCGGCACGGTCCTGGTCCAGATCCGCCGCCGCGCCGTCGAACGCCGTATCCACGACATCCAGTCCCAGCTGACCCGCCTGGCCACCGGCGGCGACCCGGCCCAGCTGGCGGCCGTACAGAACGAGATGTGGGTCCTGCAGCAGTACGACCAGGCGTTGCGGGAGCGGGGCGCGGAGGCGCTCTAGCGGCCCGCGAAGGTCGGTGTCACCGCCTGCACCAGCCGCTTCGCGAACTCGCGCCCGCGGTGGGCGAACCGCGGGTACTCGGTGACGAAGTGGTCCCACTCGGCGTACTCCGCGGCCTGTGCCACCTCCCGCAGGGTGACCAGCTCGCGGTCCCGGCCGGCGCTGCCCGAGAGCTGGAAGACCCGCAGCAGCAGGTCGTAGGGGAGCGGGTGGGATTCGGCCAGCAGCACGGCGTCGTACAGGTCCTTGCCCTGGGGATGCATGTCGTCGATCAGCCACATCAGCTTCCAGGCCAGCGACAGCGCGGGGGACGCGGCCAACAGCACGTTTCGGCCGGGCAGTTCGACCGGCTCCGGCGGCTCGGGCAGCTCCTCGGTGAAGACGAAGTCCAGCTGCACGTGCCCGCCGGGCAGGCCGGGTGCCGACCAGGGCAGGAGCATGCGGCGGCCGGGCACGCGGTCGTAGGTCCAGATGTCCTCCACGAGGGTGCTCCGGGCCGCGAACCTCACTCCGCCGGCATCCGCCGCCGCCCGCGCCTGGGCCGCCTCCGCGATGCCGTCGAGCATCCGGGGCGTGCGCGCCTCCTCGATCCCCCAGTCCGCCGGTACGACCACGAAGTCCAGGTCACCGGGCTCGCGGGCCGCCTCCCCGAACCACAGGGACATCAGCAGGCTGCCGCGCAGCACCAGGGACTCGGCCCACTCGGAGTCCCCGATCCCGGCCAGGACCAGATGCAGCGCCCGCCGCCGGGCCGTACGCCACGCCTCGCCGCGCGCCGGGTCGGCGAAGGCGGGGTCGGTGGCGCGGTAGGCGTTCTGGTACTGCTTGAGGGCCGGTTCGAAGACGGGCCGCTGGGTCACGTCGTCGCCCGGTACCTGCGTCAGTGTGCTTGGCAGGTCGTTCGCCCGCCGGGTCGCCTCGTCCAGGGGCTCTGCGGGAAGCCGCTCGCTGCGCCACAGGGCGCGCCACATCTCGCTCACGCCGACACCTCCAGCCATCCCTCGTCCACCGACTCGTCACTGTCGTACAGCACGAACTCCCGCTCCACGGACAGGACTTCGAGCCCGTCGAGCTCCGCGAGCAGCAGGCGCAGCGCCTCTTCGGCCTCGGCGTCCCGCACACCCCGGCAGCGCTGCGTCACGAACCGCTCGTGCCGCCCGCCCTCGCGGACCCGCCGGGCGTTCCACGACAGATGCGCGCCGTGCGGGACGACCCGCGCGGTCAACGAGGTCAGGTCGGTCTCCGCGTCCAGCAGCAGCTTCACGTGGTGCTCGAAGTACCGCCCGCCCCCGCACGGCCCGTCCGGCACCTCCGGTGCCCACGGCGCCGACTCCGTCTTCACCCGGACCGGCGCGAAACCGGCCGACCGCAGTGCCGCCACCGTCCTGGCCGCCCGTGCCGACTGCTCGGCGTACGAGGACGAACCGGTCAGCGTCAGCATCGGCTGGTCCCGCATCCGGCCGCGGGCCAGCACGATGTGCGTCAGCTTCAGCCCGGCCGCCTCCGCCCAGCCGCGCAGCCGCTGCCTCTCGGCGGGGCCGGCACAGCGGACGGTCACATGGGTTTCGTACAGGAGTCCGGACACCCGGGGATCCTCCCAGATCACGGCGGGATACGACGCCCGGTTTTCGGTCCCGGATCACCAGCCGGTCACGAACCGGACGCAAAAAGTCACCGCAAGCCCCTCGTGGCGGGGATGTGTCGTACTCCACACTGGGTCCGGTGCCCGAGTCCCCGGGGCCTGTCCCAGGAGCGCAGGCCGTCGACTCTCCGCTCCCGAAGTACCGCTGCCGCACAGCCTTCAGCAGCGATCATCCTGGAGGTCGCCCCCGTGCAGACCCAGACCCTCAGCCAGACCGACAGCGCGACCAGTGCCACCAGCACCACCGCCATGACCGCTGACGAGCCGGACGCGGAGACGGACGTTGTCGTGGCCGTGCCGCCGCAGGGCCGCGCCGCCCTCCACCCGGAGGCGGTGCCCGCCGAACCCTCGGAACCACCGGCAGAAGCGCTCGCGGACGAGCCGGAGGACGCGGCCGAGCCCGTCGAGACGCCGGTCCCGGCCCGGGCCGAGACCGGCGGGCCCTCGGCCGACCTGTTCCGCCAGTACCTGCGCGAGATCGGCCGTATCCCGCTGCTCACCGCCGCCGAGGAGGTCGAACTGGCCCGCAGGGTCGAGGCCGGCCTGTTCGCGGAGGAGAAGCTCGGCAACGCGCCCGATCTGGACAGCCAGTTGGCGCTCGACCTGGACCGGCTCGTCGTCATGGGGCGGATGGCCAAGCGGCGGCTCATCGAGGCCAACCTGCGGCTCGTCGTCTCCGTCGCCAAGCGGTACGTCGGCCGCGGCCTGACCATGCTCGACCTGGTCCAGGAGGGCAACCTCGGGCTGATCCGGGCGGTGGAGAAGTTCGACTACGCCCGCGGCTACAAGTTCTCGACGTACGCCACCTGGTGGATCCGCCAGGCCATGTCCCGGGCCCTGGCCGACCAGGCCCGCACCATACGGGTCCCGGTGCACGTGGTGGAGCTGATCAACCGGGTCGTGCGCGTCCAGCGGCGCATGCTCCAGGAGCGGGGGTACGAGCCGACGCCCGACGAGGTCGCCGCGCACCTCGACCTGCCGCCCGAACGGGTCTCCGAGGTGCTGCGCCTGGCCCAGGAACCGGTCTCGCTGCACGCCCCGGTCGGCGAGGAGGACGACGTCGCCCTCGGCGACCTGATCGAGGACGGGGATGCCGCGAGCCCCGTGGAGTCGGCGGCGTTCCTGCTGCTGAGGGAGCACCTGGAGGCCGTCCTCTCCACCCTCGGCGAGCGGGAGCGGAAGGTCGTGCAGCTCCGCTACGGGCTCATCGACGGCCGGCCCCGCACCCTGGAGGAGATAGGCCGGCTGTTCGGGGTGACCCGGGAGCGGATACGGCAGATCGAGTCCAAGACCCTCAACAAGCTCCGGGACCATGCCTTCGCGGACCAGCTGAGGGGTTACCTGGACTGAACGGGGGCCGCCCGCCGGCGGCCCCCGTGCGGCTAGTCCACCTCGGCCACGGCCTGCGCGAACTGGGCCTTGTACAGCCGGGCGTACGCACCGTCGGCCGCCAACAGCTCGGTGTGCGCGCCCTGTTCCACGATCGAGCCGTTCTCCATGACGAGAATCGTGTCCGCGTCCCGGATGGTCGACAGCCGGTGCGCGATCACGAACGACGTCCGCCCCGCCGCCAGCTTCGCCATCGCCTTCTGGATCAGCACCTCGGTGCGGGTGTCGACCGAACTCGTCGCCTCGTCCAGCACCAGGATCGTCGGGTCGGACAGGAACGCCCGCGCGATGGTGATGAGCTGCTTCTCACCGGCGCTGACGCCCGTGCCCTCGTCGTCGATCACGGTGTCGTACCCGTCGGGAAGGGTGCGGACGAACCGGTCGGCGTGCGCCGCCCGTGCCGCCTCCTCGATCTCCCCGCGGGTGACCTCCCTGGACGCCCCGTACGCGATGTTCTCCGCGATCGTGCCGCCGAACAGCCAGGTGTCCTGCAGCACCATGCCGATCCCGGACCGGAGTTCGTCCCGGGACATCTTCCGGATGTCGACCCCGTCGAGGGTGATCCGGCCGCCCGAGACGTCGTAGAACCGCATCAGCAGGTTGACCAGCGTGGTCTTGCCCGCGCCCGTCGGACCGACGATCGCCACCGTGTGACCCGGCTCCACCGTGAGCGAGAGGTCCTCGATCAGCGGCTTCTCCGGGTCGTACCGGAACGACACGTGCTCCAGCCGCACCCGGCCGCGCAGCTCCGCCGGCCGCTCGCCCGGCACCGGATCCGCCTCCTGCTCCTCCGCGTCCAGGAGTTCGAAGATCCGCTCGGCCGAGGCGACACCGGACTGCACCAGGTTCGCCATCGACGCCACCTGGGTCAGCGGCATCGAGAACTGCCGCGAGTACTGGATGAAGGCCTGGACGTCACCGATGGACAGGGAACCCGAGGCGACGCGCAGGCCGCCGACCACCGCCACCAGGACGTAGTTCAGGTTCGACACGAACATCATCAGCGGCTGCATGACACCGCTGTTGAACTGCGCCTTGAACGCGGCCTCGTACAGCGCCTCGTTCTGCTCGGCGAACTGCTTCGCCGACTCCTGCTGCCGGCCGAACACCTTCACCAGGGTGTGCCCGGTGTACATCTCCTCGACGTGCGCGTTCAGCTTGCCGGTGGAGCGCCACTGCTGCACGAAGTGCGGCTGCGAGCGCTTGCCGACCCGGGTGGCCACCAGGAACGACAGCGGCACGGTGACCAGGGCCACCAGTGCCAGGATCCAGGAGACGTAGAACATCATCGCGAGCACGCCGATGATGGTCAGCAGCGAGTTGATCAGCTGGCCCATCGACTGCTGGAGCGTCTGACCGATGTTGTCGATGTCGTTGGTCGCGCGGGAGAGCACCTCGCCGCGCTGGCGCTTGTCGAAGTACGACAGCGGCAGCCGCGACAGCTTCGCCTGCACCGACTCGCGCATCCGGTACATCGTGCGGTTCACGGCCCGGTTGACCAGCCGGGTCGCCACCGCCATCAGCAGGCCGGCGACCAGGAACGTGCAGAGCGCGAGCAGCAGGACGTCGCCGACGGCACCGAAGTCGATGCCCTTGCCGGGCGTGAAGTCGGTGCTCTTCAGCATGTCCGCGATGGAGCCCTTGCCATGGGCCCGCATCTGGTCGAGGACCTGCTGCTTGGTGGCCCCCGCCGGCATCTGCCGGCCGATGATGCCGGCGAAGACCAGGTCGGTGGCCCTGCCGAGGATCTTCGGGCCGATCACGCTGAGGGTCACGCTGACGACCACGCACAGCAGCAGGCCGTAGATCGTGAGCCGTTCGGGTTTGAAGAGGGAGACGAGCCGTTTGCCCGACCCCTTGAAGTCCATCGAGCGCTGGTCGGGCCCGCCCCCGGCCATCATGCGCATGGGCCCGGCCATCAGGCAGCCTCCGCTTCCGTCAGCTGGGAGAGCACGATCTCCCGGTACGTCTCGTTGCCCGCCATCAGTTCCCGGTGCCGGCCGGAGCCGACCACCCGGCCCTCGTCCATCACGATGATCCGGTCCGCCTCCCGGATGGTCGCCACCCGCTGGGCGACGATGACGACGGTCGCCTCGGCGGTCTCGCGGGCGAGCGCGGTGCGCAGGGCCGCGTCGGTGGCGTAGTCGAGCGCGGAGAAGGAGTCGTCGAAGAGGTAGATCTCCGGGCGCTGGACCAGGGTGCGCGCGATGGCGAGGCGCTGGCGCTGGCCGCCGGAGACGTTCGTACCGCCCTGCGCGATGGGCGCGTTCAGGCCGCCCTCCAGCTTGCTCACGAAGTCCTTGGCCTGCGCCACCTCCAGCGCGTGCCACAGCTCCTCGTCGGTGGCGTCCGGGTTGCCGTAGCGCAGGTTGGTGGCGACCGTCCCCGCGAACAGGTACGGCTTCTGCGGCACCAGCCCGACCGTCCGCGCGAGCAACCGGGGTTCGACCTCCTGGACGTCCACGCCGTCGACCAGGACCTCGCCCTCGGTGGCGTCGAACAGCCGCGGGACCAGCCCGAGCAGGGTCGACTTGCCGCTGCCGGTCGAGCCGATCACGGCGGTCACCTCACCGGGGCGGGCCACCAGGTCGATGGACTTCAGCACCGGCTCCTCGGCCCCCGGATAGCGGAAGCCCGCACCCCGGATCTCGAGGTGGCCGTGGCGGCGCAGCTCGGCGACGGGCGCGAGGGGCGGCACCACGCTGGAGTCGGTCCCGAGGACCTCCTCGATGCGCTCGGCGCACACCTCGGCGCGCGGCACCATCATGAACATGAAGGTGGCCATCATCACGGACATCACGATCTGCATCAGATAGGCGAGGAACGCGGTCAGGTCGCCGATCTGCATCCCGCCGCTGTTGATGCGGTGGGCGCCGAACCACACCACCGCGATCGACGACAGGTTCACCACGGTCATGACGATCGGGAACATCAGCGCGAGCATCCGACCGGTGGCCAGCTGCATCTCGGTCAGGTCGCCGTTCGCCTTTCCGAAACGGCCCATCTCGTACTCGTCGCGGACGAAGGCGCGGATCACCCGGTTGCCGGTGATCTGCTCGCGCAGCACCCGGTTCACCGTGTCCAGGCGGACCTGCATCGACCGGAACAGCGGCCGCAGCCGGCGCACGATCAGCGTCACGGAGATGCCGAGCACCGGGACCACCGCCACCAGCACCCCGGACAGCGGCACGTCCAGGCCGAGCGCCAGCACGATGCCGCCCACGCACATGATGGGCGCCGACACCATCAGGGTGAACGTCATCAGGGCCAGCATCTGGACCTGCTGTACGTCGTTCGTCGTACGGGTGATGAGGGAGGGCGCTCCGAAGTGACCCACCTCCCGCGCGGAGAAGGACTGCACCCGGTCGAAGACGGCGCCGCGCACGTCCCGGCCGAGCGCGGAGGCGGTCCGCGCGCCGTAGTACACGGCGCCGATGTTGCACACGACCTGTGCGAGCGAGATGCCGATCATCAGGGCGCCGAAGGACAGGATGTAATCCGTGTCACCCTTCACGACACCGTTGTCGATGATGTGCGCGTTCAGCGTGGGCAGGTAGAGGGTGGCGCAGGTCTGCAGGAACTGCAGCAGCACCAGGAGGGCTATGGGCTTCTTGTAGGGCCTGAGATAGGTCCGCAGGAGTCGTATGAGCACGCTAGGTCTCTCGGAGTCGGCGGGTGGGGGCTGGTCGGTTGCCCCTGGCCCCTATCGTCGGTCACTCCACCCGCGTTACCTCAACCGATTAACCCGACAGCGGACCAAAGGCCGAGGGTCCTCGGCCGCCGGCCCTACGTCTCACCCGCGGAACGCCCCCGGGTGGGTCTGCTCCCGCACCGCCGTGAACTGCTGCCGCACCGCCTGCCCCACGGCCAGCTCGTCGCCCGGCTCCAGCACCTGCGCCGCCGCGCCCTGCCAGGCCGGCGGGGTGCGCGGATCGAGGGTGCCCTGCGACACGCCGAGCGCCCAGGCCGCCTGCCGGGCCGCGCCGATCGCCGCGTAGTCCGCGGGCTGCGGTACGACGACCTGCGCGCCGAACAGCGAGGGCGCCGAGGCCTGTACGGCGGGCAGCTCGGCGGCCGGGCCCAGCAGGAAGATCCGCCGTACGTCCACGCCCCGCCCGCGCAGCACGTCCAGCGCGTCGCCGAGCCCGCACAGCATGCCCTCGAACGCGGCCCGCGCCAGATGCTCGGGCTTCATCGACTCGCGCCTCAGGCCCGCGAGGGTCCCGGCGGTGTGCGGCAGATTCGGCGTCCGCTCACCCTCCAGATAGGGGAGCAGGACCAGCCCGTGCGCGCCCGGTGTGGACTTCATCGCCAGCTCGGACAGGCTCTCCAGGTCCGGCAGCCCGAGGAGTTCGGCGGTCCCGCGCAGGGCCCGTACGGCGTTCAGGGTGGTCACGACCGGCAGGTGCATGCCGGTGGCGTCGGCGAGCGAGGTGATCATCCCGGACTGGTCGGCGAGCGCCTCGGGGTGCACGGCCATGACGGACCCGGAGGCCCCGAGCGACACCACCGCGTCCCCCAGCCCGATCCCGAGCCCGAACGCGGCGGCCATGGTCTCCCCGGTCCCGGCGGAGATCAGCAGCCCCTCCGGGGTCGTACCGGCCGCGTCCGACGGGCCGATCACCTCCGGCAGCATCGCCTGGTGGCCGAGCGCCAGCTCGACCAGGTCGGGCCGGTAGGCGCCGGTGGCCGCCGACCAGTACCCGGTGCCGGAGGCGCCGCCGCGGTCGGTGGTCCTGCGCACCGGCCGCCCGAGCAGCTGCCAGACCAGCCAGTCGTGCGCCTGGAGCAGTACGGCCGTCCTGCGGGCGTTCTCCGGCTCGGTCTTGGCGAGCCAGCGCAGCTTGGTGACGGGCTGTGCGGCCGACGGTACGCATCCCACGGCCTGCGCCCAGGCCTCCCGTCCGCCGAGCGCGTCGACGAGGTCGGCCGCCGCGACCTGGGCCCGCTTGTCGCCGCCGACCAGCGCCGGGCGCACGGTGTTGCCCTGGGCGTCCAGCGGGACCAGCGCGTTCTGCTGGGCCGACACCCCGATGGCCTGCACGCCCTCGAGGAGGCCGCCGCCGGCCGCCTCGCCGAGGGAGAGCAGCCAGGCCTGCGGATCTATGTCGCTCGGGCGGCCCTCCACTGGGTGCGAGGCGTATCCCTGCCGCAGTACGGCACCGGTGTCCGTGTCGCAGACCACGATGCGTGTGAAGTCCGGTGAGCTGTCCAAGCCGGCGACTATCCCCATGCCCTGAATTTTGCAGCATTCCTGTGGATGCGGTGGCCGAGGGCGGCCAAGGGGGTGTGGGGAAGTGTGCGGCCCTACGTGTTGCTGGTGCCCCAGTCGTCCTCCGGCGTGCCGTTCAGGTTCCGCTCGCGGAGGGAACGTACCCGCTGGGCGACGGTCTCGGGGACCCGGTCGCCGACCTTGTGGCTGACCGTGTGGAAGGCCTTGCCGGCGTACTGGCGGCCCTGCTGGGCGGCGGTCTCGGCCGTGTTGCGGACGGCCGGGTTCTGCGCGATCCGCCGAGCGGACTTCTTCAGCTGCTCGTAGCGCTCGCGTCCGGCCCTCGTGCCGAGTACGTAACCGAGGGCCAGTCCGGCGACGAACGTGAGCCGGTAGCGCATGGCTGCCACCCTTCCCTTGCCTGGGTCTGCTGGAGCGACGTGGGCGCCGGGGGAACCGATTGGCGGAGCACCCCCCTGCTTGCGCTAATGTATGTGTCGCAGCGAGCGCCCGCCCCCTGGCGAATACCCAGGTAGGTACGTTCGATGCAATCGAGGCGATCCTCCGTAGCTCAATTGGCAGAGCAGCCGGCTGTTAACCGGCAGGTTACTGGTTCGAGTCCAGTCGGGGGAGCTTCGGTCCTCCGTAGCTCAATTGGCAGAGCAGCCGGCTGTTAACCGGCAGGTTACTGGTTCGAGTCCAGTCGGGGGAGCGCGATGAACGAGGACCCCTTGGGGGTCCTTTTTCATGTCCGCGGGAACCGCCGCGCCTGCGTCCATGTCCTCAAGGTCATGAGCAGCGCAGAAGCCGACCATCCTGAAGCAGGAGATCGTATGAGCGGCTATGCTGCGGCAGCAGGCGCGCACACTTGTACGCGACACGCCGCTATGGGGCGGTAGCTCAGCCGGTTAGAGCAGCGGACTCATAATCCGTCGGCCGTGGGTTCGAGTCCCACCCGCCCCACCGAGCACCACAGGTGCAGAAACGTTCTCACCTGCGACGTTCCTAGTCAGGGCGACCGCGGAAGGACCCTGGCGGCCTGTCCCGATCAGGTAATCACGCATGTTGGGACAGGTGCTGGGACGTCGAAGTCCGACAAGTCGGACGATTGGTCTTTTGTGGGTCGACGCTCGTGCTGTCGCAGGCATCTATGCGCAGCTCCTTGCCTGGGAATGGCCCGACCTGGAGTGCCCAGCAGGCCGAACATGATCAAGGCTCCCTGGTTGCGAATGGCGGGTAAGTCCCTCGACTGCAGCAGCGCCGCAGGGCCGTGCCTTATGAGGAGCCTGCCAAGCTGCTGGGCCCCTCGCTCCGGGGTCGGTCCAGAAGTGGTCAGTGTCGTCGACGGGACTGCGGTGGCGGATGCAGGCGGCCGTCAGCGACGGCTCGGAACGCCGGGCCGTTTCTGGGACTCGGTTGTATGCGCATGCGACTGCCCGAAGGTGCAGCTCCGCTCGCGGTGCTGGGCCCCGGCAGTGGCAAGGTCGGTGATGCCGCATGTTGTCGGCCGCCCGGCCGTCCGGCGTCGTGGTCACCTTTGTGACCGGTGGCGGGAGTATTGACCGGGACGCGTGGGAGAAAGGCGGCGCGCACGCGCTGCGCTCGAAGGGGCCGGGCTCCGTGGAGCGGGTGAGCCCCAGGCAGTGGGAGCGGCTGGAGCGGGAGCTCGGGCGCGGTCCGCGCGGGGGCCGCCCGCCGGCACCATTCGGCTGCCGCGGTGATGGAGTCGTGGCCCGCGGGTGTCATCGCGCGGACTGCCAGGGCCGGCAGGGAGGAGAGCCGGTAGCGTGCCTCGCTGGCTCCGCGCTGATCGGTGAGCGACTCGAACTCGGCGGCCAGGCTGCGGGCTTGATCCCGCACGGCACCCTCACGCAGGGCTGCAGACGGGGCGCGGGGCGAACGGCAGCAGTGGTGGGCGGCGATGGTGGGACGAACACGGCACCTTAGTGGATCTTGAAGCGTAGAGAACTCCGTGATCCACAGGGGGCCGTGCTCGCCTGCCTCTGGGCCCGCCGCCGACATCAACCCACCCAAGTCGAACGGGCCGGGCAAACGCCGGAGCCTGGTAAGGAACCCGCCAACTCGGGCGGTGGATTCCGTGCCGCGTTGCTGCTGGCACCACGCGAATGTGATGATCCGAGGCATGTCTGAGCACGGGGACGACGTCGACTCGACCGCACAACTACCCAGGTCACGGCTGTACGACTACGTGGACGTGACCGGTCCCGACGAGGAGGAGCTCGAGCCTTCGCCGAGCACCCTCCAACTCGATGCCGCTGAACGCAGGCGTCGTGAATTCGCGGTGCTACTGGATGAGTTCCGTCGTACCGCCGTGCTGGTACCGGTGGACGAGGACGGGGCTCCGCTGACGGGCGATTTCGGCGGGGTCTGCTGGATCTACGCCTTCTCTGATGAACGTGCGCTGGCCCGTTTCGCGTTCGCGCGAGGTGAGGGCGGGCGTGGGTGGGCCTTTCAGCGGTGGCTCGGAGCACGGCTGTTGGACGCGGCGGTGCCGGCGGTGGGGGCGCCGTGCGGGGTGGCGCTGGATGTGGGGTCCGAGGGTGAGGGCGCGCTGTTCCCGCCGGTGCGCGGGATCGTGCCGGACACGGTGGCGGTGAATGTCGAGGCACAGGCGGCAACGACGGGGGATGAGCGGTGACCGATGAGCGCGGCAAGGACCTGAAGACGGAAGGGCTGGGGCTGATCGCCAAGGGTCTGACCGATGCCCTGGCGGAGTTGAAGGACATCGGCATGATCGGCGAGGCCGGCGCCGGGCGTGGGTTCAACGAGATCGCCCTGTCCGGCATGGAGTTGGGGCACGAGGGTCTGACGGGCGAGTTCCAGTCGTTCTGCGACCGCTGGGAGTGGGGCGTGCGTGCGCTGATCATCGAGGGCAACAACTTCGCTCACGACACGGGGCTTGCGGCCGGTATCTACTACGAGACCGATCAGTATGTCAGCGGCGCGTTGAAGGTCGGTGCGAACTCGCTGGTAGGCGACCCGCATGCCTCCGAGGCAGACGTCGAGAAGATGAGCTGGGGCCAGTGGGCCGACAGCACGGCGGACGCCTACACCCATCCGGACTACAGCGAGAAGTCCTTCGACAAGGCGTGGGACACCAGCAAGCAGGCCTGGATGGCCAACGGGCGGGACTTCATGCACTCGCAGGCAGCCGAGAACATGGGCGTCCGGCCGGCCGGTGTCTCGGACGCCGAGTGGAACAAGTACGTCGACACAGTCTTCCCCGCCTCTCCACAGGCCGGCGCCCAGGGCGCCGGGCAGCAGGGCGGTGAGGGCTGATGGGGTGGGGCAAGGTCGCCAACTCGATCGTGGGCGGTGCCGAGCACCTCTACGACCAGGGCAAGAAGAAGCTCGGTGAAGGCGTCGACTACGTCACCGACGAGGTCGGCAAAGGCCTCGACCACGTCGGGCTGCACGACTGGGCGAACGCGGTCGAGGACTGGGGCGACGGACTGGCCTCCGACCTGGGCGCCACTCCGGGCGAGCAGCAACTCGGCCAGAGCGACGACGCGAGCCAGCTCCTCCACGGCAGCCCCCACAGCATCCGCGAGAGCGCCAGACACCTGCGGAAGTTCCACGATGCCTTCGACAAGGTCGGCCAGGGCCTGAGGAAGGTCGACTCCTCCGGCTGGCAGGGCGAGGGCGGGGACGCCTTCCGCAAGAAGTTCGGCGTCCATCCGGCCAAGTGGGCGCAGGCTGCCGAGGCCTGCCACACGGCTTCGGCCGCGCTGGAGTCGTACGCCGACACCGTCCAGTGGGCCCAGGGCCAGGCCAAGGAAGCCATCGCGCTCTACGACAAGGGCGTGAAGGCCTCCAAGGACGGCACCGACGCCTACAACAAGAAGGTCGACGCCTACAACGCCAAGGTGAAAGCAGGGCAGGAGCCGGGCCCCAAACCCGGCCCGTTCCACGACCCGGGCAAGGCCGACATCACCGAGGCCGTCCACAAACTCGCCGCGGCCCGCAAGCAGCGCAACACCGCCGCCGCCGAAGCCCAGGGCAAGGTCAAAGCGGCCCTCGCCCACGCACCCGCCGAGCCCCCGCCGCTGCAACGCCTAGAAAGCGACTTCGGCGACCTCCTGCTGGCCGACACCACCGAAGCGGTCCACTTCGGCGGCGGCCTGGTCAAGGGCGCGGCCGGCCTGATCGGCTTCGTCCGCAGCCTGGACCCCACCGACCCCTACAACGTCACACACCCTGCCGAGTACCTCCAGGGTGTAAGCATGACGCTGTCCGGCCTCGTCTCCGCGGACATGCACCCCGACCGGGCCCTGAAGGACATGTGGAACCAGGCCCGCAAGGACCCCGCCGAGTTCGAAGGCCGCATGTTGTCCCAGCTCCCTGCCGGCGACGGCGCCGGCATGGAACTCGGCCTGGCGCGGGACGCGGCGGAAGCGGGCCTGACGCGGCAGGCGGCGGGAGCGGCAGCGCGGCAAGAGGCGCGGGCGGGCCTTGGGCGTGAAGCTGTCAGAGGTGCCGGGGATCCCATGCCCGAGCGTGCCGACGTCATGCAGGCGCTGCGCGACTCCAACCCGCAGATGCTGAACAAGAAATGGCCGGACACTGATGGCCGTTACTACGCGGACCGGGTGCTCGCCGGTGGCCGTCCGGACGGGGAGACAGTCTTCGCGGGGCATGGCTACATCGAACCCAAGGCCGGTGAAATCGTGGTTCCCGAGGGAACCAACATCTCTTTCTACGTGCAGCACGGAGACATGCTTCCCGGTCTCAACGGCCTGACCGTCGAGCGAGGCGTGTATCCGGGAGGCTACGTGGAGACATTCGGGCCGGGCGAGACCATTCCGAACTACACTCTGGGTCCTCCCACACCAAGCGGCGGTGGAGGTTTCAGCGTGTTCGAGAACTCAACGACCGTTGCCGAAAGGACGCGACTGGAAGACCTTCTAAAACCCGGCATGGGAAATGTCCACTGGGCTGCGTGCCGTGAGATCGGCTAGAATTTCTTGAACTGTGAGGGGTTGCACATGGGTACGGCAGAAAGACGCGAATGGGTGTTGACGCAGGTGTCACTCGACATTAAAGGAAGAGAACTTCAGCCCGAGGAGGTCACGTCCTTCCTCGGTATCGAACCCACCGGTGTGCGCAATCCAGGACCCCCTGGTAAATGGGAACTCCCGGGCACCGTCGAGGGAATGTGGGGCATCGATTGCAATGAGCGCACCAGCCGGGACTTTCACGAGCAACTGAGCCACATCCTTTCCATCATGGAAAGCAAGCAGCCTGAACTCGCGCAATTGGTCGAGCAGGGTCATGAAGTGATCCTCGACATCTACGGATTCGCCGGTAACGACTGCACCCTCGCCCTCCGGCCAGAGGAGATCAAGCGCATCGCACTCCTCGGCTTCCCGCTCCGGGTCGCGGCCAATATGAACGAACGCTGAAAAATCAGTCATGGAATCTGGAGCGAAGTTGAAGCCGTGGGGTAACTTGAGCACGTCCCTGGTCGTATTGGGTCAGGATATGAATGCGGCCACGCTGCTCGATGCATTGCACATCGTGGAGGGTGAGGACTTCCCTTCGTCCGGCGGCGTAGGAATCTATTCCGGGCCCGGCTGGGCCACACTCACTGTGGACGAACGGCGCTCGGACAGCGCCGACGACCAGGCCCTGGAACTCATCGGACTCCTCAGCCCCCGCAAGCCGGAGCTCGACGCGCTGACGGCGGCGGGGAATTTGGTGAAGGTCGATCTGGCGGGCGTTGCCGAGGAGTCGAGGACGGGAGTTTTCGTCTCGCCGGGCGTTCTCGCGGGTCTTGCGGAACTGGGCGTCCCTGTCACCTTTACGGCGCTCCGGGCATCCGGAGAAGACGAGGAAGACCCACTCGCCTGGCTCGGCTGAACGCGGACGACCCGGCATCGCACTGCGTCAGCAGGCCGACTACGGAGAGCAGCTTGCTCGTCGCGCGGCGAACGCTGGCTTCGGCAGGCAGGACGAAGGCAACCCGCACTGGAAGGGAGATCCGCTGCGGCAGGGTTCGAGTCGCCTAGCCGAGCTGGCGCTGCGTCCCCGTCAGGCCGGCGACGCCGTCCAATCAGGGCGGTGTCGGGACGCAGTCGGGACACAAGGACAGGAAGAGACTGACAAAGGTGAAGGGGCACCGACACGGCTCGCCCCTTCTGACCTGCGAAAACGTCATGAATGAGCGTGGATGGGCAAGGGCCGCCAAGATCCCCAAAGGACTCATAATCCGTCGGCCGTGGGTTCGAGTCCCACCCGCCCCACCAAGAACGGGTAAGAGAATCGTTCTGAACTGTGCAAACGCGTGCGGCGGCGCGAAGTGGGGGCCGGTGTGGCCCCGTTCGCGCCGCCGCGTGGGGCGTCGGGGTGGCCGGCCTCAGGCGGTCGGCACCTTCACGGGCTCCTGACCGCTCAGGGTCTCCTCCTCGATGCGCGGCAGGCACCGGTCGAGCCAGGACGGCATCCACCAGTTCGCCTTGCCCAGGACTTCCATCGCGGCCGGCACCAGCACCAGCCGCACGATCGTCGCGTCGACGAGCACCGCGACCGCGAGCCCGAGGCCGATCTGCTTGACCGCCACATCGGGTGTGGCGACGAACCCGAGGAAGACCAGGAACATGATCGCCGCGGCGGCGGTGATCACGCGCGCGGTGACCACGAGGCCCCGGGTCACGGCCGTGGAGTTGTCCGAACCGCGCAGCCACACCTCCCGGATCCGCGACAGCAGGAACACCTCGTAGTCCATCGACAGTCCGAACAGGATCACGAACAGGAAGACGGGCACCCAGGTCGTGACGGGCATCTTCTCCGGGAAGCCGAACAGCTTCCCGGCCCAGCCCCACTGGGCGACGGCGGTCAGCACGCCGTAGGAGGCGGTGACCGACAACAGGTTCATCACCGCCGCCGTCAGCGCGATCACCACCGACCTGAACATCGCGAGGATCAACAGCACCGACAGCACCACGACTGTGGCGATCACCCAGGGGAGCCTGCGCCACATGAAGTTGGCGAAGGTGACGTTCCCCGCGTTGGGGCCCGTCAGGTACGCGTGCATCCCGGTTCCGGCGGTCGCTCGTGGCAGCGTCGTCGTATTCAGCGTGTTGACGAGCGCGTTCGTCTCCGGGGCCTGCTTCTGCGTCGTGGGGTAGGCGACGATCATCAGGGCCTTGCCGTCGGAGGAGGTGACCGGCGGTGTCACCTCGGCCACGCCCGGCACCGTCCGCAGCGCGTCGACGATACGCCCGCCGTCCGACGCGGCGGCGTCCGGTCGGGGCAGCTTGGCCGCCACGATCAGGGGGGCGTCGAACCCGGGGCCGAATCCCTCGGACATCGTCGCGTACGCCTTGTAGCCCATCGAGTGACGCGGCTGGGTCGAGTCGTCCGGCATCGACAGCTTCATGGCCAGGGCGGGCGCGGCCAGGGCCAGGATCACCACCGTGGAGGCGGCCACCGCCGTCACCGGGCGCCGCTGGATGAGCCGTGCCCACCGTTCGGCGGGATGCGGTCCGCTCTCCGCCGCGTCCGGAGCCTCGTCCGCGGCGGGCCGCCGGCGGCGGAGCGTGAAACGCGACGGCCTGGCCAGTCGCGTCCCGCTGAATCCGAGGAGTGCGGGCAGCAGCGTCAGCGAGGCCAGCACGGTCATGGCCACCGTCGCGGAGGCGGCCACCGAGACGCCGTTCATCAGCGATTCGCGCAGCACCAGCAGTCCGAGCATGCCGATCACGACGGTGGCCCCCGCGGTGAGCACCGAGCGGCCGGCCGTGCGCATCGTGGTCACCGTCGCCGTCTCCGGGTCGGCGCCCGACCGCAGTTCGTCGCGGAACCGCGTGACGATGAACAGCGCATAGTCCACACCCACGCCGAGGCCGATGCCCGAAGCGATGATCGCGGAGTAGGACGGCGCCGGGAAGAGGTGGCCGAGCAGCGCGAGCAGCGACAGGCCGGTGCCGATGCCGAAGAGGGCGGTCGCGATCGGCAGTCCCATGGCCAGCAGCGAGCCGAACGCGATGAGCAGCACGATCATGGCCGCCACGACGCCGAACGCGTCGGAGGATCCGCCGCCGGGCGTGTCGATGGTGTCCACGACGTCTCCGGCGAGGTTGAAGTCCACCCCGTGGCCGGAGGACGCGGTCGCGCGGTCCATCATCTTCTGGACCTCGGCGGTCGGGATGGACGCGCTCGGT
Organism: Streptomyces sp. NPDC001153; assembly: GCF_053598315.1. Taxonomy (NCBI): domain Bacteria; kingdom Bacillati; phylum Actinomycetota; class Actinomycetes; order Kitasatosporales; family Streptomycetaceae; genus Streptomyces; species Streptomyces sp. NPDC001153. Next base: position 48,318 of record NZ_JBSFJZ010000021.1, read on the forward strand.
TCGTCGAACTGCACCGTGGCGAACGCGATGTGCCCGTTCCGGGAGACGTGCGTGTAGGGGTCGCTCACCTCGGTGACGTGCGGCGCGCCACGCAGCGGTGCGATGGCCGCGCCCACGCGGGAGCGCACCGAGGCGTCGGTGACGGGCGCCGTGGATTTGATCGCCAGCGTGAAGCGGTCACCCGACTGCTGGTGGAAGTGCCGATCGAGCAGCGTCTGCCCGGGATCGCTGGTGTTGAAGTCGTTGTCGGAGCCGGCCCCGTACAGCTGCCACAGGGTGACCAGGCACGCCAGCGCGGCGATCCAGGCCATCAGTGTGATCCAGCGGTGACGGAAGCAAGCGCGGCCGACGATTCCCAGTGTCGACATCGTGATCTCCTACGAGCCTCGAAGTCGCGTTGCGTGCCGCAAGGCGGACCGGCTCGGTCGCATGGAGGAAGGAACCTGCCGGCAATCAAGCTAGGTCAGACCTAAACTTATGTCAAACCTAATCTTCGGCTCGCCCTAAGCCGCTGGTATCGTGGCAGCGTGACGACAGGACTGCGGGAGCGCCGGAAACAGGAGGCCCGGCAGGCGATCTCCGGTGTGGCGATGGAGATGTTCGCGGCCAAGGGCTTCGACGAGGTGACGATCTCTCAGGTCGCCGAGGCGGCCGGGGTGTCGAAGATGACCGTCACCAACTACTTCCCCCGCAAGGAGGACCTCGTCTTCGACCGGGCCGAGGTGATCATCCGCAGCCTGGCCGACGCGGTCGCCGCCCGGGCGCCCGGCGAGAGCCTGCTCACCGCGATCCGCCGGGACTTCGCCGAGCGGATCGCCGCGGGCGACGTCACCCTCGGCGTGCCCACGCCGGCCTTCGCCCGGATGGTGCAGAACAGCCATGTGCTCACCGGCCGGAGGCGGGAGATCGCCGATCTGTGCGAGCAGGCGCTCGGCGACGCCATCGCCGCGGAGTCCGGCGTGGACGACGCGCAGCAGCGGATCGTCGCGGCCCAGCTCGCCTCGGTGCACCGGGTGCTGTTCGCGGAAGGCGCCAGGCGCATCCTGGACGGTCAGTCGCGGGACGAGATCCGTCAGATCCTCGCGGAGGCCGCCCGCCAGGCCTTCGACCTGCTCGAACCGTCCCTGGGGGACTACGGCGTCAAGGCCTGAGCGGACCGGGTCCTCAGCCGCTTTCCCAACGGCCGGGCGCTCCGCGGCTGCTGATGTCCCGTCGCTTCCGTTCGGCGTGACCGCGGTCTGCGGTCTGCGGTCTGTGGTCTGCGGTCTGCGGCCCCGGCCCGGTCTGACGACAGGGCCCGGCCCACGGTGTGTCCGTCCCTGTCGTCGTCCGTCCCGTGCCGCCGCCGGCCGCCTGGTCGGCGAGCCGGCGGCGGTGTGTCCCTGAGGGCACGGTGAGAGCCGGCGGTTCAGTCCGCCTTCTCGGCACAGTCGGGCCACGGCGGCTGCCCGTACGTGCGCCGTACGACGGGTATGTCCTGGCGGAGTACCCGCAGATGCGCCTCGGTGAGCGCCTCGCCGGGGTAGATCGCGAACTCGTGGTTCAGGCGGTCGCGCAACTCCTCGTAGACGCGGAGGGCCGCCGCCTGCCGGCCGACCCCGGCGAGCGCGATCATCAGGTGGGCGTGGACGCGTTCGTCCAGCGGTTCCGCCGCCGCCAGTGCGTGCAGGCGGGGCAGCACCCGGTCGTGGAGCCCGAGACCGCAGGCGGCCTCGGCGTACCGCAGGATCGCATCGGCCTGCTGGCGCCGCTGGGCCGCCACCCCGGGCTGATCGTGCAGCACGTCGAGGTCGGCCAGAGGCTCGCCGCGGCACAGTCCCAGGGCCTGTTCGTACAGGGCGCACGCCCTCGGCTTCTCGCCGAGCGCCCACGCGGCCTCGGCATCGGCCGCCAGCGCCCTGAAGGAGAGCAGGTCGAGCTGCTCGACGGGGACGTTCAGCCGGTATCCGCCCCCGGCGGACGCGATGATCTCGTGGCCCTTCCCTTGCGGTGCCAGGAGCCTGCGGAGCCGGCTGATGTGCGCCTGGACCAGGTTCGGCGCGGTGCTCGGGGCCGACTGCCCCCACAGCGCGTCCATGATGGAGTCCCGCCGTACGACGCCGCCCGCATTCATCGCCAGCAGGCCGAGCACCGCCCGGCGTCTGGGGGGTCCGAGCGGCAGCGGTGTGCCGTCGCGCGAGGCCTCCAGGGGGCCGAGGACCCGCAGCCACAGCCCCTGCCGTACTCCCGCCCTGCCCGGCGGACCGGCGTCCGGTGCCGCGGACTCGGTCACCGGCGCCGTGCGCCGCCGGGGCACGGTCATGCTGGAGGTCAGCTCCGCGGCTTCCCGGGGATCCAGGTCGAGCGCCTGCACCAGGGCCGCCTGGGATCCGGGTCTGGGCCGGCGCCTGCGGCCTTGTTCCAGGTCTCTGAGGGCGGCGAGGCTGAGGCCCGCCCTCGTGGCCAGTTCCTGCTGGGTGAGCCCTGCTCTGCGGCGATGGTGGCGTAACACGTCAGCCAGCCGGGCGGCCGGCTCCCCGTTGTCTCGGCGCATGCGCTTCCCGTTCCGTCTGTCCTGTTCGGATGAGGGGGGTGGCTCGCAGCCCCTCCATTCAGCGGTGTTCAACCCGGTCGAGCAACCAGCCCCTCAAAAAGGGAAGTTAAAGAACCGGTTGTCGCGAACCAGGGTCCCGACGCCCCTCATATCTTAGGTTTGACATAAGTTTAGGTCTGACACACCATGTGGGCATGACCCGAGAGACCACCGAGGCACCCCCTGCGCCCGGCGCCTCGCGACAGGACGGCCGCCATGGCCGGCGGGCCGTCGCCGTCGTCCTCGTCGGAGCTTTCATGGCCCTGCTGGACACCACGATCGTGAACGTGGCGCTGCCGTCGATCCGCACCGCCCTGCACGCCTCGCCCGCCGGCCTGGAGTGGATCGTGTCCGGGTACGCACTGGCCTACGGCCTGGTCCTGGTTCCCGCCGGCCGCGTCGGCGACCGGATCGGCCACAAGCGGCAGTTCATCGCCGGGCTCGCGCTGTTCACGCTGGCCAGCGTGGCCTGCGGGATCTCCCGCACCACCGGCGAGATCATCGCCGCCCGCGTGGTGCAGGGCGTCGGAGCCGGGGTGTACTACCCGGCCATCTCCGCCACGATCCAGCTCACCTTCACCGGCCCCCGGCGGTCGAAGGCGTTCGGGACCCTGGGCGCCGTGATCGGGGCGTCCACGGCGCTCGGGCCGCTGCTCGGCGGCCTGATCATCCAGGCCGCGGGCGCGGCCGACGGCTGGCGGTGGGTGTTCCTGGTCAACCTGCTCGTCGGCGCGATCGCGCTGCCGCTGGCCGCCCGGCTGCTCCCGGCACCGGTGGCGCGCATGCGGCGGGGAATCGACCCGGTCGGTCTCGCCCTGTTCACCGTGGGCCTGTTGCTGCTGCTCATCCCGCTGATCGAAGGACAGCAGAACGGCTGGCCCGGCTGGACCTACGGATGCATCGGCGCATCCGTGGTGGCACTGGCCCTGCTGGCGGTCTGGGAGGTGCGCACCGAACGGCGGGGCGGGGACGCCCTGCTCAAGCCGGCGCTGCTCGCGCGCTCGTCGTTCGCCGCCGGCGCCGCCCTCGCGATCGTCTTCTTCGCCGGCTTCACCAGCGCCTTCTTCGCGCTGTCCATCCTGTGGCAGGTGGGGCTCGGGCACAGTGCGCTGGCGAGCGGGCTGGTCGTGATGCCGTTCGCTTTCGGCAGCCTGGCCGGGGCGGCGGCCGGCGCCAGGCTCTCGGCACGGCTGGGCCGCACGGTGCTGCTCATCGGATGCGTGCTGGTCTGCGCCGGCCTCGTGGGAACCGCCGGGGTGCTCCATCTCGCCGCGCCGCATCCGGGCGGGTGGCAGCTGGTGGGCCCGCTGCTGGCCGCGGGGCTGGGCAGCGGCATGGTGATCGCGCCCAACCAGGACTTCGTCATGGCACACGTGCCGCGGGAGGAGGCCGGGACCGCGGGCGGCACCCTCACCACCGCGCAGCGCGTCGGCAGCGCCATCGGCATCGCGGTGGTCGGCACCGTTCTGTTCGGCACCCTCGACATCCGACCCGGCCGGGACACCCTGGCGCGGGCGTACGGTCACAGTGCCCAGCTCGCCATGCTGGCCGGCGCGGGCTTCGTCCTGGTCGCGCTGCTTCTGGTGGCCGCCCTCCCGCAGCGGGCCCCCGCGCGCCGCTGAGGCCGACGCCGACGCTCAACTCCCCCTCCGTGCCCGCCGGTTGCCGACCGGGACCGATGCACCCCATGCCGCCCGACGGGCACGCGCGCGCCGCCCGCGCCGGGGCCTTGGAGAAGGAGAGCCGGGGGGCCGGTGCCACCACCAGCGCGCCGAAGAGGGCACCGGCAGGCAGCGGCGCGCGCTCCTGCCGCTGGGCGCTGAACCCGGCGCCGTCGATCGGCGCCGGGCGTGGCGTGCGGTGGTCAGGGGGTTGCCGTCGGGTCGGGCAGCGGGGGTGCCGTGTGGTTGCCGGTGGGGGTCCGCAGTCCGAGGGAGGCGGCAGCGGCGGCCGGGCCGGACGAGCCCAGCCGGCCGGAGGCGGCGAGGTAGCCGTCCGGGCGGATCAGCAGCCAGCTGCCGCGCCGGGCCCGGAGTCCGTCCGCCAGCAGCCCGCCCGGATCCGGCAGCGGACCCGGCACCGTGTCGTCCCCGCCACGCGGACCCGGCACCGTGTCGTCCCCGCCACGCGCATCCGGCGCCGGAACCGTGCAGACCCGCAGCACACCGTCGTACTCCTCGGCCAGTCGGCGCAGGGCCGGGCCGTCGCCGCTCCGGGCGAAGGCCAGCAGCAGCCAGCCGGGCCTGCGCAGCTCGGCGAGCAGCGAGCGCCAGCCGGCGGAGGCCGCCTCCTGGGAGGCCGTGACCCGGGCGACGCGCTCGCCCGCCGCCACCGCGAGCGCGGCGTCGGACCCGGCCGGCCCGGCCGGGTAGCTCAGGCCGAGCGCCGACATGCCGGCCATGATCTTCCGTTCGATCCTCGACTTCAGCGGCCCGACGTTCCGTACGACCGTGAACATCGTCCCCAGCCAGGCCGCCGCGACCGGGTTGCGCAGCTGCGTCAGCGCGGTGACGAACCGGGTGGAATCCAGCAACGTGGCCGCGACCGGGAGGCGTTCGGCTCCGAAGCTGTCGAGCAGGCGCGCGTCCGCGCGGCCGTGCCGGACGTCGGCGAGCTTCCAGGCCAGGTTGCAGGCGTCCTGGACACCGGTGTTGAGGCCCTGCCCGGAGGCGGGGCTGTGGACGTGCGCCGCGTCGCCCACGACGAAGCAGCGGCCCGACCGCATCGCGGGGACCATGCGCTGCTGGATGGTGAACACCGAGACCCAGCTCGGGGCCTCGACGGTGACCGGGGCGCCGATGCCGGCCTGGATCTTGCGGGCCAGACGCGCGGCGAGGGCCTCGCGGTCACCGGTGTCGACATGACCGACGTCCCGGGTGTCGACGAGCCGCCACCTTCCCTCGTCCGGGAACGGCACGAGCATCACCGTGCCCTCGCGGGTGCGCATCCAGTAGATGGAGTCGGGAGGCAGATCGCAGTGGACTTCGGCGTCGGCGATCAGCCAGGTCTCGGTCTGCTTGCCGCGCATCTCGAGGCCGAGGCGCTTGCGGACGGTGGAGTGTCCGCCGTCGGCGCCGACCAGCCAGGTCGCGCGGACCGACTCGGTGCCGCCGTCGGTCCGCGCCAGCTCGGCCGTGACGCCCTCGCCGTCGTCGGTGAAGCCGACGAGTTTCGTGCCCCACTCGATGCCGAGGCCCTGGCGGGTCACGGCGTCACGCAGGATCCGCTCGGCGCGGGCCTGGTCGATCATCACCGTGTAGGGGTAACGGGTCGGCAGACGGCCGTAGTCGGCGTCGAACCGGACCAGCCGGCCGCCGTTCTGGTAGAGCGTGAGGTGATCCACCCTGCGGCCCTGGGCGAGGATGTCGCGGACCACGCCCATCTGGTCGAACGTCTCCAGCGTGCGGGCGTGCATGCCGAGGGCGCGGCTGGTGGTGGCGGGGCCGTCGGCCGCGTCGACCAGGAGGACGGACAGACCGTTGCGGACCAGCTCGTGGGCGGCGGTCAGGCCGGCCGGACCGGCCCCCACGACCAGGACGTCACAGACGGTGGTGCACTGGGTCATGACAGCTCGCTTTCTCGCTCGGCGCGGGTGCGGTGAACGTTCGGCGCGGGGTGTGGTGAACGGTTCCCCGGCGATGCGGGTGCTCGGATGCCGGCAGGGCCGTGGCGATGCCTGGACGGTGCGGTGCCTGGACGGTGCGGGCCCGGCAGGCGGATGCGAACCGATGGCGGCCAAAGGGGCCGTGACCGACCCGGCGGAACTCCGGTCGACGGCGGTGAGTCCGCTCGCCCCGTCCGCCGGAGCCCCGGCGCGCCCGACAGTCTGCCACGGCCCCAGCGGCCAAGTCGCCCGTGGGCGACCGGCGTTCACCTCGTGAGACCTCGCCGTCCGCCCGGCCGTCGACCGCGTCCCGGTGCCGCCGGCGGTCGCTGTTGAACGCCCCGGCCCCGGCGCTAGGGTCGGCGCCAGCCGGCCTGCGACCCCCTCCGCGGCGCCGTGCCGGTGATCCCTGCCGGGCGCGCTCGTGCCACCCCGGAGCCCGGCCACCGGCCGGTCCGCGCCGTCGCAGGACGGCGTGACCTCGCCCTCGCGAGAGAGCGCGCGTGGCGCGTTTCCCCCCTGCGCGCCGGCATCGCACACGCCACGTATCGGGATCGGTTCCGGTCCACAACGGAAGGCAGGTACAGATGACCACGTACGGAATGCTGATCTTCGACGGCGCGGACGAACTGAACTTCACCGGCCCCTGGGAGGTGTTCAACGTCTCCTCGATCCTGCGCGACGACGCCGACACCTCCGTGCTGATCGCCCAGAACCGGGACGTCGTGAGCTGCCAGAAGGGCATGAAGGTGGTGCCGAGCCACACCCTCGAGGACCACCCGCCGCTGGACGTGCTGGTGGTGCCCGGCGGAAGCGGGACCCTGCAGCAGCTCCAGAACCCGGTGGTCACCGAGTGGATCAGGAAGACGGCCCCCAGCACCGCCTGGACCTCCAGCGTGTGCACCGGCGCCTTCCTGCTCCGCGAGGCCGGCCCGGCGCGCGGGCGCCGGATGGCGACGCACCACGCCTACCTCGAGAAGCTCAGGGCCTTCGGCGACGTCACGGTGGTCCCGGACGCGCGGTACGTCGTCGACGGCAATGTGATCAGCACCCAGGGCATCACGGCCGGCATCGACATGGCGCTGTGGGTCGTGGGACAGCTGCACGGCCGGGAGCACGCCCGCGCGGTGCAGTGGCGCCTGCAGTACTACCCCGCGCCGCCGTACCAGGCCGACGAGCCGCAGTAGTCCGCGGCGCGATCACCCGGACCCGCATCATCCCTGCCAACGAAAGGCGAGGAGACAGTGCCCTTCATCAATCCCAAGGACGGTTACCTCACCGTCATGAACCTGCTGAAGACCGACTCGGCGGAGAAGCAGCAGCGGCTGCTCGGCGCGGCGCGGCAGATCATCGACCAGGCGGATTTCCCCGGATGGATCTCGAGCACCATCCACGGCGGCCAGGACAGGTTCGGCACACTGAACTTCATCCAGTGGCGCAGTGCGGAAGATCTCGCCGCGTGGTACTCCGGTGAGATCTTCAAACACCATGACATGGCGCTGTTCCTGGAACTCCTCACCTTCGCCCGGCTGTTGCAGGCCGAGGCGGAACTGAGCCAGTGCCGCCCGGGGCTGGGTGACGTCGCCGAAATCTCGGCCGACCGCGACGACTACACGGTCGTCGAGGTCCTCGACGTGGCGCCGGAAAGCCAGAGCGCCCTGATCGCCGCTGTCGGCGCCGCTCACGAATGGCTGGTGGAAATCCCCGGGTACCGTTCGCAGAGCGTGCTGCGCGGCGTGCGCGCCCGCGGTCCCGAGGGCGACAACGCGCTCAAGGAGGTGGGCGCCGAGAACTCCTTCGTCGTCGTCTACTCGCAGTGGGACGGCAAGGAGGCCTACGACGCGTTCCGTGCCTCTCCCGCCGCACAGTGGTCGCCGGCGCGGCGCGCCACGGAAATCAAGCGGAACGCGCTGACGATTTCCAGCGACTGGAACAGTTACCGGGTCGAGCACTCCGGGTCCGCCGCGTAGCCGGCCCCTCTTCTTCCGCACATGTGTCACCGGGTCCTCCCGGCACGCCCCTGACCGGGTGTGCGCCGGGAGGACCCTTTTTTGTGTTGCCGTTCAACTGCTTATGTGCACCAGTTGAACGGAGCCAGGGTCTGTTCAACCACCCCCGCCCGAACTGGATTTAACCCGCGGTCACCTGGATCCTTTTTCGAGGAGGTCACACGATTCCCAGGCGAGGGGTCCATGAGCGACCAACAGTCCATTCCTGCTGAAATACCCGTCCTCATCGTCGGAATGGGGCCGACCGGCCTCATGCTGGCCAGCGAACTCCAGTTGTGCGGTGTCGACTGCCTGGTGCTCGGCACCGCGGCAACCCCGGAGTGGGAGTCGCGCGCCCTGGGTTTCACGCCCAGTACTCTCGAGATATTCGCGCACCGGGACATGCTCGAGGAGTTCGGCCCGCTCGAGCTGAGTCATGCCGTGCATTTCGCGGGAATCGTCATTCCCGCCGATCACATCTCGTCCCCGCATCCGTCGGCCATGCGTTTTCCGCAGTACAGGACGGAGGCCGTGCTGCGGGGCAGGGCCACCCGTCTGGGCGCCGCCGTCCGGCCGGGACACACGGTGCGCGATGTCCGGGAACTCGAGGGAGCCCTGGAGACCGTCGCCGAGGGCCCCGGCGGAACCGTCACCGTACGCTCGCGGTACGTCGTCGGCTGCGACGGGGCGCACAGCACCGTGCGGAAGAAAGCCGGCCTCGAATTCCCCCTCACCCCGCCCAACGTGCAGATGCTGCTGGCCGACATCGAGCACGTGGGCCTGCCGAACAACCGTTTCGGGAAGAAGACGCCCCACGGAATGGTGATGTCCGGACCGCTCACCGACACGGTGGACCGGCTGATCGTCTGCGACTTCCACGCCGAGCCGCTCGAACGCGGCACCCGGGTCGAGGCGAAACACCTGGAACAGGCGTACCGGAACGTCACCGGTGAGGACCTCCCGGCCGGGAACATCCGCTGGGCGAGCTCCTTCAACGACGCCTCCGGCATGGCCCCGTGGTTCCGCATGGGCAACATCTTCCTGGCCGGCGACGCGGCCCACATCCACCTCCCCGCCGGCGGACAGGGAATGAACGTCTCCCTCCAGGACGCGGTGAACCTGGGCTGGAAGCTCGCGGCGGCCGTCCAGGGCTGGGCCCCGGACGACCTGCTCGACTCCTACGACACCGAACGCCGCCAGGCGGCCGCCGAGCTGCTGGCGAACACCCGGGCCCAGGGCCAGCTCTTCCTCCGCGGCGCGGAGGTCGACCCCATACGCGGCCTGCTGCAACGCCTCTTCACCATCCCCGAGGCCGCATCGCTCGCCGCGGACGAGGTCACCGGCATGGCGCTGCGCTACGACACGGGCGACGGCGCCCCCGAGCCCGTCGGCCGCCTGCTCCCCACCAGGCACCTGCGGCTGCCCGGTGAGGACGGCCCGCCCCACGGGCTGCTGCGCGAGGGCCGCGGACTCTTCCTGAGGTCCGGCAAGGACGCCGAGGACGACGAGACCGAAGCCCTCCTGCGCCGGTGGAAGGCGCGCGTGGACGTCACGACCGTGCCCGGGACCGGCGAGCGGTCCGACGCCGCCCTGCTGGTGCGCCCCGACGGCTACGTGGCCTGGACATCCCACGGGACCGAACCGCTCTCCGACGCGCTGACGCGCTGGTTCGGCACCGCCGGCTAGAGGACCTCCGCCGGCCGGAGGACCTCCGACACCGAGATCGGAGCATCTCATGTACAGCACACTGATCATCGCACGCTTCAAGAAGCCGGACTTCGGCGCCATCTCCGAGCTCTTCGGGGAGTTCGACAAGACGGACATGCCGCATCGCATGGGCACCCTGCGGCGGCAGCTCTTCCACTACCACGACCTGTACATCCACGCCCAGGACTTCGCCGAGGACCACGGCCCCGAGCAGGTGGAAGCGGCCCGCAAGGACCCGCGGTTCATCCAGATCAGCGAGGACCTCCGCCCGTTCTTCGACCCGTACGACCCGAACTGGCAGAGCCCGAAGGACGCCATGGCGTCCTCCTTCTACCGATGGCAGCCGTGATGACCGGGCAGTGGGACGTCGTCATCGTCGGCGCGGGTCCGGTCGGGACCCTGCTGGCCGGCGCGGTGGCCCGGCACGGAGCCTCCGCGCTGCTGCTGGAGCGCGACACCGGCATCTCCGACCAGACCCGTGCCAGCACCCTGAACTCCCGCTCGATGGAGATCATGTCCTCCCTGGAGGTCCCCGGCCTCGAGGACAGACCGCACTCGACGACGGGACACTACGGGGGCATCCCGGTCGGCCTCGACGAGGTCGACAGCCCCTGGGCCGGCCTGTGGCGGATGCCGCAGCCCGACCTCGTACGGCTCCTGCGGGACTGGGCCGTGGCGAGCGGTGCCGTCGTGCGAACCGGGGTGACCTTCACCCGGGCCGAGGCCCGGCCGTCGTCGGTGCTCGTGTACGGCGCGGCGGGCGAGACCTACGAGAGCAGGTACCTGGTCGGCGCGGACGGCGCCGGCAGCGCTGTGCGGACGGCGCTCGGCTTCACCCCCCTGCACGTGGCGGCCACCCGCCACATGATCCGCTGCGACGTCACGGGGATCAGCGTGACACCGCGCAGGTTCGAGCGGCACGGCGACGCCGTGGTGACGGCCGGTCAGATCTCCCCGGAGATCGCCCGGTTGATGCTCTACGCGCCCCGGTACCGGGCCACGGACACGGTCACGTTCGAGGACGTGTGCCGGGACTGGCTGGCGGCCACCGGCGAGCACGTCGACAAGGGCGAGTGCGTCTGGCTGGACCAGTTCTCCAACGGCTGTACGACCGTCGCGCGGTGGGACACGGGCAACGTCCTGCTCGCCGGTGACGCCGCCCACGACCAGCCCCCGGTGGGCGGCAGCTCGCTCAACTCCGGCCTGCAGGACGTCCACAACCTGGCATGGAAACTGGCGGCCCTGTGCGCCGGGGCACCTGGCGAACTGGCCGCCACCTACGGACGAGAACGGGCGGAGGCGACGGCGAGGATGCAGCAGAGCGTCCGCGAACAGGAGGCCCTGATCTTCGGGGCCGACCGGCGGCCGCGAGAAGCCACGCGAGCCCGGCTGGAGCGGTCGCCGGCGTTCCGGCGGCAGGTCGCGCGCTCCATAGCGGGACTCGACACCCACTACATGGGCAGCACCCGGACCGGGCCGCGGCTGTCTCCGGCCCGGTTCGCCCGGGCGCTGCGCAGGGAGCCGCTGCCGAGCGAGACGGCCGCGCTGGGCCGGCAGGCCGTCATCGTGACCGGGGCCCGCGAGCAGGACGTGCGGCTCGTCGTCCGTCCCGACGGGCACGTGGCCTGGGCGGCCGGGCATCCGGACACGGACGCGGCCGGCGTCGCCGAACGCTGGTTCGGGGACGTCCTCAAGCCGGTCGTCATCAAGGCGAGCCCGCGGTGACCGGGCGGACGCGACGGGCCGTGATCACCGGCCTCGGCGTGGTCGCGCCGGGCGGCGTCGGCACCAAGGCCTTCTGGGAGTTGCTGACCGCCGGGCGCACCGCCACCCGCCCCATCACCCTGTTCGACGCCTCGCCCTTCCGCTGCCGCATCGCCGCGGAGGTCGACTTCGACCCGGCCCGGGAGGGACTGTCGCCCAAGGAGATCCGCCGCATGGACCGGGCGGGTCAGTTCGCGGTGGTGGCCACCCGTGAGGCGCTGGCGGACAGCGGGCTCGACGACACCGTCGACCGGTCGCGGCTCGGAGTGAGCCTGGGCAGCGCCGTCGGCAGTTCGACCCGGATGGAGGAGGAGTACGTCGCCATCAGCGACGGCGGGCGCGACTGGCTGGTGGACCACCGCTTCGCCGTCCCCTACTCCTACTCGTACATCGCCGCGGGCACGCTGGCGACCGAGGTGGCCTGGGCGGCTCGCTGCGAGGGCCCGGCCATGGTCGTGTCGGCCGGCTGCACCTCGGGCCTGGACGCCGTCGGCCACGCCGTGCAGCTCATCGAGGACGGCACCGCCGACGTCATGGTCACGGGCGCCACGGAGGCCCCGCTGACCCCGATCACGATGGCGTGTTTCGACGCGCTGAAGGCGACCACGCCGAGGAACGAGGACCCGGCCGGCGGCTGCCGTCCCTTCCACCGGGACCGGGACGGCATCGTGCTCGGCGAGGGCGCGGCCGTTTTCGTCCTGGAGGAGCTCGAGCACGCCAGGCGCCGCGGGGCGAACATCCTCGCCGAGGTGGTCGGCTACGCCAACCGCGCGAACGCCTACCACATGACGGGTCTGCGGCCCGAGGGGCTGGAACTCGCCGAGGCGATCCGGGCCGCTCTGGACCAGGCACACGTCACCCCGGGCGACATCGGCTACGTCAACGCACACGGCTCCGGCACCCGGCAGAACGACCTGCACGAGACCAACGCGGTCAAGAACGCCCTCGGCAGAGCCGCCTACGACGTACCCATGAGCTCCATCAAGTCGATGGTGGGCCACTCACTCGGTGCGATCGGCGCGATGGAGATCGCGGCCTGCGTGCTCGTCATCCAGGACGGGATCATCCCGCCCACCGCCAACCTCACCGAGCAGGACCCCGAGTGCGACCTGGACTACGTGCCGTTGGTGGCACGCAAGCAGCGCGCCGGCACCGTGCTCACCATCGGCAGCGGCTTCGGCGGCTTCCAGTCGGCGATGGTGCTCACCGCGCCCGATCGGACGGTGTCATGACCGAGGCCGTCATCACCGGAGTCGGTGTCGCCGCCCCGAACGGCGTCGGCACGGAGGAGTTCTGGAAGGCGACCCTGGCCGGCCGCAGCGGCATCGGCCCGATCCGGCTGTTCGACGCCGGCCCCTACCCCGTGAAGCTCGCGGGCGAGGTCGAACTCGACGCCGCCGCCCACATCCCCGGCAAGTTCCGGGTGCAGACCGACCACATGACCCATCTGGCCATGTCGGCCACCGTGATGGCGCTCGAGGACGCCGGAGTGGACCCCGCCGAGCTGCCCGAGTTCGACATGGGCGTCACGGTGGCCAACTCCTCCGGCGGGATCATGTTCGGCCAGCGGGAGCTGCAGCGGCTGTGGTCGCAGGGGCCGACGTACGTCTCGGCGTACATGTCGGTGGCCTGGTTCTACGCCGCGACCGCCGGGCAGCTGTCGATCCGGCACGGCATGAAGGGGCCGGCGCTCGTCCTCGCCGCCGAACAGGCGGGCGGGCTGGACGCGGTCGGTCACGCCAGACGGCAGATCCGGCGCGGCACCCCGCTGATGGTCACGGGCGGCAGCGACGCCTCGCTGTCCCCCGGCGGCCTGGCCTTCCAGATCGCCACGGGCATGCTCAGCACCGAGGGCGATCCGGCCCGCGCCTATGTGCCCTTCGACCGCGACGCCAGGGGATATCTGCCGGGCAACGGGGGTGCGGTCCTCGTCCTGGAGGACGGGGCCGCCGCACGGACCCGGGGCGCGCCCGGCTGCTACGGCACCATCACCGGCTACGCGGCCACCTTCGACCCGCCCGCCGACGACGACGGTCCCGGACCCGACGCCCGCGCCTACGATCCACCGCGCGGCTCCGGCCGGGTGCCACGGCTGCGCCGCGCCGCCGAACTGGCGCTCGCCGACGCCGGGATCGCGCCCGGCGACATCGACGTGGTGTTCGCCGACGCCTGGGGCCTGCCGGGTCCCGACCTGGAGGAAGCCACCGCGATCACCGAGCTGTTCGGCCCGCGGGGCGTCCCGGTGACCGCGCCGAAGACCATGACCGGTCGCCTGTACGCGGGCGGCGGTGCCGTCGACCTGGTCACCGCGCTGCTGGCGATCAGGGACCGCGTCATCCCCCCGACCGTCAACGTGACCACGCAGGCGCCCGGTATCGACCTGGACCTGGTCCTGGACGAGCCCCGCCCGCACACCGTCAAGCACGCCCTGGTCCTGGCGAGGGGCCTGGGCGGTTTCAACTCCGCGGTGGTCCTCACCGCGCCGACCGAATCCGTCACGGAACCCCGAGGGAGCGAGACATGAGCGGCTTCACCGTCCTGGAGCTCAAGGACACCATGCTGAGCATCGCCGAGGAGATCGGCCTTGACCTGGAGGGCGACTTCCTCGACAAGCCCTTCACGGACCTGGCGTTCGACTCACTGGCCGTGCTGGAACTCGTCACCCACATCCAGCAGGACTTCCACCTGGCCATATCCGACGACGCGGTGGCCGACTTCACCACTCCGCGGGACGTGCTCGACTACGTCAACCGGCAGCTCCACGAGAGCGTGCGATGACACGCCACAGCCGCATACTCGGGCTCGGCGTGCACCGGCCCGGGCGCTCGGTCGGCAACGCCGAGATCGCCGGGCGCCTGGGCATCGACGAGGACTGGATCGTCAAACGCTCCGGCATCAGACACCGGGGCTACGCCGAGCCCGGCGAGACGCTGCTGATGATGGCGCGCGAGGCGGCGGGGAAGGCGCTGGCGAGCGCGGGTGTCGAACCCGCGGCCCTCGGCTGTGTCGTGGTGGCGACGACCACCCATCTGTCCCAGATGCCGTCCCTGGCCTCGCAGGTGGCCCACGCGCTGGGCGCGCGGAACGCGGCCGCCTTCGACATCCTCGCCGCCTGTGCCGGCTTCCCCTACGCGCTCGCCCTCGGCTCCGACCTGGTCAGGGCGGGCACCGCGGACCACGTCCTGGTGATCGGCGCGGAGCGGATCACCGACATCCTCGACCGGGACGACGCCTCCACCGCCTTCCTGTTCGCCGACGGCGCCGGCGCGGTCGTCGTCGGCACCTCGGACCGGCCGGGCATCGGCCCGGTCGCCTGGGGCAGCGACGGGTCCCGCGCCGACGCCGTCGGCATGACCGGCTACTGGGACCCCGCGCTGCACGGCGACCCGTCGCTGCCCTGGCCACGGCTCGGCATGTCGGGCTGGCGGGTCTACCGGTGGGCCAGCACCGAACTGGCCCCCGCCGCGCGCCGGGCGGTCGACGCCGCCGGGCTGACCGTCGCCGACCTCGACGTCTTCATCCCGCACCAGGCCAACCTCCTGATCATCGAGGAGCTGGTCCGGCAACTGGGGCTGCGCAAGGACGTCGTGGTCGCCCGCGACATCGTCGAGACCGGCAACACCTCGGCCGCCTCCATCCCGCTCGCCCTGGACCGGCTGCTGGCGTCCGGCGAGGTGAGCAGCGGGATGCGCGCGCTGACGATCGGCTTCGGTTCCGGCCTGGTCTACGCCGGCCAGGTCATCGAGATCCCGTAAGGAGTGCTGATGGCAGACGACAGCACGCGAGTGGCGCTGGTCACCGGCGCCACCAGCGGCATCGGTCTGGAGGCGGCCCGGACGCTGGGCGCGGCCGGCCACCGGGTGTTCCTGTGCGCACGGGGCGCCGACGGCATCGCCACGGCCGTCAAGGAGCTGACCGACGAGGGGCTGGAGGCCGACGGCACCGTGGCCGACGTGTCGTCCGGCCCGGACGTGACGGCGCTCGTGCGGGAGGCCACGCGTCGCTTCGGGCGGATCGACGTCCTCGTCAACAACGCCGGGCGGGGCGGCGGCGGGATCACCGCCGACGTCACCGACGAGGTGTGGCAGGCGGTCATCGACACCAACCTCACCGGCACCTTCCGCGTCACCCGTGAGGTGCTGAAGGCGGGCGGACTCGCCGCGCGCCCGTGGGGGCGGATCATCAACATCGCCTCCACCGGCGGCAAACAGGGCGTGGTGTACGCCGCCCCGTACTCCGCCTCCAAGCACGGGGTGATCGGCTTCACCAAGGCGCTCGGCCTGGAACTGGCCGGGAGCGGGATCACCGTCAACGCGGTCTGCCCCGGATACGTGGAGACCCCCATGGCCGCCAAGGTGCGCCAGGGCTACGCGGCCGGCTGGCAGATCTCCGAGGAGGAGGTGCTGAAGCGCTTCCTGGCGAAGATCCCGCTGGGCCGGTACTCGACGCCGCGGGAGGTGGCCGGCCTGATCGGTTACCTGGCCACGGACACCGCCGACTCCATCACCGCCCAGGCCATCAACGTCTGCGGTGGCCTGGGCAACTACTGAGAGGCAGTCATGCGAACCCGGCACACCGAACACGTCATCACCGTTCCCGCCGCGGCCGACACCGTCTACGACCTGATCGCGGACGCCGCTCGCTGGCCCGCGATCTTCACCCCGACCGTCCACGTCGAGTACCTTCCGTCCGCTCCCGGCGGTGAACAGCGGCTGAAGATCTGGGCCTTCGCCGGGGGCGCCGTCAAGTGCTGGGTCTCGCACCGCACGCTGGACGGTGCGGCCCGCCGGATCGGCTTCCGCCAGACCGAGCCCGCCGCTCCGGTGGCGGCCATGCGCGGGGAGTGGACCGTCGTCCCGTCCGGTGCCGAGTCCCGTGTCGTCTTCCGGCACTGGTTCTCCGCCGAGGGCGACGACGCGGCCCTCCTGGACAAGATCGAGGAGGTCGTCGACCGCAACTCGCGGGCCGAGCTGGACTCGCTGCGTGCCGCGGCCGGCCGCGCCCACCTGCTGGTGGACTTCGAGGACGAGGTGGCCGTCGGCGGCGGACAGCAGAAGGTCTTCGGCTTCCTCGCCGAGGCCGGGAAGTGGCCCGGGCTGATCCCGCACGTGGCACGGGTGGAACTGGCCGAGGAACCGCAGGGTGTGCAGTACCTGGAGATGGACACCGTGGAGAGCTCCGGCGGCGACGACGTCCACACCACGGTCTCGGTCCGCGTCCTGCTGTCCCCGGACACGATCGTGTACAAACAGACCACGCTGCCCGCCTTCCTGCACGCCCATGTCGGCTCGTGGCACGTGCGGGAGGACGGTACGACGGTCGCGCGGCACACGGTCGTCCTCAAGGAGGAGGCCATCACCGCGATGCTCGGCCCCGAGGCCACGGTGGAGCAGGCCGGCGCGCTGGTCCGCCGGTCGATCGGCGGCAACAGCGTGGCCACCCTGCGCCGCGCCCGCGAGCTGGTGGTGGCCGGCTGATGGCCGGTGTGCTCGCGGGCAAGCGCATCCTGGTGACCGGGGTGCTCACCGAGTCCTCCATCGCCTACGCGGTCGCCCGCCGGGCCCAGGAGGAGGGCGCCGAGGTGCTGCTCTCCTCCTACGGGCGTGCGGGCCGTATCACCCGGTTCGTCGCGGAGCGTCTGCCGGCCAAGGCCCCCGTGATCGAGCTGGACGTGACCAGCGAGGCGGACCTCGCCGCTCTCCCGGAGCGGGTCGGCGCGTATCACCCGCAGCTCGACGGCGTGCTGCACGCGATCGCCTTCGCGCCGCAGTCCGCGCTGGGCGGCGGGTTCCTCAACACTCCGTGGCCGGACGTGGCGACGGCCGTGCACGTCTCGGCGTACTCCCTGAAGGCGCTCGCCACGGCCTGCCTGCCGGTGCTGGCCAGGCCCGCCTCGGTCGTCGGGCTGGACTTCGACGCCTCGGTCGCCTGGCCCGGCTACGACTGGATGGGTGTGGCGAAGGCCGCGCTGGAGTCCGTCACCCGGTATCTCACCCGTGACCTCGGTCCTTCCGGCGTCCGGGTCAACCTGGTGGCCGCCGGACCCCTGCGGACCCAGGCGGCCACCAGCATCCCGGGCTTCGGCCGCTTCGAATCCGCCTGGCGGGAACGCGCGCCGCTGGGCTGGGACGTCACCGACACCGAACCCGCGGCCCGCGCATGTGTCGCCCTGTTGTCGGACTGGTTTCCCAGCACCAGCGGTGAGATCGTCCACGTGGACGGCGGATTTCACGCCGTCGGAACGTGAACAATTCTCGCAATAGAAAGGGCCGGTCGGCTTGCCGACCGGCCCTTTCCCGCACTCCCTTGTTCTGTTTCCCCGAGGTTTCCGGGAAACGTCAGCGTCCGGCGGCCGACGGGTCCGCGATCCGCGCCCTGCCGTCGAGTTCCTTGGCGAAGTCCTGCCACATCTTCGAGTAATGACGGGCGAGCTGCACGACGATCGCGGCGCAGTGCGGAGGCACGGCTTCGACCGTGTCGGGCAGTTGGGCCTCTCCGACGGCATTGATGTGCAACAGGCGGAGCATTCCCTTTCCGCGTTCGGTGTTCCGCAGAGACGGGTCGCGCAGCAGTCTCTCCACGGTGGCGGCCGGGTCGGCGGCGGCCGGGGTCCGGGTGCCCGGACGCCGTGGCGGATCGAGCGGTTCCCGGGCCGGAGAGGCGGCCGCGGCCGCCTCCGCGGCCGCCTCTCCGGACCCGTCGGTGCCGGTCGCGGCGGGCCGCTGCGGCACCGGTGACTCGCCGCGCTCGAGGCGCTTGCGCACGTCGAGGACCGTCGCCGGGGAGATGCCCGCCGCGCGCGCCACGTGCCGCAGCGACGCCCTCGGCTGCCCGGTGAGCAGTTCCGCGGCGCGCCGCCGGGCCTCGCTGCTGTCCAGCGGCCGGACCCTGCCGTCCCTGCCCACCCTGGCGTTCGACTGCGCCGACTCTTCAGTTGAACGTTTCCTTATCGCGGCGACGGTCCTCGCGGCCAGGCCCGTCACCTGGCCTATGGCCCGGTCGGACAGGTGCGGGTGCGTCCCGATGATGCGCTCGGCGGCCGCCCGGCGGTCGGCCTGGGTGAGCGGCAGCCCGTGCGTGACGTTCTCCTGGACGCCGCGCAGGAACGCGTCCGCCTCGCTGCCGTCGAAGAAGACCACGTCGATGGACTGGCGGCCCTGGAGGGACGCCGCCATCAGGCGGTGCATCCCGTCGATCACCCGCATGGTGCGCCGGTCCACCAGGATGGGCGGCAGTGGCCCCTCCGTCTCGGCGAGCCTGGCGATGTGTGCCTTGTCGTCCCCGTTCAGCCGCGGCGACTCGCCGGCCCGCAGCGACATGATGGGGACGCTTTCGACCTGAGTCGGATTGATGCCTGCCGGTTGAATCACACTGGCCCCCGATAGTTTCACGCCACCTACCCTCGAATGAAAGCGCTTCTCCTGTGGCCTGATACCGCCAGTCTCCCGAGCGTGCTGTGTTCTCGACTGGTGTTGCGCTGACAGGGAATTGCCGTACCCGAGTGATCGCGACGAGCCCGTTCACCCACGCGTCACCAAAACACTTCGAGTTCACGGGAATCACTCAACCGATATGACACCGAACCGTTGCCGGAAACGCGAACGAGACCATCGCCGTTGTTTCCTTCCTGGCCGGTGAGTTCGGCGGCTACATTTACCGGCGCGGCATTTCCGGCGTTCCCTCACAGGCGGAAACGACGAGGAGGCTCACGTGGTGACCACGGACAGCACCCACTGCCGGGTGGCCAAGCTGCGGGACATCCGGGATCAGGCCACGGCCGGCCCGGGCGAGCAGGCGACGCGGGCACAGCACGCCAAGGGCAAGCTGACGGCACGGGAGCGGATCGAACTGCTCCTGGACAAGGGATCGTTCAACGAGGTCGAGCCGCTGCGCCGGCACCGGGCCACGGGGTTCGGGCTGGAGAACAAGCGGCCCTACACCGACGGCGTGGTCACCGGCTGGGGCACGGTGCACGGGCGCACGGTGTTCGTGTACGCCCACGACTTCCGCATCTTCGGCGGCGCGCTGGGGGAGGCGCACGCCACCAAGATCCACAAGATCATGGACATGGCCATCGCGGCCGGCGCGCCACTGGTCTCCCTCAACGACGGCGCCGGGGCCCGCATCCAGGAGGGCGTCAGCGCGCTGGCCGGCTACGGCGGCATCTTCGCCCGCAACACCAAGGCCTCCGGGGTCATCCCGCAGATCTCCGTCATGCTCGGCCCCTGCGCCGGCGGCGCCGCGTACTCCCCGGCGCTCACCGACGTCGTCTTCATGGTCCGCGACACCTCGCAGATGTTCATCACCGGACCCGACGTGGTCCAGGCCGTCACCGGCGAGCAGGTCACCCAGAACGGCCTGGGCGGCGCGGATGTGCACGCCGAGGTCTCCGGCGTCGCCCACTTCGTCCACGACGACGAGGAGTCCTGCCTGGAGGAGGTCCGCTACCTGCTGTCCTATCTGCCCCAGAACAACCGCCAGACCGCGCCCCGGGCCGTCACCAGGGACCCGGCCGACCGGCGCTGCGAGGAGCTGCTGGATCTGGTGCCGGCCGACGGCAACCGGCCCTACGACATGCGGGCCGTCCTGGAGGCGGTCGTGGACGACGGCGAGTACCTCGAGATCCACGAGCGCTGGGCGACCAACGTGCTCGTCGCCCTGGCCCGGCTGGACGGCCAGGCCGTCGGGATCGTCGCCAACCAGCCCCAGTCCCTCGCCGGGGTCCTGGACATCGACGCCAGCGACAAGGCCGCCCGCTTCGTGCAGATGTGCGATGCCTTCAACATGCCCGTCGTCACCCTGCTGGACGTGCCCGGCTTCCTGCCCGGCGTCGACCAGGAGCACGGCGGCATCATCCGGCACGGCGCCAAGCTGCTGTACGCCTACTGCAACGCCACCGTGCCGAGGATCCAGCTGATCCTGCGCAAGGCCTACGGTGGTGCCTACATCGTCATGGACTCCCGCTCCGTCGGAGCGGACCTGTCGTACGCCTGGCCGACCAACGAGATCGCGGTGATGGGCGCCGAGGGCGCCGCGGGCGTGGTCTTCCGCCGTCGGATCCAGGCCGCCGAGGACCCCGAGGCCATGCGCCGGCGCGTGGTCGAGGAGTACAAGGCCGAGCTGATGCACCCGTACTACGCCGCCGAACGCGGCCTGGTCGACGACGTCATCGACCCCGCCGACACCCGGCAGGTGCTCATCCGCTCCCTGCACATGCTGCGCACCAAGCACGCCGGCCTGCCGGCCCGCAAACACGGCAACCCGCCCCACTGACCGGGCAGAAGGAGTGAACCGGTGACCACCGTCATGGAACCCGTGGACCAGCGGTCCGTCCGCGTCGAGCGCGGCACCCTCTCCGACGAGGAACTGGCGGCCCTGACCGCCGTACTCCTCACCCGCGCCGGCACCGGTGCCGCCCGGCCCGGGGACCGGCCGGTCGCCCCGGTCGTCCCGGGCTGGGAGCGCCCGGAGCGCAACGCGTTCTACCGCTCCCCGCTCAGCTGGCAGAGCTGACGTCCCGTCAACAGCCCAGCGGCGAAACGGAGGAGCGACGCGGATGGAGCCGCCACCAGGCACGCACCCGCACGAGCAGCCCTTCGAGCGCGAGGAACCCGCCCTGCCCCTTCCCCTGCTCGCCGGGGAGGACGAGGAGGAGGCCGTGCTCGACCCGCACATCCACCGCGGCATCGACTGAGCCGTGGTCCCGCACGCACAGCAGCCGAATCCACTGTCGCACGTCACCGAGAGAAGACGGGAACAGACCATGGTCTTGCGCAAGGTGCTGATCGCCAACCGCGGTGAGATCGCGGTCCGGGTCGCGCGGGCGTGCAGGGACACCGGCATCGCCTCGGTGGCCGTGTACGCCGACCCGGACCGGGACGCGCCGCACGTCCGGGCCGCCGACGAGGCCTTCGCGCTGGGCGGCGACACCCCCGCCACCAGCTACCTCGACCAGGTCAAGGTGCTGCGGGCCGCCGCCGGCTCCGGTGCCGACGCCGTCCACCCCGGCTATGGATTCCTCTCCGAGAACGCCGACTTCGCCCAGTCCGTCCTGGACGCCGGACTGACCTGGATCGGCCCCGGCCCGCAGGCCATCCGCGACCTCGGTGACAAGGTCGCCGCCCGCGGCATCGCCCGGCGTGCCGGCGCGCCCCTCGTCGCCGGCACCCCCGGCCCGGTCTCCGGTGCGGACGAGGTCGTCGCCTTCGCCGAGCGGCACGGCCTGCCGATCGCGATCAAGGCCGCGTTCGGCGGCGGCGGCCGGGGCCTGAAGGTGGCCCGCACCCTCGAGGAGATCCCCGAGCTGTACGACTCCGCCGTGCGCGAGGCCGTCGCCGCGTTCGGGCGCGGGGAGTGCTTCGTGGAGCGCTGCCTCGACCGGCCCCGCCACGTGGAGACCCAGTGCCTGGCCGACACCCACGGCAACGTCGTCGTCGTGTCCACCCGCGACTGCTCGCTGCAGCGCCGGCACCAGAAGCTGGTCGAGGAGGCGCCGGCCCCGTTCCTGACCGGTGCGCAGACCGAGCAGCTGTACTCCGCGTCCAAGGCCATCCTCAAGGAGGCCGGGTACGTCGGCGCCGGAACCTGCGAGTTCCTCGTCGGGCAGGACGGCACCATCTCCTTCCTGGAGGTCAACACGCGCCTCCAGGTCGAGCACCCGGTCACCGAGGAGGTCACCGGCATCGACCTGGTCGGCGAGATGTTCCGCATCGCCGACGGCGAGCCGCTGGGCTACGACGACCCCGAACCCCGCGCCCACTCCATCGAGTTCCGCATCAACGGCGAGGACCCCGGCCGCGGCTTCCTGCCCGCCCCCGGCACCGTCACCCGCTGGGAGCCGCCCGGCGGCCCCGGGGTGCGCGTGGACGCCGGTGTGGAGACCGGCTCCGTGATCGGCCCCGCCTGGGACTCCCTGCTCGCCAAGCTCGTCGTCACCGGCGCCACCCGCGCCCAGGCGCTGCGGCGGGCCGCCCGCGCCCTGGCCGAGTTCCGGGTCGAGGGCATGGCCACCGCCCTGCCCTTCCACCGCGCCGTCGTCACCGACCCCGCCTTCACGGACGAACCGTTCCGCGTGCACACCCGCTGGATGGAGACCGAGTACCACAACACCGTCCCGCCCTACGCGCCCGGCGCCGGCGGCACCGAGGAGGAGCGCTCGGGCCGCGAGACCGTCGTCGTCGAGGTCGCCGGCAAACGGATCGAGGTCTCCGTCCCGGCGTCCCTCGGCAGGCCGCAGCCGGACACGGCGGCGGAGGCCACCCGCTCGGTCAGGCGGCGCGGCGGCGCCCGCAGGTCCGGTTCCGCGGTCTCCGGTGACACGCTGGCGTCGCCGATGCAGGGCACCATCGTCAAGGTCGCCGTCGAGGACGGCCGGACCGTCGCCGAGGGGGACCTCGTCGTCGTGCTGGAGGCGATGAAGATGGAGCAGCCGGTCCACGCCCACAAGTCCGGCACCGTCATCGGCCTCAGGGCCGAGGCCGGGGCGACGCTCGGCTCCGGCGCGACGATCTGCGAGATCAAGGACTGACCCGGCGCGCCGACTGCCGCCCGCACCCGACTGGTTGACCCGTACATGCTTGAACAGCCCGTGTCCTGGGCACCCACCTCCTACCGGTGCCGATCGCCGGGCCACTTCGGCAGAGGGAGGGCGTCATGGACCGTCGCATCCGGGTACGCGTCATCCGACGCCCCGCCGCCCCGCGCGACCGGGAGATCGACCGCAGGACGCCGTCGGGGCGCATCCTGCCGTACTGACGCCGCGCCCGCAGGTGGGGGAGCAGAGCCGCCATCGAGCCCTGCAGCAGGGTCTGCTGGGCGCCGGCCGGCAGGTCACGGCCGAAGCGGTCCACGTTCTCAGGCGGCCAGCGGGTTCAGGACGAGTGGCTCGATCCTGCCCTCCAGCATGGCGCCGAGGCCCTGGACCGCGCAGATGTCGGGCCGTTCGGCGATGTGCACCGGCATCCCGGTGGCCTGCCGCAGCATCTGGTCGAAGCCGGGCAGCAGCGCCGAGCCGCCGACCATGATGATCCCGCGGTCGGCGAGGTCGGCGACCAGGTCGGGAGGGCAGCCGCGCAGCACCTTGCCGATGCCGTCCAGGACGGCGGTCAGCGGGGTCTGGATCGCGTCCCGCACGGTGGCGGTGTCGACGTGCACACTGCGGGCGAGCCCGGTGGCCACGTCCCGGCCGTGGATCTCCGTGGTCTCCGGGCCCTGCGGGGTCAGCCCGTTGCCGGACAGGGCCAGCTGCAGCGGCCGTACCGACTGGCTGGGCAGCATCAGCTCGTGCTCGTGCCGCAGGAGCTGCACGATCGCGTGGTCCACGGCCTCACCACCCACCGGGATCCGCTCGGCGGTGACGATGGACCCGAGCGAGAGGACGGCCACCTGGGTGGCGGCGGCCCCGCACACCATGATCATCGTGGCCTCGGGGAGCTCCACCGGCAGCCCGCACCCCACCGCGGCGGCGATCAGCGTGTCCACCAGTTCGACCCGGCGCGCCCCCAGCCCGACCAGCGTCTCGACGGTCGCCCGCTGGGCCAGCGGATCGGCGTCGTGCGGGGTGCAGGCCGCCGCGCGCAGCCGGAGATTTCGGCGCAGTTGACGGCGCGCCTTGTCGCCGAGCAGTTGCCGCAGCATGCGCTGGGCCATCTCGATGTCGACCACCGTGCCGCCGGAGATGGGCCGGACGACCCGGATGTACCCCGGCGTCCGTCCCGTCATCTGCTCCGCGAAGTCGCCCACGGCTATGAGCGCTCCGGTACGGGTGTTCACGGCGGCGACCGAGGGCTGGTCGACGATGAGTCCGGCGCCCTTCACATACACCCGGGTGCGGGCCGCGCCCAGGTCGACGGCGAAGTGGCAGCGGCGCAACTGCTCCAGACTGACGGTCACGGCGGGTCCTCCCGAGTGCGCGGGCCTTGGGCGCCCGCCGCTCGGCGGGTGTCCTCCTCTCACTGCATCCTGCGCGGCGCCCGGGGGCGGGCGCCTGCTGGAGGGGGCCGGGCGGGGTGCCGCTGAACGGGGGGTTCTTCGCGGCCTTGGGCGCGTCACAGGCTCTGCGCGGCGCGCAGAAGAGGTAAAAGGCCGAAGCTCGTCAACACGGAAGTGCGGTGGACCTCGAGGGATGCGGCGTCCACGTAGACGAAGACGACTCCGGCGGCGCGGGCCGCCTCCCACTCCGCGTCGCCGGTGCCGATCATCAGGCACCGGTCCGGCGGCACACCGAGCCCGGCCACGGCCTGGAGGATGCGCCGAGGATGGGGCATCAGCGGCCTGTCGAGGCGGTCACGCCCGTGTACGCCGCCGGCCAGCTCCTCGAGGAGCCGGCGCCGCGCCAGGTACATGGTGGCCGCTTCCGTCGAGCAGTCGGTGACCACGGCCAACGGCAGGCCCTTGTCAGCCAGAGTGCGCAGCAACAGTTCGGCGTTCGCCACAGGCTCCGCGTCCTGTACGGCGGTCGTCTCCAGCAGCCGCACGTCCCGTTCGAGCCGGCTGCCCGAGATCGACCTCCTGGCCCGAAGGAGGTCGAGCGGGGGAAGGTAGCTGCCGCTCTCCCCGCCGCCGTACTCGCGGGACAGGTGGTGGGCCGCCTTCTGCACGGGCGTCGCCCCGTCGCGGTCGGCGCCCCGGCGGCCGTAGAGGCGGGTCAGCACCCCGTCGAAGCCGAGGAGCACGGCATCGGCCGTGCGCAGGGCCTCGACGAGCTCTCCGGCGACCTCTTCCCGAGGCGGGGCCACCAGGGAGCCGCGGGTCGGGGTGAGCGAGCCCTGCCAGGTGACGGCGTACCCGGACGGGGGGTGATCGCGCACCACCTCTTCCAGCCGGGCGTGGGCCTCGGCCGCCCGGCGCGGCGGGTAGAGCGGCGAGACCATGCCCAGGCTGTCCCGCACATGCTCGACGACGAGCGCGGAGGGAGCGCGCCGGGACGCGTCCGGCACGGCACGGACCGGGTCCTCGATCCGCCAGCCGGCCTCCCCGGTGAGTGTGAACGCGGGGACGCCGTTGACCGTCGGACCCAGTTCGGTCAGCTCCAGCCGGCGCCGGGTGAGATCCACCTCGTAGTAGAAGGAGTCGCCGCCGGGGCGGTCAAGGGTGAACCCGGGACCGTATGCCGTGAAGACGACGGCACGCGTCCTGCCCGCGGGCTCGGGCAGCGGCACCCCGGCGGGCAGCCGGAAGGGACCCTGAATCGGCTCGACGGCACCGGCGGCCGGCACAGGCGCGACGACGTACCAGCCGTTGG
The DNA here is from genome assembly GCF_053598315.1 of Streptomyces sp. NPDC001153. Classification (NCBI taxonomy): domain Bacteria; kingdom Bacillati; phylum Actinomycetota; class Actinomycetes; order Kitasatosporales; family Streptomycetaceae; genus Streptomyces; species Streptomyces sp. NPDC001153. The sequence continues at coordinate 74,195 of NZ_JBSFJZ010000021.1, forward strand.
CCGGCCCGAAACGGGTCGCGAGCACCGGGACTCCGTCCAGCAGGCCGCCCGCGGCCAGCCCGATCCGGAGCGCGTCGGGGAAGGTCACGACGCCCAGGGCGCCGCTCTCGTCCAGCACGTGGTCGGGGAACCCCTCCGCCGCCCGCCAGAGCTCCGGGTCGTCGTCCGAGGGTTCCGCGAACGTCACCCGCCACCGCAACCGGCCTGTCTCCGCGACCCGGTCCCGGAACTCCCGCAGGGTGACGGAGAGGAACCCGAGTTCCGGCACACCGACGCGCAGCAGGACAAGGTATCCGTTCCCCTCGGTCCGCAGCTCGTAGTCGTCCGGGTCCAGTCCGGCCGCCAGCAGCAGCCGCACCACCGCCCGGCCGAGCGCCGACACGTCGTCCGCGTCCCCGGGTCCGTCCGCGAGCTCGAAGAGCGCCACGGCGCGCAGGGCCGAAGCGGTCGGGGCGTCCTCCGCCGAAAAGAGACTGTCGGGCACGTCGTCCTGCGGCAGCGGCCGGTCCTCCGCCGCGTCCTCGGGGCCGTACAGGAGCGAGGGCAGATCGTCCTCGGTGGGGAACGAGCCCAGCGGCAGCCCGTCGGGGCCCTCGGTCCAGGCGTGGCCGGGGTCCGGGTCGTACTCGGAGGGCTCCTCCGCGTCCGCCGGCTCGGCGTGGTCGGCGTGGTCACGGCGCAGTTCGTGCCCGAGAGCCAGCAGGGCGGGGTCGTCGCCGCCGGACTCCTCGTACTCCCAGAACGCCTCCAGGGCCTCCTCGACGCGGCCCAGCCGCTGCAGCGCGAGCAGCAGCAGGCGGCGGTAGTCCGCGCGTGCCGGGTGCGCGCGCAGGAGTTCGCCGAGGTCCGCCGCCGCACGCTCGAACTCGCCCAGGTCCAGGTCGAGTTCGGCCCGCCTGCGGTACAGGGCGAGGCGCAGCTGCAGGAGCCGGGTGCGGGCGGTGCGGGCGGCGGGGCCGGGGACGTCGGCGAGGGGGCCGGCGTCGTGCCACAGGGCCAGTGCCTGGTCCAGGTGGTCCCGCGCCTGCCGGGCGAAGCCCCGAGCGTCCAGCTCGGCGGCCGTACGCTCCAGTTCTTCGAAGTCGAGCAGGTCCACGCGGTCGGCGCTGGCGTGGAGGGCGTACCCGTCGGGAAGTGTCGCCAGCGCGGCCCCGGGGCCCAGGGTCTCGCGCAGCGCCGACGCCAGGCGGCCCAGGACCGCCATCGCGTCCTTCGGTTCCTCGGCGGGGGCCCACAGTCCGGCCCGCAGCTCGTCGTGCGTCACCTTGCGGCCGTGCCGGAGCAGCAGCATGGCGAGCAGCGCGCGGGCCGGCGGCGGGAGTTCCGCCGGGCGGCCGGGTACGTCGACGGTCACCGGGCCGAGGAGCGAGTAGGACCGTGGGCGGTACGCCTTCCGGGCCTCCTCCAGCATCCGGTCGTTCTGGAGCGTCGGCATGCCCGCGCTCCGGTGCAGCGAGGACAGCAGACAGGAGAGCGCATCCGTGTACGGCCGGCGCAACGACTCGGGGAGATGAAGCATGGTCATCCTCGCACCGGCCGGCGCGCTCCCGTTGGTCAGATGAAGCATCAGCTGACCCAGCGCCCGCTCGTCCTCGTCCCTCGGCACATTAGACGGCAGGAACGGCTCGAACAGGCTGAGTTTCACCGTGCCGTCGGGCAGGAGCACCACCCGGGACATGCCCAGGGCGCCGTGCCGGACCCAGCCCGCGCGTGCGGCTCGCAGAGCGCGCGCGAGCTGCGCGCCGATGGACACCGTCAGCGGCGCCGGCAGGTGGTAGCCGTTCGGTGCCGCCAAGGTGTTCAGCGGGATGCCGTCCAGGTGTTCCATGACGACGTACGGGATGTCGTCCTCGATGCCGAACTCGTGGACCGTCACCACGTTCGGGTGGTCGAGCCCCTTCAGCGCCTTCGTCTCCCGGAGGAACTGCGCGCGCCGCTCCCGGTCGGTGACCGGCTCGTGCAGCCGCACCACCACCGTCCGGTTCTCCTCGGGGTCCTCGGCCAGCCAGAGGGCGCCGCTCGGGCTCATCCGCCGCAGCAGCCGGTAACGGCCGCCCACCCCCGGCGGCACCGACCGCCCCCCGGCTCCGGTGAGCCTGCGCACGCTCTCCGGGCGTACCGTCGCGAACGCCTCCCCGCGCGCCGCCTCCGTCCCGGTGCCGTCCGCCGCCGGTGTCACCGCGCGGAACTCTCCCGGTGCCGTGCCCGCCCGCTCCTCGATCAGCCCGCCCGCCCGGGCCAGCAGGTCCGTCACCCGGTTGCGGGACGAGCGGGGCAGCCCGCGCAGCAGGAGGTCCCGCACGCCGGGGCGGAAGGCGTAGCTGCCCGGTGGTCCGGGGGCCGTGGTCAGCAGGCCGCTGAGAATGATCTCGGCCAGTTGCTGGGGGCGCGGATCGGGCTCGACCGCGCGCTGCACCAGCCGCATCACCGGCAGGTCGGGGCGGCCCACGGCCAGATGGCCGGCCAGCCGCACCGCCTCCGTGGAGGAGGTCTCGCGGAACCGCAGGACCAACTCCTCGGGGGAGAGCCGGCCGAGGTCGGTACGGGTCTCGGGGGCGGGGTGGCTGCCCAGCGGCGCGGCCGAGCCCGGCACTCCGCTGCCGCCGGCCGAGGTCAGCAGGGCCGCCCAGTTGGCCAGCCACCGCGGACCGGCCTCCAGGACGGGCAGCGCGACCGTGCCCCGGCCCGTGAACCGCGCCGGATCGCCGTCGTACGGGGCGAACGCCAGCGCCGCGGCCGGAGCGGCCGGGGACGGGGCGGTCAGCAGGCCCGGCGCGGTCGGTAGCGCGGTGTCCCGCCACAGATGCTCGGGCAGCGGCTGTACGACGGCCACCGGCATCCGGCGGCACCAGCGGCGCAGGGTCGCCTCCCAGCGGCCGCCCGCCGGGCCGGGCCGCCACTGCGGGCCCATGCAGTCGCTGATCACCAGGGTGACGGTGCGGCCGTCGGCCGGGCCGAACGTGCCCTCGCCGTGCACCGTGCCCTCGGGCGTGACCCGGACCGGGCTCACCGTGCGGAAGACGCCCGACTGGGCGAGCGCCGTGTGCAGTTCGCGCATGAGGGGACGCCACACGGGCATCGTCGGACCCGTGTCGTACACCAGGTTGAGGCGCAGCCAGCGCTCCTTGGCGGGGCGCAGCACCGGCAGCCACCAGTCGGGGGAGGCGCCGAGGCGGGCGATGCGGTCGGCGGTGGCGTGCTCGTCGAGCCGGTGGCCGGCCGGGGCGTCGGCGTGACGTTTGAGCGGGCGCAGTGCGCGTTGCAGGTCCAGGGGATGGCGCAGCATCGGCGGCGCGGGCGCGAGGAGGCCCCTGTACGGGCCGGTGTCGCCCGGCGCCGGCGACGGCAGGTGCAGCGGGGCCCGGTGCGCTTGCCGTGGTCCGGTCGGGGCGGGCTGCGGCGGCGGGGTCGGGGGCCGTTCCCGGGGCGGTGCCGCGGGTGGCTGGGGCAGCGGCTCCCGGGCCGGGGGTTCGGCGGGCTCCGGTCCGGGAGCGCCGGTGGCGGTGTGCTCCGGATCGGCGTCCGCGGGCTCCGGTTCCATCTGCCGTGCCAGCCACAGCAGTTCGGCCAGCTCCAGCGGCGTGGGACGCATCCCCCTCGTCGCCCGGGTCAGCGCGTCGGCCAGGCGGGCGAGGGGGTCCGCGGGCGCGGAGGCGTCAGAGCCCATCGGTGTGCCGGCCTTCGCCGAGATAGGGCATCAGCTGTGCCGCGAGGTCGTCCAGGGAGTCGGCGGGCAGGTCGGCGGAGCGGGCCAGGTAGATCGCGTTGAGCAGTTGGTCGGTGGCCAGGTCGCCGCCGCCCACCCGGGACAGGAAGCGGCTGATCAGGGTCTGGGCGTAGGCGTCCGGCTCGTCGTCGAAGTGGGCGCGGACGATGTCCGCCAGCTGCCGGTCGTCCGGCTGCCGCAGCCGCAGCGTCACACAGCGGCGCAGGAAGGCGGGCGGGAACTCGCGCTCGCCGTTGCTGGTCAGGACGACGAAGGGGAACGCGCGGCAGCGGACCCGGCCGCGTTCGACCGGGACCTGGTCGTGGGTGCCGTCGACCATCACCCGTGCCGTCGGGACGTGCTGGGCGGCGCGGACCAGTTCGGGGATCTCGTACTGCCCCTCCTCCAGCACGTTCAGCAGGTCGTTGGGCAGGTCCAGGTCGCTCTTGTCGATCTCGTCGATGAGCAGTGCACGCGGGCGGGCGTAGGGCAGCAGGGCCGTGCCCAGGGGGCCGAGCCGCAGATGGTCCTCCAGGCCCGCCTCCGGCGTGGGCGTCACCGGGGCCTGACGGGCGGCGTACAGGCGGGAGAGGGGGTCGTACTGGTAGAGGCCGTCCTGCAGCGTGCTGCGGCTGGTGATGTTCCAGCGCAGCACCGGGCCCAGTCTCAGCTCGCGGGCCACCGCGTAGGCCAGCGAGGACTTGCCGGTGCCGGGTGGGCCGGTGACCAGCAGCGGTCGCCGCAGGTACAGGGCCGCGTTGACCAGCTGGACGGTGCGCGGGGTGGCCCGGTACGTCTCCGCGCGGTGGGTGCGGTCGGGCGAGGTGGCCGCGGCGTCGGTGGCGTCGGCGGGCGTGTTCAGCGCGGGGCCGCCGTCGAAGGCCCGCCAGGGCGGGGGCGGCGGCAGCCGGGTGATGCCGTCGTGCGGCTCCGTCGCGCCGGTGTACACGGGCCATAGGGGCATGGGATGCGGTCCTTCTCGGTCGGCTCAGGCCACGGGGGTGTGCAGGCTGGCGGCGGGTTCGGGGAAGCAGCGCGGGTCGTCCCACAGCAGCTGGACCTCCCTCGCCCAGTGCAGTGCGGGCTCCTCCTCCGCCTCCTCCCGCAGCAGCTGGATCCGTCTCGGCAGTTCGGCCGGGTGGACGCCCTCCACGTGCGGGGCGAGGGCGTCCAGGAACGCCGTACCGGTGCACGGTGCGGTGTGTGCGGCGGCACCGGGACAGCCCTCGCGCGGCCACAGCAGCACGGGAACGGGCATGTTCAGGCCGATGTCGAAGTGCCCGGGTACGGCGGTGGGCGGGGCGGCGAAGCCCGCCAGGCCCGCCTCCTGCTCGCGCAGGCGTTTGCGTAGACCCAGGGCCGGGGTGTCGCAGTCCACGCGATGGAGCGCCGGCTTCCCGCCCGCGTCCAGCTTCCGCCACTGCTTGCCGAGCTGGTGGCGCAGCCGGGCGCTGTGGTGCCGGGAGCGGTCGGTGACGACCACCGGGTGGGAACAGCCGAGCGGCGTGGGGTCGTCCGCGCTGCACGCCCAGTGCGCCACCGGCAGGTTCAGCAGCTCGCGCGGCAGCGCGAAGGCCAGCAACTCGTCGGCACCGAAGGAGAGTTCGGCGAAGGCTCGGTCGATACCCCGTTGCACGTGGGCCTGCACCTCGGCGCGCGGCAACCGGACCGTGCCCACGGGCCGCCGGCGTCCGTCGCGGTACGCCGACACCGCGACCGTGACCTGGTCGGGACCGGCCCCGCTGCGGTCGATCTCGACCAGGATGGGCGCCCAGGCGGCGGAGCCGGCCGGTGCCGGTGCGGCCGGGCCGGGCCCCTCCAGCAGTTCCGTGAGCCGGTCGGCGAACCGGGTGAGCGCCTCCGCCGGCCCCTCGACCTCCCACTGCACATAGCCGGCCGCCGCCCGCAGCGAGGGGAAGCCGCCCGGCGGCAGCGGCGGACCGAAGTCGCCGACGGCGTCCACGAACAGCTGGTCCGGTGAGCAGACGAGACCGGTGCCCTCGGCCCGCCGCACCAGCTCGTACACCCGCCGCGCCGGATCGCCTGCGCCCTGGTGCGCCGGGACCAGCTCCCCGAGCGCGGGCCAGTGCCGGGCCAGCACCTCGGTGGGCAGCATGCGGGCGACCAGCACGCCGGGCTCGCCGGCCACCTGCGCGACCATGCCGACCACCCGGCCGTCGGGCAGGGCCGCCGCGGCGCCGCTGAAGCCGTGCGTCAGCGGCTGCCCGTGCCCGGTCATGGCCTCCAGCTGCACCCACTCGCCCGCTATACGCGTGGCGGACCGTGCCCGGTACCAGGCGAGCTGCCCCTCGTCGTAACCCTCGGGGAAGCCGTACGCCTCCAAAGCCAGCTCCGGCAGCGCCGGTTCGGCGTCCAGCGGGGCGAACCGGGCCGGAGCCAGCGGCACGTCCCGGGCCAGTTCGAGGACGGCCAGGTCGCCGGGGTCGGTGGCACCGCCCCGCCAGCCGCCGTGCACGGCCACCGTCGCGGGCAGCCCACCGAGGTCAGGGCGCTGCGGGAACGACACCGTCAGCGTCCCCGGCTCACTGTCCCGCACGACATGCGCGCAGGTCAGCACGGTGGTGGGAGTCACCAGGAAGCCCGCGCCGGCCACCGTGCCCGCGCACTCGATGCGGGCGTGCCAGGAAGCACCTCTCATGACCGTGACGCCGGCTCCGAGCCGCTCACCGCCGAGGTGTCCGACGCGTCCGCCGAGACCGGCTCCGTCCGCTGCTCCACCGCCGGACGCTCCGCCGACCACCCCAGCCGCACCACCAGCTGTCCCTCCGCCGCGCCCTTGGCGATCACGGCGCCCGCCTCGGCGGTCAGCTTCACGGCGAACTCCAGTTGCACGGAGTCCGGGCGCAGAGCGCCGTCCCGGAGGACACGCAGGGCGGAGTGGGCCGCCGCGCGCACGCTGTCCAGGGCGCCCTCGAAGGTGCGGGTGGCCTGGGCGGCCGGTCCGTCACCGCGGGAGACGAGGCGGGTGCCGCCAGCCGGGTCCGCGGTCTCCACCACGACCACGGCACCGTCCTCCGTGGTGAACTCCACCAGTCTGCTCATGGTCAGCCCCCCGTGCTCTCCCTCATCCGCCAACTCCATTGTGACGGAAGGCGACTGAACCTGTCCGCTCGCTACGGGCCTCGGCCTACGACGACAAGGACTCGGTGGGGTGGTGCACGATCCCTCTGATCACCCCCAGCTCCACCAGGTCCTGCGGCCGGATCCGCAGCTGCTCGGCGGTCGCCTCCACGTCGTCCTTCGGCCGTTTGAGTATGGCGGCCGCCAGTTCCGGGGCGATCACCGAGAAGTAACTGTCAGGCGTGGCCCAGGTGTTGCCCGGTGCGGCCAGCGCCAGGGCCCCGCCGGAGCCGCCCTCGCCGATGACCAGGGTGGTGATCGGGACCCGGGCGGACGCCAGCGCCCCGAAGACCTCCGCGATGGCCGCGCCGGCCCCCTGCCGCTCCGCCTCCGCGTCGTTGGCGGCGCCCGGGGTGTCCACCAGCGTCAGCACCGGGATGCCCAGCCGGTCCGCGAGCCGGATCAGCCGGGCGGCGGTGCGGTACCCGGCGGGCCGGGTCGCGGTTCCGGTCTGCGCGGCGAACGCGACGGTACGGCCGTTGTGCTCACCGAACCCGCACAGCATGCCGCCGGTGTCCGTACCCCCGCACCGGTCGCCGCTGATCTCGCGGCGGTGAGTGAAACAGGCGTCCAGGTACGCCTGTGCGCGCGGGCGTTCGGGGGAGCGTGCCCGGCGGACGGCCTCCCAGCCGGTGGCGGGCAGGCCGGCGATGCCGAGGGCCGGTGGCACGGGGGCCTCCTGCGCGGGGGTGGTGAGCAGCCGCAGCCACTGTCCCAGCGTCTCCCGCAGCGCCTCGGGCCGTACCACCGCGTCCGCCGAGCCCACTGCCGCCTGCCCCTCGGCGGTGTAGGCCGCCGGGTCGGCGTCGGCGGGCCGGACCCGGGAACCCGCGAAGCCCACCTGGGCGCCCGGCAGGGCCAGGACGACGTCCGCTCCGGCGCCGAGCGTGGCCCAGCCGCCGCCGGTCGTCGGGTCCCGCAGCACCGCGATCTGCGGCAGCCCGGACTCCCGGGTGAGCGCCGACTGCCGGGCCACGCGCTGGAGTTGGCTCAGCGCGAGCATGCCCTCCTGCATCCGGCTGCCCCCGGTCGCGATGAGGGGCACGACCGGCAACCGGTGCGCTCGGGCATGGCCGTACGCCGCCTCCAGCCGGTCTCCGGTGCGCTCGCCCAGGGAGCCGCCCAGGAAGCCGAACTCGAAGGCGATCAGCACGGCCGGGGTGCCCTCGACGCTCGCGGTGCCGCAGACGACCGACTCCTCTTCGCCGGTGCGTTCGGCGGCACGGGCGCGCGAGGCGTCGTAGCCCTGCCAGCCGAGGGGTGCGTCGGACGTCAACTCCCTTACAACATACGGGAGTTCACTGAAGCTGCCCGGGTCCGCGACCAGGGCCAGGATCTCCCGGGCCGAGTGGCGCTCAGACATCGGCCAGCGCCCGCTTCATGATCTTCCCCATGTCGTTGCGGGGGAGCGCGTCCAGATAGCGGACGACACGGGGGCGCTTGTGCGGGGCGAGGCGACGGGCCACGTGGTCGGCCAACTCCTCGGCGGCGGGCGGCGCCTGCGGATCCGCCGGGACGATCCAGGCGACGATCCGCTCGCCCAGGTCCGCGTCCGGCTCCCCGGTGACGGCCGCCTCCCGCACTCCCGGGTGCTCCAGCAGCGCGTTCTCGATCTCACCGGCCCCGATCTTGTATCCGCCGCTCTTGATCAGGTCCGTGGCCTTGCGCCCGACGATCCGCACATAGCCGTCGGGCTCGCGGACGGCCATGTCACCGGTGCGGAAGAACCCGTCGGCGGTGAACGCGGCGGCCGTGGCGTCGGGCCGGTTCAGATACCCGGTGAACAGGTTCGGCCCGCGCACCTGGATCTCTCCGACGCTCTCCCCGTCGTACGCGGTGATCGCCGTCCCGTCCTCCTCCACGAGCCGCAGCTCGACACCGGGCAGTGGCACGCCCACGGTGCCCGCGCGCGGCTCACCGTCGGCCCGCACGCTGGTGTTCATCAGCGTCTCCGTCATGCCGTACCGCTCGATCACCCGGCGCCCGGTCGCCGCCGCGATCCGCTCGTGGTCGTGCACGGGCAGCGCGGCCGAGCCGGAGACCAGCAGCCGGGCCCGCCCGAGGGCGGCGGCCAGCTGCGGGTCGCCCGGCAGGGCCTCGGCGATGCGGTGGTACATCGTCGGCACGCCGAACAGCATGGTCGCGCCGGAGTTCAGCTCCCGCGCCACGCCCTCGGTGGAGAACCGGCCCAGGTGCCGGACGCTGCCGCCGCGCCGCAGCGGGCCGAGGACGCCCAGCACGAGCCCGTGCACATGGAACAGCGGCAGCCCCTGCACCAGCACATCGTCCGCCGTCCACTGCCAGGCGTCGGCGAGCGCGTCCAGGGTGGTCGCGAGGGCCCGGCGGGGCAGGACGGCACCCTTGGGCGCGCCGGTGGTGCCGGAGGTGTAGACGATCAGCGCCGGGTCCCCGTCGGTGGCCGCCTCCTCCGGTACGGCGCCGGTCCGGGCGGACGCGTCGACATCGATCCGCTCCAACTCGCCCAGCACGTCGGGGAGTTGGGTGCCCGGCGCGGCCAGCACCAGCTTCGGCGCGCTGTCGGAGAGGATGTGCGCGAGTTCCTTCTCGCCCGACTTCGGGTTCAGCGGCACCGCGGCCGCCCCGGCGAGCAGCACGCCCGTCACGGCGACGGCGGTCTCCAGCTCCGGAGTGGCCCACACGGCCACCCGGCCGGCACCGCGCAGCCGGGCGGCGAGCGCACCGGCGGCCCCGGCCAGCTCGCCGTACGTCAGCGACCGTTCGCCGAACCGCAGGGCGATGCGCTCGCCCGGACCGCCCGTCACAGCGGGGAAGAGGGAGGACACGCGGCGCACTCCTAACTGTCGGTCGACCGTCGCCACCCTTCCTACACCAGGAGCCCGGCCCCGACGACCGCGCTCAAGTCCGCCGCGAGCCGCAACTCGGCCACGCGCACCGGCGGCCGGCCGCCTGCCGGCCCTCACCGTTTGCGGCTGCGGGCGCGGTGGGCCGCAGTCCCGCCCTGCCTCAGGCGGCCGCCGCCACGATGTCGGCGACCACGCAGCTGACGTTGTCGGGGCCACCCGCCTCGTTGGCCGCCGTGATGAGCGCTACCACGGCGTCGCCCGGTGCGGAGGACGTGCGCAGCGCCTCCCGTATCCGGGCGTCCGGCACCACCCCGGTCAGCCCGTCGGAGCACAGCAGATACCGGTCCCCCTCCCGGACCTCCTGCAGGCGCACGTCCGGCACCGGGTCCATCCCGCCGGCCAGGGCCTTGAGCAGCAGCAGCGACTCCGGCTCCACCCGGTGGTCCCGGGTCATGCGGATCAAGTCCCCGTCCCGCAGCAGATACGCCCGTGAGTCGCCGATGTGGGCCAGCGCGAGTCGCGCCCCCGTCCACAGCAGCGCCGTCAGCGTGGTGCCGACCTCCTCGGTGCCCTCGGCCACATCGCACACCGCCGCGTCCGCGGAGCGCACCGCGTCCTCCAGCACGCTCAGCACACCGTCCGCGGGCAGTTCCTCGGCCTCGTCCAAGAACCGCAGAGCCTCCACCGCCGCGCTGCTCGCGGGCGTCCCCGCCGGGCCGAAACCGTCGGCCACGGCGAGCAGTCTGCGGCCCGCGTACACGGTGTCCTGGTTGGCGGGGCGGACGAGCCCGCGGTCGGAGTGGGCGGAACAGCACAGTTCCAGCATGATGGTGTGGTCCCTTCTCGACTGGTCGGTCAGCTGGTCCACGAGGAACGCGGCGAGATCCCGCCGTACGGCCGTCTCCGCCTCGACCCGCGCCCAGTACGCCCGGATCTCCCGCGCGGCGGCTGCCGGGTCCAGGGCGCACACCGCGCGGATCTCGGCCAGCGGCATGCCCAGCCGCCGCAGCCAGGCCACGAGCCGGGCCTGCCGGAGCTGCTCGACGGCGTAGTAGCGGTAGCCGGTGCCGGGGTCGACCCGGGCGGGCCGCAGCAACTCCAGCTCGTCGTACAGCCGCAACGCCTTCGGCGAGAGCCGGCTCGCCCTCGCGAAGGCGCCGATCGTCAGCAGCTCCATGAGCACCTCGCGCTCCTCGTCCTCCGCCACCGATGCTGGGGCTTCACCAAAGGTGAAGGTCAACCGCGGTGCTCCGGTTCCCCGCGGTTGTTAGCCTCGCCGTTGACCGAACCGCCGTACGACAGGGAGTCCGCCGTGCCCCGCATCGCCCTCGCCACCTACGACCCCGGCGCCGAGCCCGGCAAGGACACCGACCTGCCGGAGCTGGTACGGGCGCTCACGGACGCGGGCGCCGAGGCGGAGGCGCGGTACTGGGACGACCCGGACGCCGACTGGGGCGGCTACGACCTCGTCGTCATCCGCTCCACCTGGGACTACAGCTGGCGCGCCGCGGAGTTCGGGGCCTGGGTGGACCGGGTCGGCGCGCTGACCCGGCTCGCCAATCCGGCGCCCGTGGTGCGCTGGAACACCGACAAGCGCTACCTCGGCGAGCTGGCGGCGGCCGGCGTCCCCACCGTCCCCACGCGCTACATAGCGCCGGGCGAGCCGGCCGACCTGCCCGACGACCACGAATACGTGATCAAGCCGACCTCGGGTGCCGGCGCCCGGTTCGCCGCCCGCTACACGCCCGACCGGCACGAGACGGCGGTACGGCACCTCGCCCGGATGCACGCCGAGGGCTTCACCGCGATGGTCCAGCCGTATATGCGCGGCATCGACGCCGGCGGGGAACGGGCGCTGCAGTTCTTCGGCGGCCGGCTGCTGCACGCCAGCCGCAAGGGCGCCGTCCTCGCGCCCGGCACGCCGTACGACGCGGACAAGGTGGCGCATCCCGACCTGGAGCGCTGGCAGCCGACGGAGGCCGAACTGGCTGTCGCCGAGAAGGCGTTGGGTGTGGTGCCCGGTGGTGCAGAGCTGCTGTACGCGCGGGTGGATCTCGTGGACGGGGAGGAGGGCGAACCCCGGCTGATGGAGCTGGAGTTGGTGGAGCCGAATCTGTTCCTGTGGCTGCATCCCGGGTCGCTGGAGCGGGTCGCGGAGGCGGTGCTGGCGGCCGCGGCCTAGCTCAGCGCACCGTCTCTCGACATGCCTCCGCGTACGCCCGTACCAGCGGTCGGCTGCCGTCCTCCCGTCGCCACGCCAGCGCATAGCGGCTCGGCCCGATGCCCCGGACCCGGCGGGTGGTGACGCCGCCCAGGCTGATCAGCGGGGCGTTGCCCTCCGCCACCAGGCAGACGCCCAGGCCCGCGACGAGTGCTTCGTACGTCTCCTCCGCCCCGGAGATCTCCGCGCCGATCCGGGGCGGCCGGCCCGCGCGGGCGTCCAGGGCGAGCCAGTGGTCCCGGAGCCGGCCCGCGCTCTCGGGCAGGGCGAGGAACGGCTCGTCCAGCAGCTCGGCGAAGTCGATCTCGGGACGGGCGGCGAGCGGGTGTGTCTCGGGAAGGGCGAGCAGCCGGGGTTCCTCGGCGACCACCGTCCAGGCGTAGCGCTCCTCGTCGGGCAGCGGCAGCCACACGAAGGCGACGTCCACGGTCCCGTCCGCCAGGCCCGCCGTCGGATCGTCCCAGCTCATCTGGCGCAGCCGGACCGTCGTCTCCGGGTGCGCGGCGGTGAAGCGGGAGCGGATGGCCGGCAGCAGCCCGCCCCGGCCCGGACTGGTGCTCATGCCCACGACCAGCGTGCTGCGCTGGGCGGCCTTGGCCGCCTCCACGGCCGCCGCGCCCGCCTCCCACGCGGCCAGTACGGCGCGTGCGTGCGGCAGCAGCGCCTCGCCCGCCGGTGTCAGCGCCACCCCGTGCCGGTCGCGCCGCAGCAGCTCCGCCCCCAACTGCCGCTCCAGCGCCCGGATCTGCTTGCTCAGCGCGGGCTGTGAGACGTACAGCCGCTCGGCGGCGCGGGTGAAGTGCAGCTCCTCGGCGACCGCGACGAAGTAGCGCAGATCGCGGCCGTGGACGTCCATGGTCATAGCCGTTGGTTATCACCAAGGGTCTTGGACGGGCAACGGCATGCGGCCGCAGTGTGGTGCGTGTCGAACCCGACGACATCCATGAGGAGTTCTGATGAACAAGGTCTGGCTGGTGACCGGGGCGAGCAGCGGTTTCGGGCGGGCGATCACCGAGGCGGCCGTCGCCGCCGGGGACGTGGTGGTCGGCGCGGCCCGGCGCCCCGAGGCCCTGGACGACCTGGTGGCCGCCCATCCCGACCAGGTGGAGGCCTTGCGGCTGGACGTCACCGACGTGACCGCCGCCGAGTCCGCGGTCCGCGATGTCGTGGCCCGGCACGGGCGGATCGACGTGCTGGTCAACAACGCGGGCCGCACCCACGTCGGCGCCGTCGAGGAGACCACCGACGCCGAGCTGCGCGACCTGTTCGACCTGCACTTCTTCGGCCCGGCGGCGCTCGTCCGGGCGGTGCTGCCCCACCTGCGGGAGCGGCGCTCGGGTGCGATCGTGCAGATGAGCAGCATGGGCGGCCAGATGTCCTTCGCGGGCTTCGGGGCGTACAGCGCGACGAAGTTCGCCCTGGAGGGCCTGTCCGAGGCGCTCGCCGACGAGGTGCGGGAGTACGGCGTCAAGGTGCTGATCGTCGAGCCGGGCGCGTTCCGGACCTCGCTGTTCGAGGCCGACCGGGCCGGGGCCAGCTCCGACGCCGGGGTGTACGCCAGGGTCGGTGAGACCCGCGGCGCCGTCGCGGGCGGACACGGCAGCCAGCCCGGCGACCCGGCCAAGGCGGCCGCCCTGATCCTGGCCGCGCTGGAGGCCGAGGACACCCCGCTGCGGCTGCCGCTCGGCGACGACGGCGTGAGCGCGGTCCTGGGCCACCTCGATCAGGTCCGCGAGGAGGTCACCGGCTGGGAGAAGCGCACCCGGGCGACGGCCTTCGACGCCTGAGCTATCCGTCTACGACGGCCGTCCGCTGCAGCAGCCCCCAGGTGAACTCGGCGACCACCTCGTGCCGTACACCGTCCGGGCCGGGCGCGGTGAAGGCGAGGCCCCAGCGGGTCGGCGCGGTGCCCTCCAGCGGGCGGGCCGGGGCGAAGGCGCGGGCGGCCTCGTCCACCGTGCAGGACCAGGGAGCGAGGTCGTCCAAGGTCTCCAGCTTCGGCGCGGGGGCGCCCGGCGCCCGTACCAGCCACTCGTTCCACACCGCCCCGTCAGGCCCGACCAGCACCTCGAAGCGCAGGTCGGGCCAGAGCGGCAGGGCCCAGCGCCGGGCCTCGCAGTCGACGTCGCCGAGGCGGCGGGGGAGGACGGATTCCGGCTCGCCCAGGACCGAGCGGTACCGGGCGGCGGCGGAGCGGGCCCTCGGCGAGCGGACCATCGCCTGCCAGCGCTTGTTGGTCTCCCGCATCTCGGCGATGGACACCCCGAGCCGGTGCCGGGCGTCCTCGACCAGATCCGGGTTGTGGTCGGCCATGCGGCGCAGCAGCACCAGCTGGAAGTCGAGATCCATGGCACCCATGGTGCCCGGCCTGGTCACGCCCATTGCCCGCGCCACCCTCCATGACTAGCCTGTGTTCGTCATGCCGATCGCCTGTTGATATCTCGAACATCTCGGTGTCGAGGTGTCGACCGGGCGCTTAGACCCAAGGGAGGGGGCCGGACGTGGGACGCCTCGTGCCTGCCGTGACCCGGGCTCTGGACATTCTTGAGCTGTTCCTCGACGGGGACGGGACGCTCTCCGCCCCCGACATCGTGCGCAGGCTCCAGCTGCCGCGCACCACCGTGCACGAGCTGGTCACCACGCTCGCCGCACGGTCGTACATCGTGCAGGTGCCGGGACAGCCAGGACGCTACCGGCTCGGCGTACGCCCGTACCAGCTCGGCAGCCGCTACGCCGAGCAGCTCGACCTCGCCGCCGAGGGCCAGCAGGTGGCCCGCTCGGTCGCCGAGACCTGCGACGAGACGGTCCACGTGGCGATCCTCGAGGGCACGGACGTCATCTACATCGCCAAGGTCGACTCCACGCACGCCGTCCGCATGGTCTCGGCCGCCGGCCGCCGGCTCCCGGCCCACTGCACCTCCGTCGGCAAGATGCTGCTGGCCTCGCTGCCGGAGCAGGAGCTCACGGCACGGATCCCGGACGACGCGGAGCTGACCGCGATGACCCCCAACAGCATCACCGACCCCGCCGCGCTGCGCGAGGCGCTCGCCGAGATCCGGCAGCGGGGCATCGCGGTGGAGAGCCGCGAGTCCAACCCGGACGTGAGCTGCGTGGCCGCACCGGTGCGCGACCGCACGGGTCAGGTGGTCGCGGCGCTGTCCATCTCGGTCCCCATGATCCGCTGGAGCGACGAGCGCCGGACCGAGCTGGAGCAGCTGGCGGTGAAGGGCGCGGCCGAGCTGTCGGAGCGGCTGGGTCACCGGGGCGCGGCGTGAGCGCCGGGTACGAGGTCGCCGTACGGGCGGAGGCGGAGCTGGGCGAGGGGCCGACCTGGGACCCGGCGACGGGCCGGCTGCTATGGCTCGACATCCTGGGCATGCGCGTCCACACCTACGACCCGGCCACGGGCCGGCGGACGGTGCGGACGACGGAGCAGCACGTGGGCGCGGTCAAGCCCCGCGCGGGCGGCGGCCTGGTCCTCAACCTGCGGGACGGCGTCGGCCTGCTGGACCCCGACGACACCTTCCGCTGGCTGCACCACGAGCCGGTCGCGGGCCGCCGTGCCAACGAGGCCGCGGTGGCGCCCGACGGCTCGTTGTGGGCGGGCACCATGCGCTACGACGAGGCGCCGGGCGGGGGCACGCTGACCCGGCTGACCGGCGACGGCACGGCTCGGACGGTCCTGTCCGACGCCACGGTCAGCAACGGCACGGGCTGGAGCCCCGACGGCCGCCTCATGTACTACGTCGACACTCCCACCCGCCGGGTGGACGTCTTCGACCACGACGGCGAGCACGTCCACGCCCGTCGCCCGTTCGTGGAGATCGAGGAGGGCGCGGGCTTCCCGGACGGCCTGACGGTCGACGCGGAGGGCTGTGTGTGGGTGGCGCTGTGGGACGGGGGTGCGGTGCGCCGCTATACGCCGGGCGGCCGACTGGACCGGGTGATCCCGCTGCCGACCCCGCGCACGACGGCCTGCGCGTTCGGCGGTGCCGGCCTGACCGACCTGTACGTCACGACGGCCCGGACCGGTCTGCCGGCTCCGCATCCGCTGTCGGGTTCGCTCCTGGTGGTTCCGGGGGCGGGCAGGGGCTTGCCCCAACCGGCGTTCCAGGGCTGACCGTGCCTGGCGGCGGCCGGGGGCATCCCCCCGCGGCCTACACCACGCCCGCCGCCTTCCGCTCCTCCGTGGTCAGCGGCGGTCCCGCCAACGGGGGTCGGAGCGGACCCACCGCCGCCGCGAGCAGCATGCCCGGGGTCAGCAGCACCTGCGCCCCGCGCTCCAGGGACGTCACGTCCGTCACCCGGCGCGCTATGCGTCCGTTGCCCGTCGCGGTGTACATCAGGCGGTCGACGTAGGCGGACAGGAGCCGGTCCCGCACAGTGGGGCCGTGCTCCGTCGCGCCGGGGTGGAACACGTCCTGGCCGAGGGCGAGGTCCCAGGCCGCGCGGACCGGGCGGGCGACCGCCCGCTGCACACGGCGCGCCAGCCCTGGCGTGCCCCAGCCGTGCCGTCGTATCACCTGGCGGAGCCGCACCGCGCTCTGTGCGGCGACGGACAGCCCGTGGCCGTAGACCGGGTTGAACACGGCGAGCGCGTCGCCGAGGACGGTGAGGTTCTCGGGCCAGGCCGGCATGCGCTCGTAGAAGTGGCGGCGGTTGAGCGTGGCGCGGGTGACCGACACGTCGGACAGCGGCTCGGCGCGCTCCAGCAGTTCACCGAGCAGCGGATGCCGCAGCTTCTCCCGGGCGAAGGGGATGAACTCCTCGTTCGCGGCGGTGGGTTCGCCGCCCCGGGTGCCCTGCAGGGTGACGATCCAGCGGCCGTTCTCGATGGGGAGCAGGAAGCCGGAGCGGCCGGGACCCTCGCCTCGCGGATCGAGCTGCAGGTTGACCACCGGGAAGCCCTCCCGGGCCGCCTCGGGGGCGAGGAAGAGCCGGCTCGCGTAGACCAGGCCCGGGTCGACCTCGCGGATGCGCGGCGCGGGCAGCCCCAGGTCCGCGAGCCAGCGCGCGGCCCGGGAGCCCCGCCCGGTGGCGTCGACCACGAAGCCGGCCGCAAGGGTGCGCTCGGCGCCGTCCCGCGCCCGGATCCGTACGCCGGTGACGGCGGCGCCGGTGCCGGTGAGGCCCAGCGCCTCGGTGCCGTCGAGGAGGTCGATCCGCTCGTCGGCGAGGACCTGTGCGCGGATCGTCGCGTCCAGCAGGTCCCGGCCGGCCAGGATCACGTGGTGGGACTCGGGCCAGCGCCGGAACCAGCCCTGCGCGGAGAGGGCCACCATGCCGGTCGTGACCGGATGGCGGCGGCCCCCGGCGGCCTTCAGCGCGTCGGTGATGCCCGGCAGCAGCTCCTCCACGGCCCGCACCCCGCCCGACCACAGCATGTGGGCGTGCCGGGCCTGCGGCAGCCCCTTGCGGGGTTCGGGGCCCTCGGGCAGGGCGTCCCGCTCGACGACGACGACCCGGTCGGCGGACTCGGCGAGCGCGCGCGCCGCGAGCATGCCGGTGTGGGATCCCCCCAGCACGACGGCGATTCTGGCGGGGGAGGAGGCTTCACTCATGCGCGGACACGCTCTCTGCCGGGGCGGTCGCGCGGGCGCGTACCGCCGTGATCTCGTCGGGGTGGCGGAGGGCTTGGGACACGGCCTGGATCTCCTGGAGCAGGTACGCCGTGTCGGGGCCGGACGGGGAGCCGGTGCCGTCGGCGCGCGGCGGCCGCGCGCCGACGGCCGCGTCCTGCAGCGCCACGGCGGCGGCGAGGGCCCTGGCGCGGCCGGGCTCGTGACCGAGGGCGAGGGCGGCCTCGTACGACCGCTCGCGCAGGTCCTCGTCCAGGTGCCGGGAGAGTTGCAGCAGGGCGTCGCGGATGAAGGTCTCGCGGCGGATCAGGCGCAGTTCGGCGGGGGCCTGCGGGGCGAAGGGCTCGCGTTCGCCGGTGACGGTCCGCGTCAGCTGGTAGAGGGGGCCGAGGGCGCGGTGGCGCAGCCGGACGTGCCAGCGCTCGTTCAGGTACTGGCCGACGTGCGGGACGATGAAGCCCACCGCGACCAGGGTGGCGGAGACGCACGCGCCCGCCGGTGCCACATTGGTGCTCAGCCAGTCCAGGTCGTGGCCGGTCCACCGGGCCACGACGGCGGTGAGCTTGGCCGCGTCGAAGAACAGGTTCGTGGCATAGCCGACGCCCAGCAGCCTGAGCCCCCAGCGCAGCCAGGCGTCGAGGCCGTCGGTGCGGATCCAGTTCCAGATCAGCCGGGCCGTGATCGAGCAGGCCACGGTGTGCGCGAGGAGGTAGAGCAGGATCTCCTCGCGCATGAAGGGGGTGGTGGCGTAGTACGTGTCCAGGTCCCGCAGCCGTTCCACGGGTACGTCGGCGAGGGCGAAGAGCACCCACAGGGCGGCGACCACGCCCGCGTAGACGGCCACGACCCAGCGGGTCACCCGGCGGGTCTGGGCCGTGTCGTCGCGGCCGTTGCGCCAGGCGGTGATCAGCAGCAGCCAGGACGCGCAGAGCGCGGTGAGCAGGGAGTACACCCAGGGCGCGGAGATGTTCGGCACGCCGGTGACCCGGTTGGTCCAGGCGATGGTCCGCGGGGCCGCGAAGACGAACACCGCGCAGGCGAACAGCAGCAGACCGCCGACGGCACGCAGCATCGGGTCCCGCCACATCCTGATGATGCCGGGCAGCTTGATCGCCAGGGCGGCGGTCAGGACGGCCGTGGGGATCCAGAAGGAGACGGAGACCTCGTCGAGCGGCCCCGAGAGGTCGAGCGCCAGGTTCACCGCGCGGCTCCCCCTTTTCCGGACGCTCGGTTCGCCTCCGGGGCACCGGCGCGCCCCTTCGGCTCGCTCGCTTCGTCGCGTCCGCGATAGCCGAGGGTCCGCTGTACGGGGCCGAGGGACCGTTGCACCGGGCCGGGCGGGGTGCCGGCGCCGGAGCCGGTGAGGTGGGGCCGGCACAGGGCGGCCAGGCGGTGCCCGAAGTCGTCCGCCTCGGCCTCGTCGGCCTCCCTCGAGCCGTTGCGGGCGGCCACCGTCAGGGGCATGCCCCGCCAGCCGGGTGCGTCGGCGAGCGCGCGGGCCGCCGCGTCGCCGGCCAGGTGGGAGTGCCGGTGCCCGGCGTGCAGATGCCACAACTCATGGCCCAGGATCACCAGTTGCTGCACGGCCTCGGCCCGCTCCTCCACGATCACCAGGTCGAAGTCGGCGAACTCCAGCCACAGCCCGGTGACCTCGATCTCGTCGGGGAAGCGCTCGAAGCGCACCTGGACCGGCCGTCCGCCGCGCAGCGCGCTCATCTCCTCGCACAGCACCTGGCACAACTCCCGTACGTCCTCGGGTGTTCCGGGCCGGGCGTGGAGGGCGGCGGCGAGGTCGCCGGCCAGCGCGCGCATGGCCGAGCCCGGACGGGAGCGCCGCAGTCGTACGGCCAGGCGTGTCATCCGCTCACGCGCGCCCGCGATGCCCATCGTCTCCCCCTTCCGCTGGGCAGAGCCTACGCGGCCGGGTGTGTCCCCGTCATGACATGCGGGGGCCGCGGTCGAGGAGAAGACCACCCATCGGCTTGTGTCCCGCCCATTGACGCGGAAGCGCTTCGAATCTACGGTCCCGTTCGAAGTTGCGAGCGACATTCGTCATTCCGAACAATCTACGACGGAGCCACACCGCACCCCACCCCGGAAGGCGCCATGCACCCCGCCCGCTTCACCCTCGACCCCGCTTTCACCGTCGGCCAGGTCAACCCCCGTGTCTTCGGCTCCTTCGTCGAACACCTCGGCCGCTGCGTCTACACCGGCATCCACGAACCGGATCACCCCTCCGCCGATGAGGCCGGACTGCGAACCGACGTCCTCGACCTCGTACGCGAACTCGGTGTCACCGTCATCCGCTACCCCGGCGGCAACTTCGTCTCCGGCCACAAGTGGGAGGACTCGGTCGGCCCCCGGGCGGAGCGCCCCCGTCGGCTCGACCTCGCCTGGCACTCCACCGAGACGAACCGGTTCGGGCTGTCCGAATACATCGGCTTCCTCAAGAAGGTCGGCCCGCAGGCCGAGCCGATGATGGCCGTCAACCTCGGTACGAGAGGCGTCGCCGAGGCCCTCGAACTCCAGGAGTACGCCAACCACCCCTCCGGCACCGCCCTCTCCGACCTCCGCGCGGCCCACGGCGACAAGGAGCCCTTCGGCATCCGGCTCTGGTGCCTGGGCAACGAGATGGACGGCCCCTGGCAGACCGGGCACAAGACGGCACAGGAGTACGGCCGGCTCGCCGCCGAGACCGCACGGGCCATGCGCCAGGCGGACCCCGGAGTCGAACTGGTCGCCTGCGGTTCCTCCAACCAGGCCATGCCCACCTTCGCCGAGTGGGAGGCGACCGTCCTGCAGGAGGCGTACGACCTGGTCGACCACATCTCCCTGCACGCCTACTACGAGCCCACGGACGGCGATGTGGACTCCTTCCTCGCCTCGGCCGTCGACATGGAGTCCTTCATCGAGAACGTGGTCGCCACCGCCGACCACATCGGCGCGAAGCTCAGGTCCACGAAGAGGATCAACCTCTCCTTCGACGAGTGGAACGTCTGGTACCTCTCCCGCTGGGAGGAGCACGCCAAGGGCATCGACCGGTCCGACTGGCCCGAGGCCCCCCGGCTGCTGGAGGACAGCTACAGCGTCACGGACGCCGTCGTCCTCGGCTCGCTGCTCATCGCGCTGCTCCGGCACGCCGACCGCGTCACCGTCGCCTGCCTCGCCCAGTTGGTCAACGTGATCGCCCCGATCATGACCGAGCCGGGCGGCCCGGCCTGGCGGCAGACGACGTTCTTCCCGTTCGCGCAGGCGTCCGGGTACGGCCGGGGCGAGGTGCTCGACGTGCGCGTGGACTCGCCGACGTACGAGACGAAGAAGTACGGCGAGACGGACCTGCTGCACGCCACGGCCGTCCGCGCGGCCGACGGCACGGTCACCGTGTTCGCCGTCAACCGCAGCCGTACGGATGCCCTGCCGCTCGAAGTCACCCTGAACGGGCTGGAGTTGACGACTGTCACCGGGCACAGCGCGCTCGCGGACGCCGACCCCGACGCCCGCAACACCCTCGACGAGCCCGAGCGGGTCGTCCCGCACCCGGTCGAGGGCACCGCCCTGGCGGACGGCACCCTCACCGCCGTACTGGAACCGCTGTCCTGGAACGTGATCAGACTGGCGTGACCGGCAGCCCGCCCGTTGCCCTGCCGAGCAGCGTCAGGCGTACGGACCCCGGTCCCGACAGCGTGGTGAACTCCGAGAGGACCGCCAGCGCGAGGGTGTTGGTGCCCCGGGTGCGCAGGACGCCGTTCGGCAGGACGAAGGTGTGCTGCGGACCGACGTTGTTGATGTACTGGCCCATGTTCCAGCCGTTGAGGAAGATCTGGGCACGGTAGGCCCGGTACGGGTCGTCCTGAAGGGTCAGGCCGATCGAGGCGTCGATGTCGGCCGGGACCGAGAGGCGGAAGGTCGTCCGGAACCACGTCACGCCCTGGTACCGGGCGGCCCGCGGGAAGGTCACCGCCTGCCAGTCGTGGTCCTTGAAGCCGGGCAGATGCCAGCCCTCGCGCTCGCCGTACAGGCCGCCGGTGTTCATCGGGCCGCGCACCGGGTCGGGGGCCGCCGCGCCCCGGATCCGCCACCTCACCCGGGGCGAGGCGCCCTTGAAGGCCGCCGCCGTCAGGCCGCGCGCCACCTTGTGCGTGTCGAGCCCCTTGCCGTCCTGGTCGCGCTGCATGCGCCGCACGAGCACGGACAGCACATGCCGGCCGGGCGAGCGCAGGGAGTCACGGACCGGGAAGGCGGCGGTCGCCGCCCAACTGCCCTGCCGGACGGTCGTGTCCTTGTCCGGCACCGGCATCCGGTGGGTGCCCAGCGGCTCGCCGTCCAGCCAGGCCATCAACAGGCCCTGCGTGCCGGTGCTGTAGGCGAGCGAGACCTCCTCCAGACCGGTGGAGTCGGTGAAGGAGCCGCGGTACCAGACGTCCCCGTAGTGGAAGCCGTAGTCGTCGGCGAAGAGGACCGGCTGCCCGGCGGGGACCGGCGTGGTGCTGAACGTCGTCCGCTTGTCCGCGACCGTCCAGTCCGAGTCGTCGAAGCCGGGACCCACCTCCGGGTTCTCCCTGCGCATCCGCCAGCCGCCCAGCTCGGGCAGCCGCACCTCGGGGACGGCCGGCAGCAGGCCGGCGGTCATCAGGCTGCCGGACAGGGTGGTGCGGGTGGGCAGGGTGCGGCCGTTCCACACCAGGGTGTCGATCCCGCGCGGCCCCCACACCTCCATGCTCGTCGTCTGCGTGACGTCACCCGTCAGGTGGACCTCGGAACCGCGCACTTCGGCGTGGCGCAGCAGCGCCGGGCCGTACACCAGCAGGGTCCCGGACAGGGTGTCGTACGGGAAGAGGCGTACGGCGGTGGCGTCGTCGGCGAAGAGCAGCACCAGCGGGGTCTCGGTCTCGCCCTTCTGCACCAGCACCCGGGTCAGTCCGTCCTCGCCGAGCGGGCTGCTCACATGCAGCTCGTCGCCGTTCAGGACCCAGGCGGCCTCGGGGTCCAGCCGCATGACGCTCGGCTCGACCGGGCACTTCAGCACCAGTTCGGCCATGTCGCCGCTGCGCCCCGAGAACAGCGCGATGTCCTGCCGGCCCGCCGTCACGGCCAGCACGGGCTCGGCGGTGGCGTACTTCAGTGTCCGCTCGCCCAGCTTCAGCCCGGTCGTCAGCAGCCGGGCGTCCTTGCCGGGCACGGTGATCCGCAGGCGGCCGGCGTCGGTCGGCAGGTCGGCGGTGACCGCCTCCGTGCCGTCGTTGCGGGCGACGTAGACGTGGGCGCCGGTGTCCGGGTTGGTCAGGTGGTAGACCTTCAGTCCCTCGGCGTGCACGTCCGCCGCCCGGTCCAGCTTGGCGAAGTCGGGCACGCGCTGGAGCAGATGGCCCAGCTGGTGCATCGGCGCGATCTTGTCGGTGACGTTGCGCGCCTCGTCGATGGCGGCGCCGTAGTCGTACGACGTGTAGACGACCGGTGCGGGCAGCCAGCCCCAGGAGGTGCCGCCGAAGGTCATGTAGACGTTGTGCAGGGTGAGCCCGTTGGCCAGGTTGGTCAGATAGAACCGGCGCTCGTAGGCGGCGTCCCGGGTGCGCCGCGACTCGGCGTACCCCTTGCCGTCGAAGAAGGCCCCGCCCCACGGGTCGAACCAGCCGCCGCCGAACTCGGGCACGAACCCGGGCGTGGACGGCGAGGCACTGGCCCCGCCCTGCGCCCCGCCGGGACCGTAGTGCCCCCAGTCGGGCGGGGTCCGGTCCGGCGACGGATACCCGTCGAACCCGTACAGCCAGCCGCCCTTCTCGCCGCCGGTGTCGAACGTCCCGGGCACCCAGTAGCCGTTCCGGCCCTTGTCGTTGTGGAACAGCGGGACGTCGATGCCGTCCGCCCGCACCTTCTTGTACAAGTGGGACATGTAGGACCGGCCGACGGCGTCGCCGGCGTGGGCGTCGTACTCGTTCTCGATCTGGTACAGCAGGATCGTGCCGGTGCCCTGGGTGAACAGATGCCGGCGGGCGATCCGGTTCACCTGGGTCAGCCACTCGTCGACATGCCCCAGATACGTCGGGTCGTCGGTCCGGGCCGTGCCCTTCGTCGCCGTCAGCCAGCCGGGGAAGCCGCCGCCGTCCACCTCGGCGTTGATGTACGGGCCGGGCCGCAGGATGACGTACAGGCCGGTCTCGGCGGCCATGCGCAGGAACAGGTCCAGGTCCCGGACGCCGGTGAAGTCGTACGCGCCCGGCGCGGGGGAGTGGTAGTTCCAGGCCACATAGATGCTCACGGCGTTGTACCCGTGGGCCCGCATCTTCTGCAGCACGTCCCGCCACAGGGAGGGGCTCGGCAGCCGGAAGGGGTGCAGCTCGCCGGACCACACCACGAGCCGTCTGCCGTCCACGAGCAGTGAGTACTGGTCGTAGCCGATGGTGTGCCGACAGCCGTCGGCGCTCGGCGGGGCGGGCGCCGGGCCGGTCGGCACACTGCGCGCCGCGTACGCCGAGGGCGCCCCGGGCCCGCCGCTGCCGCCCAGGGCGAGCCCGAGCGCGGTCGAGCCGGCCAGGGCACTGAAAGTACGTCTGCTGAGCGCCAAGGTGGATCCTCCGCGGGCGATCTTACGGGGCGCGGGTGAAGGCCATTCTCCATGCGGCGACGTCCCACAATGGACCCATGAGGATCTCGGCGCGGGCGGACTACGCGGTACGGGCGGTACTGGAGCTGGCCGTACGGCAGGCTAACGGCCCGGTGAAGGCGGAGGAAATCGCCGCCGCCCAGGGCATCCCGCACAAGTTCCTGGAAGGGATCCTGGGCGATCTCAGGCGTGGCGGGATCGTCGGCAGCAGGCGTGGCGGAGGCGGCGGCTACCGGCTGGCGCGGGACGCGGCCGAGGTCACGGTCGCCGACGTGATCCGCGCGGTGGACGGCCCGATCGTCTCGGTCCGCGGCGAACGCCCGACGGGCCTCGCCTACACCGGCAGCGCACGGCCCCTGCTGCCCCTGTGGATCGCGCTGCGCGCGAACGTCCGCCGGATCCTGGAGGGTGTCACCCTCGCCGACCTCGCGGCGGACGCGCTGCCGGAGCCCGTCCGGGCACTGGCGGCGGAACCGGCGGCCTGGGAGAACCCGTAGGCGCCCGGGTGTGAACGGCCGGGTGTGAATGGCCGGAGTTGAACCTCCCGGTGGTGAGCGGTGGTTCCTACGATGCGGAGCGCTTCACAGGTTCCACACAGACCCCCCACACCCTCGACCCCGGGAGAAACCATGGCTGGTGGACTCCTCCTGAGCGGTGCCGTGGCGGCACTGCTCACCACCGCGATACCCGCCCACGCGCCCGCGGGGGGCGTGTTCGACAACCCGCCCCCGGACAAGATCGTCATCGACGTGGCGACGGTGAACGGCTCCGGCTGCCCCGAGGGCACCGCGGCGGTCGCCGTCTCGCCGGACAACACCGCCTTCACGGTGACCTACAGCAACTACCTGGCCCAGGCCGGCGGCAACTCCGACCCCACGGCCTTCCGCAAGAACTGCCAGCTCAACCTGGTGGTCCACGTCCCTCAGGGCTTCACCTACGCGATCGCCAGCGCCGACTACCGCGGCTTTCTGTCCCTGCAGCCCGGCGCGAGCGCCACGCAGAAGGCCTCGTACTACTTCCAGGGCTCCCCGCAGACCGTGCCCAGGAGCCACCCCTTCAGCGCTCCCTTCAACGACAACTGGGAGGCCACCGACAGCACGGACTGGGCCCAGCTGGTCTGGGCGCCCTGCGGGGTGCTGCGCAACTTCAACATCAACACCGAGCTGCGGGTGAACCCGGGCACCACCAACCCCGACAAGGTCAGCTTCATGACCATGGACTCCACGGACGGGGACATCAGCACCGTGTACCACCTGGCGTGGAAGCAGTGCCCGAGCGCGTAGGCGTACGGGCGCCACGCCGGTCACTGTGAGTATGTGATGGCCGTTCGCCGGTTCTCGCCGGTGAGCGGTCATCCATGCGTTGACCCGCAGAATCGTTCGACAAGGCGTGATGCGCACAAGGGGCGCGCGAGGGGCGCGGTTCGCGCCTGCCGATTGCCCTCGCGCGCCGTCTGGTGCGATCACTCAACGTGAGCATGGCTCTGCAACCCTGTGCACTCAGTGTGACGACACGGCACCAGGTCGTCGCGCCCCTCACGTGCCATGGACGAGGAAGACGAGGTAGAGCCATGCCCCTCGACACAGTGACAGCACCGGCGGCGACCCCGGAGTCGGAGCAGCAGCAGCGCGAACAGCAGAGCCTCAGCACCGCGGCGGCGCGCAATCTCGCCACCACCACCAAGTCCGAACCTCAGATGCAGGCCATCAGCTCCCGCTGGGCCACCCGCATCCTGCCCTGGGTGAACGTGCCCGGCGCGACCTACCGGGTCAACCGCCGCATGTCCTGCACCGTCGGCGACGGCCGCGTGACCTTCGTGAAGACCGGCTCCAAGGTCCAGGTGGTCCCCGCCGAACTGGGCGAACTGCCCCTGCTGCGCGGCTTCTCCGACGCCGACGTGCTCGGCGCGCTCGCCGACAAGTTCGTGCAGAAGGAGTTCACTCCCGGCCAGGTCATCGTGCAGGAGGGCCGCAAGGCCGACCACGTCTACCTGATCGCGCACGGCAAGGTCGAGAAGCTCGGCGAGGGCCCGTACGGCGACGAGTCCATGATCGGACTGATGGCCGACGGCGACACCTTCGGCGGCCAGGTGCTCGCCGGCGCCGCCAAGAAGTGGGAGTTCACGGCCCGTGCCGCGACCCCCACGACCGTGCTCGCGCTGCCGCTGACGGCGTACAAAGCGGTGGCGGACCGCCACGAGGGGCTGCGCCGGCACGTGCAGCGGATCAGCACCGACGGGCACCGCAATCTGAACCGGTCCGGCGAGGCCGACATCCTCCTGAAGTCCGGCCACACCGGCGAGGAGACGCTGCACCAGACCTTCGCCGACTACGAACTCTCGCCGCGCGAGTACGAGTTGAGCGTGGCGCAGACGGTGCTGCGGGTGCACAGCCGGGTCGCCGACCTCTACAACGAGCCGATGAACCAGACGCAGCAGCAGCTGCGCCTGACCATCGAGGCGCTGCGCGAGCGGCAGGAGCACGAGCTGATCAACAACGAGGAGTTCGGCCTGCTCAACAACGCCGACTTCGACCAGCGCATCTCCACCTACTCCGGCCCGCCGACCCCCGACGACATGGACGAGCTGCTCAGCATGCGGCGCAGGACCCGCTGCTTCCTCGCCCACCCCAAGGCCATCGCCGCGTTCGGCCGCCAGTGCAACAAGCGGGGCCTGTACTTCGGCAGCATCGACCTGAACGGCAACCAGATCCCCGCGTGGCGCGGCGTGCCCCTGCTGCCCTGCGGCAAGATCCCGATCAGCGAGCAGGGCACGACGTCGATCATCGCCATGCGCACGGGCGAGGACGACCAGGGTGTCATCGGCCTGTACCAGACCGGCATCCCGGACGAGGTCGAGCCCGGCCTGAACGTCCGCTTCATGGGCATCAACGAGCAGGCGGTCATCTCCTACCTGGTCAGCACCTACTACTCGGCGGCGGTCCTGGTTCCCGACGCCCTCGGTGTCCTGGAGAACGTCGAGATCGCCCGCACGAACGGGAGCTGACGGCGGTGTCGTTGATCTCCCGGGTCACGGCACCGACCGCGGCCCACGACGTGGCGGGCCTGGTACGGGCCCTGCTGTCGGAGCAACCCCCGCCACCGGCCACCGGTGCGGGCCTCCCCACGGGCCCCACAGGCCTCGGCACGTCGGCGACCCACATCCCCTTCGCGGGAACGGCCACCCCCCACCGCTCCCGCACCAGCCGCGGCACCTCCCACACGAACGCCCGCCCCCTACCGCTGCCGACTCCGGCCGTCACACATCGGCCCGGGCCGGCCGATCTCCCGACGAGCGCCGATACGGGGGCACCCGGGAACCGACCGGAGGCCGGGCGGCCTGCGGCGGCCGGGCAACCGGTGGCCGAGCGGTCGGCGGAGGCTGGGCGGTCGGTTGCGGTGTCTTCGCCGGGGGCTGGGCCGGCGCCGGCGGGTGGGCATCGGCCTGCGGCGGCGGTGTCTTCGTCGGGCGGGGATGCGGCGGCAGGGCATGAGCCGGGGGCCGGGCGGCCGGTGGCCGCGCATCCCTCGGTGGCCGGGCAGCCTGCGGCGGCCGGGCAACCGATGGCCGAGCGGTCGGCGGAGGCTGGGCAGTCGGCCGCGGTGTCTTCGCCGGGCGGGGATGCGGCGGCAGGGCATCAGCCGGGGGCCGGGCAGTCGGTGGCGGCTGGGCAGTCGGCGCCGGGCGGGCAACCGGTGCCGGGTGCGGATGCGGCCTCGATCGGGCTGCCTGCCGGGCCGACTGGGCTCGGTACATCGGCGGCGGCTCTCGGCCGTACCGGTCCGGGTGCCGCGGCGGCAGCCGTCAGAGCCGGTCGTGGCGCTTCGGCGGCACTCCTTGCGCCCACCGGTAAGGGCGCGTCGGCGGCCGTCCCCGCCCCCACCGGTCCCGGCGCCTCGGTGGTGGACCGCCGGGTCGCAATCCTCGAGCCCCGCCGGAAGGCACCCGCGGAGGCGTCGGTATCCGATGTCGGGCCCCGGCTGCACTGTCCGCCCGCCGTGCGGGACGACCCCGCCCTGGGTGAGCTCGTCACCGAGCGTCTGGTGGAGTGGGCCGAGGAGGTCGGGATCTACCCGGGCCGGCTCGACAGGATCCGCAAGGCCGACTTCGGGCGGCTGATCATGCTCGCCCACCCCGAGTCCGACGACCCCGACCGACTGCTCGCGGCGGCCAAGTGCGCGCTGTCCGAGTGGGCCGTGGACGACCACTACGTGGACGGCGAGGTCGAGGAGGCAAGGCCGCAGGAGCTCGGCCGACGGCTAGCCATCGCCCACTCGGTGATCGACCAGGCCCACCTCCCGCTCGCCTACGCCCCCCAGCTGGAGGAGGTCGTCCGGGCGGACCCCGTCATGCGGGCCCTCAGGGACAGCCTGCGCAACCTCCACACGTACGCGACGACCTCACAGGTGCGCCGGCTCCGCCACGAGCTGGGCATCATGTTCGTCGCCTACAACCAGGAGGGCTACTGGCAGGCCGCCGGCCACCGCCCGCCGGTGTGGGAGTACCTGATGCACCGGCACGAGAACAGCTTCATCCCGTGCATGGTGCTCGTCGACGCGATCGCCGGTTACGAGATCCCGTACGGCGAGTTCGCCGACCCCCGGGTACGGCGCGCGTTCACGCTCGCGGGCACCGCCACCGTGATCGTCAACGACCTCTACTCCATGGCCAAGGAGAAGGGCCCGACGGACTACAGCCTGCCCCGGCTGATCGCCGCCGAGGACGGCTGCTCCCTCGAGGAGGCCGTCGACCGCACCGTGGACATCCACAACGAACTGATGCTCACCTTCGAGGCCGAGGCGGCCGCGCTCGCCCAGGCCGGCTCCCCGGAACTGCGCCGCTTCCTGGCCGGCACCTGGGCCTGGGTCGGCGGCAGCCGTGAGTGGCACGCCAGCAGCGCCCGCTACCACGAGACCGCGAAGGCCGCCTGACCCCGCCCCGCGCCCCGCGCCTCCCGCACCCCCACCCCGTTCCCAGTAAGGAACCCCATGTCCAAGATCTCCACCCAGATGGAAAGCATCGCCATGGGCGATGTCCTGCGCACCGACTACCAGAAGTCGGTCGCGGAGTACTGGAACAAGGAGAAGGACCCCGTCAACATCAAGCTCGGCGAGGTCGACGGCCTCTACCACCACCACTACGGCCTCGGCGAGTGGGACCCCTCGGTCCTCGCCGGCCCGCCCGAGAACCGCGACCAGCGCATCATCGAGGAACTGCACCGCCTGGAGACCGCCCAGGCCGAGGTCCTCCTCGACCACCTCGGCGACATCACCCCCGACGACCACCTCCTGGACGCCGGTTCCGGCCGAGGCGGCACCAGCTTCATGGCCAACGCGCGCTTCGGCTGCCACGTCGACGGCGTCAGCATCTCCGAGCAGCAGGTCGGCTTCGCCAACGACCAGGCCAGGCACCGCGGGGTCACGGACAAGGTCCGCTTCCACTTCCGCAACATGCTCGACACCCGTCTGGAGACCGGATCGCGCCGGGCGATCTGGACCAACGAGACGACCATGTACGTCGACCTGTTCGAACTCTTCGCCGAGTTCTCCCGTCTGCTGGAGTACGGCGGCCGCTACGTCTGCATCACCGGCTGCTCCAACGACGTCACCGGCATGCGCTCCAAGGCGGTCAGCAGGATCGACGAGCACTACACCTGCAACATCCATCCGCGCAGCGAGTACTTCAGGGCACTGGCGGCGAGCAACCTGGTGCCGATCCAGGTGGTGGACCTGACCCCGGACACGATCCCGTACTGGGAACTGCGCGCCAAGTCCTCGCTCGCCACGGGCATCGAGGACCCGTTCCTCACCGCCTACAAGGAGGGCAGCTTCCACTACCTCCTCATCGCGGCCGACCGCATCTGAAACCAGGGCGCCTGCGTGGTGCCGTACGCGCGGGACGTGCGACACCACGCCCGGCGCGGGAGCCGGATCACGGGCCTGCCAAGCGCTTGCGGGGGTACCGAGTCACGTGTGGGAGAGGACATGAGAGCACATTGCCTTTGGGGCAAGGCCGTTGTCGTCGGCGGCAGCTATGCGGGACTCGTGACCGCACGCGTGCTGGCCGACTTCTTCCGCGAGGTCGTCCTCGTGGAACGGGATGCCGTCGACGAGGACACCGGCGCTCATCCGGGTGCTCCGCACGGCTACCAGGGGCACGCGATGCTGGCCAGGGGCGGTGAGATCCTGGAGCGGCTGTTCCCCGGACTGCGCGAAGAGCTGAGGGAAGCGGGGGCTCCGGTATTCGACTACGGAGAGGGCATCGACTTCCTGCTGCCCGTCGGGCTCGCGCCACGGCAGCGTACGGGCGTCCCGGTCCAGAGCTTCACCCGCGACGAGCTGGAACGCCGCCTGCGACGCAAGGTGCTCGCGCTTCCCCAGGTCACGCTGCTGCCGTCCACCAAGTGCACGGGCCTGACCCGGGACTTCGCGGGCCGTGTGAACGGCGTGAGGTGCCAGTCGCAGAGCGCGAAGCCCTTCCAACTGGCCGCCGATCTGGTCGTCGACGCCTCCGGTCGGTCCAGTTCCCTGGTGGACTGGCTGAACGACCTGGGGATCAGCGTGCCGCCCAAGCGGACCGTGCGGGCGAAGGTCACCTACACGTCGATGAACTTCGACCGGCCGGCGGAGGGCCACCCCGACCACCCCGACTACTACGTCGCCTATCAGATGCTGTTCGCTCCCAGTGTGCGCCGGGCCGGGGTCCTGCTCGCCGTGGAGCGCAGCCGGTGGACGTGCATGCTGTTCGGGTTCCACGACCAGCCGCCGACCGACGACGAGGGCTACCTGGCGTTCGCGAAGAGCCTGAACACGCCGCACCTGGCCGAACACATCGCCCGGCGCTCCGTCCAGGAGCCCACCCGTCGCTACACCAATGTCGACAACCAGTGGCGGCCCTTCCACGCCGTCCGGGACTGGCCGGACCGCCTCCTCGCCGTCGGCGACTCCGTCTGCGTCTTCAACCCCGTCTACGGCCAGGGCATGACGGTCGCCGCGATGGAGGCGGAGCTGCTGGAGCGCATGCTCAGGCGACGCGGCACGACCGGGCGACTGGACGGCCTGGCGCGCGAATTCCAGAAGAAGGTGGGGCGTCTGCTCCTGCTTCCGTGGACGGTGTCCACCAACTCCGACCTGATGTGGACCCCGGACGGCCAGTCCCTCGCCGCGCGCTTCGCCCACTGGTACAACATGCGTCTGTTCCACGTGGCGGTGCAGGACCCGGCCGTGTGGACGAGGTTCGTCCGGGTGGTGAACATGATGGCCTCACCGGCCCTGCTGTTCCATCCCTCGGTGGCCCTGAAGGTCCTGAAGCTCTCTTCCCGGCGTACGTGACGCATGCCGACCAGGCGGCGGGCAAGAGGGCGACGACGACGGCCGCGGCTCCGACCGGCTACCCCGCCTGTCCCATGCCCGCCGCGTTCGGCCAGCTCTGGGCGTTGGGCCAGCCTGTTGCCGGGGCCGGGGTCAGGCCGGTGGGCGGGGCCGGGGTGGCGGGGGCCGTCATGCCGCGTACCTGGGCGGCCGTGAGGCCACCGCGTGCCGGGACACCCGGCGGGGTGAGGCCGGCCGCCGGGACGGGGACGGGGGCCGGGACGGGCGCCGGGGCCGGAGCTGCGGGGACGGGGGCAGGCAGCGGCGGGGGGAAGGCGGCGGGGGCAGGAGCCGGGACGGGAGCCGGGACCGGAACCGGAGCCGGAGCCGGGACCGGAGCCGGGATCTCTGCCGGCGGCTGCTGCATCGGCACCGCCTGGGCTGCCGCCGGCATCGGCATCCCGGCGCCGGGCGGCGGTACGGCGGCGGGGAGCGGCATGCCGGTGCCGGCGGCCGGGGCGGGAGCGGCGGGCATGGCCTGGGCCTGCGCGGCAAGCTCCGGCATGCCGCCCCCGTTGGTCTCGCTCATCAGCCGGTCCACCGCCGCCGTACCCGAGCTGTAGCTGGTCCCTGTGCCCAGCTCGGGTACGGCGGCTCCCCTCCTGGACCCGTAGAGCACCTGTTCCAGGCCGGACACCAGGCGACGCACGTCGACCTGGGGGCGCACCACGAGTCTCAGGAAGCGGCTGGACGAGCCGATCTTGTTGCCGCACTCGCGGACCAGGATCCGGTGCTCGGTGAGCATCCGGTCCCGGACCACCGTGCCCTCGGCGCCGACGGGCAGCCGTACGAAGAGGAAGTTCCCCTGGGACGGGTACACCGTCAGGCCCGGGAGTGCGGAGAGGTGGCTGGTCATCTCCAGGCGGTCACGGCGGACCTGCTGCAGGCTCTGGGCGTACTCGGTGCCGTGCTCCTTCAGCATGAACACCACGTGCTCGGCGAAGGAGTTGAGGTTCCACTTCGGGAGCATCGCCCGCACCTTGCCCGCGAGCGCCGGGTTCGCGACCAGGTAGCCGAAGCGGACGCCGTGCAGGCCGAAGTTCTTGCCGAGGCTGCGCAGCACGATGACGTTGGGGCGGAGCATGGCCTCCTGGACGACGCTCGGTTCGGCCTCCGCGTCGGCGAACTCCAGGAAGGACTCGTCGACGATCACCAGGTCGAGGTCCGTCATCGCGTCCATGAACTGGACGACCTGCTGTTTGCGCAGATAGCCGCCATCGGGGTTGTTCGGGTTGCAGATCACCGCCACGCGCGTGCCCCGGGTGCGGATGAAGTTCGCGTACTGGGCCAGGTCCAGCGCGAAGCCGCTCGCCTCCTGGAGCGGGAACATGTCGACCCGCTTGCCGGTCTCCATCGGCTGGTCGGTCCAGCGGCCGAAGGTCGGCACGGGGACCGCCAGGGACTCGCGGACCATGAGGTGGTCGATCCAGGTGATCAGCTCCGTGGACCCGTTGCCCATCGCCACGCACTGCGGGGGCAGCTGGAGGAGGCTGCACAGCTCGGCGGTGATGGTGTCGGCGCCGCTCGGGTAGTAGGTGATGATCTCGCGCAGCCGGGCCGCCAGCTCGTCGTACATGGCCGGGGTGGGGAAGTACGGGTTGCACGGGACGCAGAAGTCCACCGGGCCGGTTCCGTCGCCGCCCTCGCGCGTCAGCGCCGCCATGGAGGGGCTGTGCGCGGCGGTGCCGCGGAACAACGAGGTGACGTTGCCGGCCAAAGGGACCTCCGTTTCGGGTGGCCCGTGCGGGGGAGCACGGGCCACCCATCGATACGGAGGGGACGGCAGTGGCGTTCAACTCACCGGCCCTGTGAGCCGGTTCACGGCCCGAACGTGTGGATCGTCGTCGTCCGGTAGGTCTGCCCGGGCCGCAGCACGGTCGACGGGAAGTTCGCGTGGTTCGGCGAGTCCGGGAAGTGCTGGGTCTCCAGGCACAGGGCGTCGCCCTGACGGTAGGTGTGTCCGCCGGTGCCGGTGAGGGTGCCGTCGAGGAAGTTGCCGGAGTAGAACTGCAGGCCGGGCTGGTCGGTGGCGATCTTCAGGGTGCGGCCGGAGCGCGGGTCGCGCAGGGTCACCACATGTTCCGGGCGCTGCGTGATGCCCTTGTCGAGGACCCAGTTGTGGTCGTAGCCCTTGGCCTGCACCTGCTGGACGTGCCCGGCGCGGATGTCCCGGCCGATCGGCTTGGCGTGGCGGAAGTCGAACGGGGTGCCCGCGACCTCGGCCAGCTCGCCGGTCGGAATCAGGCCCGAGTCGGTGGGGGTGTAGCGGGAGGCGGCGATCCGGAGCTCGTGGTCCTCGATCGTGCCGCTGCCCTCGCCGGCCAGGTTCCAGTAGACGTGGCTGGTGAGGTTGACGATGGTCGCCCTGTCCGTGGTGGCCTCGTAGTCGATGCGCCACTCACCGTGCCGGGTGAGGGTGTACGTCACCTTCGCCTTGAGCGTGCCCGGGTAGCCCATCTCGCCGTCGACGCTGGTGTAGTGCAGGTGCAGGCCGACCTCGGAGCCGTCGGCGAACGGCTCGACGTCCCACACGTGCTTGTCGAAGCCCTGCTTGCCGCCGTGCAGGCTGTTCACGCCGTCGTTGACGGAGAGCTGGTAGCTCTTGCCGTCGAGCGTGAACCGGCCCTTGCCGATCCGGTTGCCGTACCGCCCGATCAGGGCGCCGAAGTACGGGCTCTTGGCGACGTAGTCGGCTATGTCGTCGAAGCCCGCGACGACGTTGGCGTAGTGGCCGCGGCGGTCGGGGACTT
Organism: Streptomyces sp. NPDC001153; assembly: GCF_053598315.1. Classification (NCBI taxonomy): domain Bacteria; kingdom Bacillati; phylum Actinomycetota; class Actinomycetes; order Kitasatosporales; family Streptomycetaceae; genus Streptomyces; species Streptomyces sp. NPDC001153. Next base: position 108,386 of record NZ_JBSFJZ010000021.1, read on the forward strand.
CCAGGGTCTGGACGATGCCGCCGTAGTTCAGGACCTTCAGCCGCGTGCCGCCGTTCTCCAGCGACCAGCGGTAGATCTTCGTGCCGTCGGCGAGCGTGCCGAACAGTTCCTTCACCGGCTTACGGCCCCCTGAGGTGGCGGACGCGGCCTGGGCAGTGCCCGAGCCGAGGGTGGTGGCGGCGATACCGGCCGCCGCGGCTCCAGCGATGACCGTGCGTCTGTTCAGTTCCATGGATGCGGCTCCCTGAGAGGAGGGGCCCCACCGGCTCTGTCCGGTGGGGCCCGATCTGACTTACGAACCGGACTTGCGCTTGTTCCACACGTCGAAGCCGACCGCCGCCAACAGGGCCAGGCCCTTGATGACCTGCTGCCAGTCGGTGCCGACGCTGAGGAGGTTCATGCCGTTGTTCAGCACGCCGAGGACGAGACCGCCGATGATGGCACCGAGCACGGTGCCGACACCGCCGCTCATGGAGGCACCGCCGATGAACGAGGAGGCGATGGCCTCCAGTTCGAAGCCGTCGCCCGCCTTCGGCGAGGCCGCGTTCAGACGGGCGGCGACCACCAGACCCGCCAGGGCCGCGAGCACGCCCATGTTCAGGAACACCTGGAAGGTGATGCGCTTGTCCTTCACGCCGGACAGCTTGGCCGCCGGCAGGTTGCCGCCGATGGCGTAGATGTGCCGGCCGAAGACCGAGTTGCGCATGACGTAGCCGTATCCGCCCACCAGGACACCGAGGATGATCAGGATGATCGGCGCGCCGTCGTAGCTGGCGAGCAGCATGGTGAGGGCGAGGACCGCGGCGACCAGCGCGACGAGCTTGAGCAGGAACAGCTTGAAGGGCACCACGTCGAGGGAGAACTCCTGCTGGCGGCGCCGGTCGCGCACCTCCTGCCAGACCACGGCGGCGATCAGGACGATGCCGAGGAGCAGGGTGAGGTTGTGGTAGTTGGTGTTCGGGCCGACCTCGGGCAGGAAGCCGTTGCCGATCTTCTGCAGGCCGTTCGGGAACGGGCCGAGGGTCTGGCCCTTGAGGAGGATCTCCGTCAGGCCGCGGAAGAGCAGCATCCCGGCGAGGGTGACGATGAACGACGGTATGCCGAAATACGCGATCAGGAAGCCCTGTACGGAGCCCGCCACCGCGCCCACCAGCAGGCACAGCACCAGGGCGACGGGCCACGCCACATGGTGCTGCACCGTCAGTACGGCCGCGAAGGCGCCCACGAACGCCGTGATCGAGCCGACCGACAGGTCGATGTGCCCGGCGATGATCACCAGCATCATGCCGATCGCGAGGATCAGGATGTAGCTGTTCTGCAGCACCAGGTTGGAGACGTTGCGCGGCAGCAGCAGGTCGCCGCCGGTCCAGAACTGGAAGAGGACGACGATCAGACCGAGCGCGATCAGCATGCCGTACTGGCGCATGTTGCGGCGCAGGCCGCCGAGCACCAGCCGCAACAGGCCCTCGCCGGCGGCCGGTCCGCCCTTGCCCGGCGGCGCGGCCGCCGGGGTCTTGTCGGTGACGTCCGTGCTCATCGGGTTACCTCTTTGTCCTTCGTCATCTGGCGCATCAGCACTTCCTGCGTGGCCTCGGCCCGCGGCACCTCACCGGTCAGCCGTCCCGCGGCCATCGTGTAGATGCGGTCGCACATGCCGAGCAGCTCCGGCAGCTCCGAGGAGATGAAGACGACCGCCTTGCCCTGGGCGGCCAGTTGGTCGATGACCGTGTAGATCTCGTACTTGGCACCCACGTCGATGCCGCGGGTGGGCTCGTCCAGGATCAGCACGTCCGGACCCGCGAAGATCCACTTGCTGAGGACGACCTTCTGCTGGTTGCCGCCGGACAGCTTGCCCACCGGCTCGAACACCGTCGGTGCCTTGATGTTCATGGACGTGCGGAAGCCCTCGGAGACCTGCCGCTCCGCCTGCTCGTCCACCACACCCCGCTTGGCGACCTTCTTCAGCGCGGTAAGCGAGATGTTGCGGTTGATGGTGTCGATGAGGTTGAGGCCGTAGTGCTTGCGGTCCTCGGTGACGTACGCGATGCCGTGCTCCACCGCCTCCGCGACGGTCTTCGTACGGATCTCCGTGCCGTCCTTGAGGACCGTGCCGCCCGCGTACCGGCCGTAGGTGCGGCCGAAGACGCTCATCGCGAGTTCGGTGCGGCCGGCGCCCATCAGGCCCGCGATGCCGACGATCTCGCCCCGCCGGACGCTGAGCGAGACGTCGTCCACGACCTTGCGCTGCTGGTCGATGGGGTGGCGGACGGTCCAGTTGCGGATCTCCAGCGCGGGGGCCGCACCCTCCTCCGGCTGGTGCGGGGTGCGCTCGGGGAAGCGGTGGTCGAGGTCGCGGCCCACCATGCCGCTGATGATCCGGTCCTCGGTGGTCTCCGCCGCCTTCACGTCGAGCGTCTCGATGGACCGCCCGTCGCGGATGATCGTCACCGAGTCGGCGACCCGGCGGATCTCGTTGAGTTTGTGGGAGATGATGATCGAGGTGATGCCCTGGTTCTTCAGCTCCAGGATCAGGTCGAGGAGTTTGCCGCTGTCCTCGTCGTTCAGGGCCGCCGTCGGCTCGTCGAGGATGAGCAGCTTCACCTCCTTCGACAGCGCCTTGGCGATCTCCACGAGCTGCTGCTTGCCCACGCCGATGTCGGCGACGCGGGTCTCCGGGTGCTCGTCGAGACCGACCCGGCGCAGCAGTTCGGTGGCGTGGCGCAGCGTCTCGCGCCAGTTGATGAGTCCGCGCGTGGCGTGTTCGTTGCCGAGGAAGATGTTCTCCGCGATGGAGAGGTACGGCACCAGCGCCAGCTCCTGGTGGATGATGACGATGCCGTGCTGCTCGCTCGCCCGGATGTCCCTGAACCGGCAGAGCTCCCCCTCGAAGAGGATCTCGCCCTCGTAGGTGCCGTGCGGATGGACGCCGGAGAGCACCTTCATCAGGGTCGACTTGCCGGCGCCGTTCTCCCCGCAGATGGCGTGGACCTCGCCCTGCCGGACGGTCAGGGTGACGTCCGACAGCGCTTTGACACCGGGAAAGGTCTTGACGATCGAGCGCATTTCCAGGACGGGTCCCGCCATGGTCGTGCCTTCCAATCCGTAGGGGGCGGGCGCTTACTTGAGCTCGGACTCGGTGTAGTAGCCGCCGTCCACCAGCACCTGCTTGTAGTTGGTCTTGTCGACGCTGACCGGCTGGAGCAGGTAGGCGGGCACGACCTTGCTGCCGTTGTTGTATGTCTTGGTGTCGTTGACCTGCGGCTTCTTGCCCTTCAGGGCGTCGTCCACCATGGTCGAGGCGACCTTGGCGAGCTGCCGGGTGTCCTTGTAGACGGTCTGTGTCTGCTGCCCGGCGATGATCGACTTGACCGAGGCGAGCTCGGCGTCCTGGCCGGTGATGACCGGCAGCGGGTTGCTGCCGGAGCCGTAGCCGTCCGACTTGAGCGCGGACAGGATGCCGATGGAGATGCCGTCGTACGGCGAGAGCACCGCGTCGACCCGGCCGCTCTTGTAGGACGAGGTGAGGATGTCCTCCATGCGCTTCTGCGCGGTGGTGCCGTCCCAGCGCAGCGTCGTGACCTGGTTGAGCTGGGTCTGCCCGGACTTGACCACCAGCTGCTTCTTGTCCATGTACGGCTTGAGCACGCTCATGGCGCCGTTGAAGAAGTACTTGGTGTTGTTGTCGTCGTTCGAGCCCGCGAACAGCTCGATGTCGAACGGGCCCTTCTTGCCGGCGTCCAGGCCGAGCTTGTGCACGATGTAGGTGGCCTGGAGGACGCCGACCTTCTCGTTGTCGAAGGAGGCGTAGTAGTCGACGTTCGGGGTGCCGAGGATCAACCGGTCGTAGGCGATCACCGGGATGTTCGCCTGGTGCGCCTCCTGGAGCACGTTGTTCAGCGACTTGTTGTCGATCGCCGCGACGATCAGGCCCTTGACGCCCTGTGTGATCATGTTCTCGATCTGCGAGACCTGGGTGCTCGGGTCGTCCTCGCCGTAGACCAGCTTGGTCTTGTAGCCCATGGACTGCAGGTTCTTCACGACGTTGTTGCCGTCGTTGATCCACCGCTCGGAGGATTTCGTCGGCATGGCGATGCCGATGGTGGCGCCCTTGACGTCACCGGTCTTCTCCTTGCTGCCGCCCGAGCTGCTCTGCCCGCAGGCGGTCAGGGTGAGGGCGAGCGAGGCTGCTCCGGATATCGCGGCGAGTGCGGCTCTGCGGTTGCGCATGGTGATCCGTCCTTGGTCTTCTCGGTCGTCTCGTCGTTGAGGGGTCACACGGTGATGGGGAAGCGGTTGAGCGGTCCGGGCAGTCGCGAGCCGAGCGGCGCCATGTCGCCGTCCGCGCCGTGCCGGGCGAGCAGATCCAGGGCGAGGCGGCCGCGCCGCACCCGCTCCCGGGCGGTGTCCAGGGTCACGTCCCTGAGGTGGGTGCCCCACGGGTAGATGCCGGGTGCCTTGGACAGGCCGAACTTCAGGTAGAGCGGGGCGCCGCGCCGGATCAGCTCGGCGACCTCGTACATCCGCACATAGCCGCCGAGGTCGTCGGGGGCCTCGATGTACATGTCCATGGGAGCGGCGGACACCCGCCGGATCTCGGTGAGGTGATCCAGCGTCAGATCGCTGGGCACGTTGACCGAGTCGGCGCCGAGCCGCTCGAAGACGGCGTACGAGGCCGGGTTGACGGGGCCGATGAGCGCCGAGACCTTCAGCGTGGTGCCGGCCGGGATGATCCCGGCCTCGCGGGCGCGGTGCAGGGTCCACAGCACGCCCTCGTCGGCGACCAGCAGGCACCTGACGCCCAACTCCGTGGCCCGTACGGCGTCTTCGACGCACCCGGCGATCGCGTCGTGGCCTCGTGCGCGCAGTCCGGCCCCCCGCGAGTCGGAGCGCACCGAGCCGCCGATGTCCCAGGTGCCGCGCGGGCCGGTGAACAGGCAGAGTTCGATGTCGCGTGCGGCGGTGGCCTCGACCATCTCGGTGATCTCGGCGTCGGTGAGCATCCACACGCCGCTGCCCTGGCTGATCCGGTGGATCGGCACATCAAGGCGCGAGGCCTCCTTCAGGACGACCGCCAGCGCTTCGGGACCCTCGCACGAGGGGATCTCGGTGCGCCAGCGGCCGCCGCCCGGGAAGGTGTGGGCGGAGGCGTCGGCGGGGTCGAGGGCGGGCGCACTCAGGCCGAGGGCGGTGAGCGCCTGCTCACCGGGTCGGCGGGCCGCCGTGGCGGAAGCGTCGGTCGTCACAAGCTGTCCTTCGTGGTCGAGACGTTCGAGATATCGGACGAGGTTCGCGGCTCGGAGCGGACTACGGCCCCGGGGGTGCTGCGAAAAAAGCGGGCGTGGTGGTACGCCGGTCAGGGCGCCGTCAGGTCACGCCCTGACCGGCGTACGTCTTCAGGGACGGAGCAGCACCTTGCCCACCTTCGGATCACCCGCCCCGACCAGCTCGATGGCCTGCGGGAACTCGATCAGCGGCAGCTCGTGCGTGACCAGCGGCAGCGGGTGGAGCAGTCCGGCGCCGAACACCCGCACGGTGTGCGCCCAGGCGTCCGGCGGCGCCCCGAAGACGGTGTGCACCTCCAGCTGCCGTACGACGAGATCGGTCGGGTCGAGCCCGTCCGCGCCCGGCGCCGGGATCCCGGTCAGGACCAGCCGTCCGCCGCGCCGGAGCAGCGAAGCGGCGGTCCGCGCGGCGGAGGCGGACCCGGCGGTCTCGACGACGACGTCGAAGTCGTCCGGAAGCTCCTGGTCCTTCAGCCGGAAGTCGCTCGCCCCGAACTGCCGGGAGAGCGCCTCCCGGTCGTTCCTGGTCCCCACGACGAGCAGCTCCGCCGGCGAGACGGCCTTCAGGAACTGCACGGCGAACATCCCGAGCGTGCCCGTGCCGACCACCGCGACCCGCTCGCCAGGCAGGGCGCGGGCCTTCAGCGCGGCGGCCGCGACGCAGGCGGCCGGCTCCAGCAGGGCGGCGGCGGTGAGGTCGGCGTCGTCCGGCAGGACGTGCAGCAGCCGGGCCGGGAGGGTCAGCGTGGCGGCCATGGCGCCCGGCTGGGTGAACCCGGTCTCCTCGTAGCCGTCGGTGCACAGGGTGGTCTCGCCCGCGTGGCAGCGGTCGCACACCTGGCAGTTGCGGAATCCCTCGCCGACCACCTTGCGGCCTACGAGCCCCGCCGGCACCCCGGCGCCCACCTCCGACACCGTCCCCGACCACTCGTGGCCGGGGGTGAGCGGGTAACGGACGTACCCCTCGGGCCGGTTGCCCTGGTACACCTCGCGGTCGCTGCCGCAGATGCCGACCGCGTGCACGGTCACCAGCGCCTCGCCGGGACCGGGTTCGCGCGGCGTGTGCGGCACGAGCCGGTGCCGGCCCGGGGCCTCGACGACGACGGCGGTGCTCACTTGGTCCCCTTCGGCCTGCGCTGCTCCCAGCCCTCGGCCCACAGGTCGAACCGGGCCTGCTGCTGCGGGAACTCGGCGGCCGCGTCCACGTCCAGCTCGACGCCGAGACCGGGCGCGTCGGACAGGTGGAAGTAGCCGTCCACCACCTGCGGCGCCCCCTTGACCACCTTCTTGATCTCCGCGTCCGCGAAGTCGTTGAAGTGCTCAAGGATCTTGAAGTTCGGGGAGGTGAAGCCGACCTGGAGGGAGGCGGCGGTGAGCACCGGCCCGCCGACGTTGTGCGGCGCGACCAGCATGTAGTGCGTCTCGGCGGTCGCGGCGAGCTTGCGGGTCTCCCAGATGCCGCCGATGTGACCGACGTCGGGCTGGATGATGTCCACGGCCTGGCTGTCGAACAGCTCGCGGAACTCGATCCGGTCGTGGATCCGCTCACCGGTGGCGACCGGGATGTCCACCTTGGCCGCGACCTTCTCCAGCGCCTTCAGGTTCTCCGGCGGCACCGGCTCCTCCAGCCAGGCCGGCCGATAGGGCGCCAGCTCCTTGGCCAGCCGGACGGCGGTGGCGGGGGAGAAGCGGCCGTGCATCTCCAGCATCAGCTCGGCGTCCGGGCCGATCGCGTCCCGTACGGCCTCGATGAGGGAGACGGCGTACAGGCTCTCCTGGTGGTCCAGCTCGAAGTGCCCGGTGCCGAACGGGTCGATCTTCAGCGCCCGGTAACCGCGCTCCATGACCTGCTGCGCGGCCTTGTGGTAGGCCTCCGGCGTTCGCTCGGTCGTGTACCACCCGTTGGCGTACGCCTTGACCCGGTCCGTCACCTTGCCGCCGAGCAGCTGCCACACCGGCACGCCCAGCGCCTTGCCCTTGATGTCCCAGCAGGCCATCTCGACGACCGCGATGCCGGACATGACGATCTCACCCGCACGGCCGTAGTCGCCGTACTTCATCCGGCGGACGAGGTCCTCGACCGCGAACGGATCCGAGCCGAGAATGTGATTGGCCTGGGCCTCCCGCAGATAGCCGATCAGCGCGTCGGTGTGACCGAGCATCCGGGTCTCGCCGACTCCCGTGATCCCCTCGTCGGTGTGCACCTGGACGTAGGTCAGGTTGCGCCACGGCGTGCCGACCACGTGTGTGCTGATTCCGGTGATGCGCACGGCAGTTGCCCCTCAGCTGTTCGAGATTTCGTCACACGTTCGAAATGCTGGCGTGACAGTAAGGACGAGGCGGTAGGGGTGTCAATGGGTCGAACAGGTAACGGTTTCGGCAAGCCTTTCGAGAATTCTTTCGCTTTCTACGAAACCTTCACAGCGGCACCTAGGAACGTGACCGATGGGGAATCTAGTCTTCCGGCGTCATGGACTACTGCCACCCGTGCCAACGGCACCTCAACGGCGCCCTGGCCTGCCCCGGGTGCGGAACTCCGGCACGCGCCGTCGCAGAAGCGCCGGCCGCGTACGCGCGCGCGGGCACGGGTGAGACGCAGGGGTACGGCGTTCCCCAGCCGTACGGGTCCCCTCAGTACGACTCTCAGCAGTACTCCCAGCAGTACGGGTCCCCGGAGTACCGCGTCCCCCATCAGTACGAGCCGGCCGGCCCGGAACAGGCGGCGTGGGCGGAGGAACGGGAGCAGCACGAGAACTGGGTCCCCGGGACCGAGTCCGAGCCCGCCACCGAGGCGGAAGCCGCAGCCGGCAGCGACCCCGAGCCTGAGCCCGACCCCGAGTCGGAACCCGGTGGCAGGGCCGCGCGGCGCCGGACGCGCGGCGGCACCGCCGTGGGCCCCGCCGAGGCCGACGCCAGCCGCCGCGACCGCAAGGCCGCCGCGCACCGGCGCCGACGCCGCCGTACCGTGCTGATCACCGCGGGGTTCGTGCTGGCCGCGGGCAGCCTCGGCCTCGCCGAACTCGGCACGGACGCGCCGTTCTCGCCCTTCTCCAGCGGACAGCCGGACTCCGCCGCGAACACCGCGGCCGACGGCGGCACCTCCTCCGCGTCCCCCGGCGCCACGGCCTCCGACACCTCCGGCGCGGCTCCCGGCTCGGCCTCCCCGGACGCCTCCGCGTCCGCCTCCAAGTCCCCGAAGGACAAGCACTCCAAGTCGCCCGACGCCAAGAACACCGACAAGGCGACGCAGACCGCCGCGACGGGCTCCGGCGCCACCCACGCGGCCCCGGCGCCCACCGCCACCTCCCGGCCCACCTCCACCCCCACCAGCGCCCCGACGAGCTCACCCCCCTCCCCGACACCCTCCCCGACCAAGACCTGCACCCGCTTCCTGTGGTGGTGCAGCTGACCCCGACCGCACATCTCCCGCGGCCTCTTCCGTACCGGGACGCCTGAGCCCTCCGCGTCCGCCCTGCGGGACGGCGTCGCCCCGGCCATGGGCGGTCGGCGCGGCCGACTCCGGCCGGTGCGTCGCGGGGAGCGGCGGCACCATCTCCGCCCTTTGCGCCCGCCCGCCGACTTCCGCGGCCCTTTCCGCGGCGGTCTGCCTGAGCCCTGCGCATCCGCGCGCTGCGTCCGCCGTGCGGGGCGGCGTCGAACCGGGCCATGGTCGGCCGGACCTGGGCGTCCGCGCGCCACCCCCGCGCCATCCGCCATCCGGGGCAGCTGTGACACCCATGGGGGTTCGCGTCGGTTGAGTCGAACGGGTACATCGCGCCGTACCGGTCTCGGGAACGCCCGGAGCGGGAACGGGCGTTGTAGAGGGGGAGCAGCGAGCAGCGGCTCAGTTGAGGAGAGCGGATGACGCAGCAGATCACCGTCCACGGCACGGTCGCCGAGGGCTTCGAGGCGGTGCGCGAGGAGTTCGCCGCCTTCGTCGCCGGGGAACGCGACGACTACGAGGGCCAGTTGTGCGCCTACGTGCACGGGCGGCAGGTCGTCGACCTGTGGGCGGGCGCGGAGGCGGACTCGCTGTACGGCGTGTTCTCGTCCACCAAGGGCGCCGCACACCTGGTGGTCGCGCTCCTGGTGCAGGACGGCACGCTGGAGCTGGACCGCAAAGTGACCTACTACTGGCCGGAGTTCGGCGCCGAGGGCAAGGGCGCGGTGACCCTGAGGGACCTGCTGGCGCACCGCGCGGGGCTGGTCGGGATCGACGCCGGGTTCTCCGCCGAGGAGATGGCCGACGACCGGGCGATGGCCGAACGGCTCGCCGACCAGAAGCCGTTCTGGCGACCGGGCACGGCGTTCGGCTACCACGCGCTCGTGATCGGCGCGCTCACCGGCGAGGTGGTCCGCCGGGCCACGGGCCGCACCCTTCAGGAGGTGTACGAGGAGCGGGTGCGCGCGCCGTACGGCATCGACTTCTTCCTGGGCCTGCCCGAATCCCGGGAACCCCGCTTCCGCCCGGTGCAGCCGATGCTCCCGACCCCCGAGCAGCAGGCCCTGCTGGACGCCCAGCCGACCGGCCCGCACACCTTGACCTCGATCGCCTTCAACACGCACGTCCCGGAGCCGGGCACACCGGCGGACTACGCCAACTCCCGTCTGGTACGGGCCAAGGGACCGGCGTCGGCGGGCGGCGTCGCCTCCGCGCGGGGACTCGCCAAGATGTACGCGGCGGCGATCAGCGAGCTGGACGACCGGCCACCGCTGCTGAAGCCGGACACGGTCGCCGAGGTCGGCCAGATCCACTCCGTGGGCTACGACCTGGTGGCCCGCGCCCACAAGTCGTACGGCCTCGGCTTCCAGGCCACCGCCGACATGTGGCACCCGGTCCTGGGCGCCGGCGCCTTCGGCCACAGCGGTGCGGGCGGCAGCCAGGCCTTCGCCGATCCGCGCAGTGGTCTGGCGTACGGCTATACGCGTCGCCGGATGGCGTTTCCGGGCGGAGCGGCACCGGAGAACAGCAGACTGACGGCCGCCGCGCACCGGGCGGCGCTGGCGCGCGACTGAACGTAGTCACGGTGCATCCCGGCGTACCGCCGTAGAGCGTCCAGAACTGGTCCAGGTCGGCGAAGAGGTCAAGTAATGCCACTGACCCATGCCGGGCTCAGTGCGGGAAGGCCCGGGGTTGCCGCTGCCGGGGCAGCTTCTCGCGGAAACCGGAGATGGCGGAGCTGATCTGGCGCATCAGAACCGTGTCCTCCAGCCGGTCGAGGTAGAGGTTCGCGCGCGCCAGGGCGGGCAGGTCGACACAGAAGTACAGTGCCATCAGCGGGTTGACGAACAGCTCGCTGCCACGGGTGCGCTCGGTGAACCGTACGTCGCCGAACTCCCCTCGCACGGCGGCGGCGACGGACCCGTGGACGATGCTCGGATGACTCGCATGGCTGCGCTGGGCATCGGCCACCGCGTCGAGATAGGCGGCACCCTCAACGCTCTCGCGAGGCAGCGAGAACGCGCCCAGATACCCGTCGGCGCGGTCCAGAGCGGCCAGGTTCTCCAGCGCCAGTGAGTGGTTGACGCCGTGGTAGGCGTCCACGCCGAAGCCCACGCAGGCCACGAGCCGGTGCGGGACCTCGTCCAGGCCGGCGACGGCTGCCAGGCTGGCCATGTCCTCCTCCGGAGTGCCGAGCCCGTGCTCGTCCCCGCGCATGAGGATGTCGGTCCCGCCGTCCACCAGTACGACAGCGTCCACGCCGCCCAAGTGATCCAGCAGGGCCCGGTAGGCGGCGCGCAGCGGCTGGACACCCGTGAGGGGGAAGGCGTACACGGTGTCGGGCAGTTGCCGCGAGTGGAGCCAGCGGGCGAGGGAGCGCTCGGGGAAGTAGTCGCCACGCAGTGGGGTGTCCGGGCGGACGGCGGCGACGTCTTCCGCGACCCAGGAGTCCAGGTCCAGGCCGTACAGCTCGGAAAAAGACAGGCTGGCCAGGTGGACCTCGGCACCGGCCGACCGCAGCGCGAGGGCCAGGGGCAAGCCGGCGTAGACGTCGAAGCCCCCGCCCGCACCGGCGACGAGGATCCGGCGCGCCTCGCGCAGGCGGCTGAAGAAGACGGGCTCACGGAGGGAGAACACCACCCGACCCTAACAACGCCCCGGTACGGGAAACCCAGACGTCGATCAACGCGGCAGCCGCACCCCACGTCCAGGGGTGCGGCTGCCGCTGTGAGCAACGACGTAGCTCAGGCCAGCGTCACGGTGATGTTCCCCCGCGTCGCCTTCGAGTACGGGCACACCTGGTGGGCCTTCTCGACCAGCTCCCGGGCCGCCTCGGCGGAAACGTGGGGAATGTTCGCCGAGATCTCCACGATGATCCCGAACCCGTCGTCGTTCTTGCCGATTCCGACCTTCGCGGTGACGGTCGCCCCGGAGACATCGGCCCCCTCGGCCCGGGCGACAACGCCCAGCGCGCCCTGGAAGCAGGCGGAGTATCCCGCGGCGAACAGCTGCTCCGGGTTGGTGCCGGCGCCGTTGCCGCCCATCTCCTTGGGCGGGTTGACGACGACGTCGAGTCGGCCGTCGTCCGTGGCGACCCGGCCGTCGCGGCCGTTCTCGGCGGTGGCGACGGCGGTGTACAGGACGTCGGACTGCGTGATGGGCATGCGGTGGTCCTCCTCCTCGGTCCGCCGCGACTCGCGCCCACGATCGACGACGGAATTCGGAAAGAAGTTACCGCATGCCGGAAACGACGGGGAAGGCCTGCCCGGGCCTCAGAGCTTGACGATCATCTTGCCGACGTTGTCGCCGCGCAGGACCCCGAGGAACGCCTCCAGGTTGTTCTCGATGCCCTCGACGACCGTCTCGCGGTACTTCAGCTCGCCCGAGGCGACCCACGGCCCGACCTTCTGGACGAACTCGGGCTGCAGGTCGTAGTGGTCGCCGACCAGGAAGCCCTCGATGCGGCCCCGGGTCTGGATGAGCCGGGCGAGGTTCCTCGGTCCCGGCGCGGGCTCGGTGTTGTTGTAGACCGAGATCATGCCGCAGACGGCGATCCGGCCGCCCTGGTTCAGCGAACCGATCGCGGCCTCCAGGTGGTCGCCGCCGACGTTGTCGAAATACACGTCGATGCCGTCCGGCGCGGCCTCGCGCAGCTGCTCGCTCACGGGGCCGTTCTTGTAGTTGAACGCGGCGTCGAAGCCGTACTCCTCGACCAGCAGCTTGACCTTCTCGTCGGAACCGGCCGAGCCGATGACCCGCGAGGCGCCCATGAGCTTGGCGAGCTGGCCGACCTGGCTGCCGACGGCGCCTGCCGCGCCGGACACGAAGACGATGTCGCCCTCCTTGAAGGAGGCGGTGCGCAGCAGGCCGGCGTAGGCGGTCAGGCCGGTCATGCCGAGGACGCCGAGGTACGTCGAGAGGGGCGCCGCCCCGGGGTCGACCTTGACGGCGTTCTTGGCGTCCATGGCCGCGTACTCGCGCCAGCCGAAGAAGTGCAGGACGTGGTCGCCGACGGCGATGCCCTCGGCGTTGGACTCGATCACCTCGCCGACCGCGCCGCCCTGCATGACCTTGCCCAGCTCGAAGGGGGCGGCGTACGACTTCGCGGCACTCATCCGGCCGCGCATGTACGGGTCCACGGAGAGGTACTTGTTCCGCACCAGCACCTGGCCCTCGCCGGGCGTCGGCACCGGGGTCTCGACGAGCGCGAAGTCCTCCGGCTTCGGCCAGCCCACGGGACGGCTGAGCAGGTGCCACTCGCGGTTGATCATGACAGCGCCTTTCCTTGCTTCGGAGCCTGATTACTTCAGAACCTGAAACAACCATGCGCTTCAATATTTCAGGATGTCAAGTAACACGGTATCCTGCTGGGCATGGCCACACCACCGAAGACCCACCGCCCCGACGCCCTCACGATGGAGGTCGTCGAACTCATCGGGGACGTCGTGGCCCGCTTCTACGCGGACTACGAGGAAGCAGCGGGCGAGCACACCCTGACCGGCCCCCAGGCCCGGCTCCTCAGCCTGCTCTCCGTGGAGCCGCTGCCCATGCGCAAGCTGGCGCAGAAGCTGAAGTGCGAGCCGTCGAACGTCACGGGCATAGTGGACCGCCTGGAGTCCCGGGGGCTGGTCGAGCGCCGCCCCGACCCGGACGACCGCCGGGTCAAGGTGGCCGCCGCCACCGAGGAGGGCGTGCGGGTGGCCCGGGACCTGCGCGAGGGGCTGCACTTCGCACGCGAGCCCCTGGCCGGGCTGTCGGAGGAGGAGCGGCGCTCCCTGCGCGACCTGCTGCGCCGGATGCTGGCCGGCTGAAAGTCGGTAGAGTTCCCGCCATGCGTGATCTCGGGGTGGGGTTCGGTCATCTGCTGAAGGGCCAGCGCTGGGTGGCCCGGCACGGCAGGAGTTACGGCTTCGGGCTGCTGCCCGGGCTGATCGCCCTGGTGCTCTACGTGGCGGCGCTGGTCGCGCTCGCGGTGTGGGGCGAGGACGCGGTCACCTGGGCGACGCCGTTCGCGGACCACTGGTCCAGCCCTTGGCAGGGCCTGTTCCGCGGCTTCCTCACGGCCGTCCTCTTCGCGCTCGGGCTGCTGCTGGCCGTCCTGACGTTCACCGCCGTCGCGCTGCTGATCGGCCAGCCCTTCTACGAGAACCTGTCGGAGAAGGTCGACGCCGACGTCTCTCCCGACGGCACCGCCCCGCGGTCGGAGCTGCCGCTGTGGCGCGAGCTGTGGATCTCGGCCCGGGACAGCGTGCGGATCCTGGTGCGGGCCGCGCTGTGGGGCGTGTTGCTCTTCGCCCTCGGCTTCGTGCCGTTCGTCGGGCAGACCGCCGTCCCCGTGCTCGGCTTCTTCGTCACCGGTTTCTTCCTCACCGAGGAGCTCACCGCCGTCGCCCTCCAGCGCCGAGGCGTCGAACTGCGCGCCCGGCTCGCCCTGCTCCGCTCCCGCAAGACGTTGGTCTGGGGCTTCGGTACGCCCCTGGGCGTGGCCTTCCTGGTCCCGTTCGTCGCGGTGTTCCTGATGCCGGGCGCGGTCGCGGGCGCGACACTGCTCGCGCGGGAGCTGCTGGGGGAGGAGAGCGAGGAGGACGACTCCACGACCGACGCCGACGGTACGGCGCCGACCCGTCAGGCCGGTTGAGGCCGCACGCGGCTGCGGACCCGGGGCGTCTTCGAGGCGATCGACGCGCTGCTTGGAGGTCGTGGCGGCCGTACGACCCTCGTGAGACGAACCGCTCTCAGTCCGCCGACTCGCCCAGCAGCCCCAGGAAGTCCCGGAACGCGCCCGGCATGTCCACCGCCTCCGGATCCAGCAGCCACTGGTACTGCAACCCGTCCATCACCGCCACGAGCAGCGGAGCGGTGCGCTCGGGGGTGAGTCCGTTCGGCAGGCGGTCGCCGTACTCGGCGCGCAGCACCGTCGCCATGGACTCCCGCACCCGCGCGTACCGCTCGGTGAAGTACGAACGCGCCGGATGTCCCTCCGTCACGCTCTCGCCGAGCAGCGCGGAGAACGTCTGGATGATCGCCGGCCGCATCGCGTTGTACTCCACCAGCGAGGCCAGCAGGTCCACCCGCCACCGCGTGTCCGGCAGCGCGTCCCACCGGTCCCGCTCCTGGAGCACGGCCACCAGCAGGGCGTCCTTCGTGGGGAAGTAGTGCAGCAGCCCCTGCTGGGTGAGGCCGACGCGCTCGGCCACGGCGGCGAGGCTCGCCCCCCGGTAACCGCGCTCGGCGATCACCTCCAGGGCCGCCCCGACGATCTCCGCGCGCCGCTCCTCGCTCCTGACCCTCGCGTTCATGACGACACCGTACGGCATCCGCACCCCCCGAGAATAACGGCAAGATAACGAAACCTACCGCTCTACAGGTAACGGATGCACGATGGGAGGCACCTGCACGGACACGGACGTCAACGAGGAGGCACCGCCATGGCGGGACCCCAGCCCACCCCGGCCGACACGGCCCGCGAGGCGGTCGTCGAGGCCGCTCTCGGCAAGCTCGACCTGGACGCCAAGGCACGGCTGCTGGCCGGCCAGGACATGTGGACCCTGCCCGCCCTGCCGCAGATCGGGCTCGCGTCCCTGGTCATGTCCGACGGCCCGATCGGCGTCCGGGGCGTGCGCTGGACCGCCGACGACCCCTCCGTCGCCCTGCCCTCGCCGACCGCGCTCGCCGCCACCTGGGACCCCGAACTCGCCCGCCGTGCAGGCGTCCTGCTCGCCCAGGAGGCCCGCCGCAAGGGCGTGCACGTGCTCCTCGCGCCGACCGTGAACCTGCACCGCTCCCCGCTCGGCGGCCGCCACTTCGAGTGCTACAGCGAGGACCCGTACCTGACCGGTGTCATCGGCACCGGCTATGTCACCGGCGTCCAGTCCGGCGGAGTCGGCACCACCGTCAAGCACTTCGTCGCCAACGACGCCGAGACCGACCGCTTCACCGTGAACAACCTGGTCTCCGAGCGCGCCCTGCGCGAGCTGTACCTCGCCCCGTTCGAGGCCATCGTCGAGAACGCCCGTCCCTGGGGCGTCATGACCGCCTACAACACGGTCAACGGCACGACGATGACGGAGCACCACCACCTGGTCAACGAAGTCCTGCGCGGCGAATGGGGCTTCGACGGCTTCAACGTCTCCGACTGGATGGCCGCCCGGGACACGGTCGGCGCCGTCAACGGCGGGCTGGACGTCGCCATGCCCGGGCCGCGCACCGTCTACGGCGACGCCCTCGCGCAGGCCGTCCGGGACGGCGAGGTCGCCGAGGCCACCGTCGACGCGGCCGTACGGCGTGTCCTGCGCCTCGCCGCCCGCGTCGGCATCCTCGACGGTGCCGAACCCGTCGTACCCGAGCCGCCCGCCCCCGTCGACGGCGAGGCGCTGGCCCGCGAGATCGCCCGCCGCTCCTTCGTCCTCCTCCGCAACGAGGACGCCGCCCTGCCCCTGAAGCCGCACGGCACGGTGGCCCTGATCGGTGCCGCCGCCCGCGACGCCCGCGTCCTCGGCGGCGGCTCCGCCACCGTCTTCCCGGCCCGGATCGTCTCCCCGCTGGACGGCCTCACCGCGGCCCTCCCCGAGGGCACCCTCGCCCACGCCGTCGGCGCCGACCCGGCCACCGAACTCGCCGTGGCCGACCAGGGGTTCAGCCTCAAGGCCCGCTGCCGCGACACCGACGGCAAGGTCATCGGCACCCGGTCGGCCCCGAACGGCCTGATCCAGTGGATGGGTTCGGACCTCCCCGAAGGCGTCACCCACGACACCCTGCACACCGTCGAGCTGACCGGCACCTTCACCCCGCGCGCGACCGGCCCGCACACCTTCGGCGTCAAGGGCATGGGCGCCTTCACCCTCACCGTCGACGGCACCACGTACTTCGACGACGTCCAGCGCCCCGGCAAGGACGACCCCTTCGAGGCCTTCTTCGGCGCCCCCGTACCCCGCGCCCAGGCCGAACTCACCGCCGGCGAACCGGTCGAGGTCTCCCTCACGTACGTCGTCCAGCTCCCCGACGACATCCCGATGAAGGTCGTCACCTTCGCGCTCGCCCACGCCGAGCCGCAGCGCGACGCCGACGAGCTGATCGCCGAGGCCGCCCGCGTGGCGCGGAACGCCGACACGGCCGTCGTCATGGTCGCCACCACCGACCGCGTCGAGTCCGAGGGCTTCGACCGTACCGACCTGAGGCTCCCCGGCCGCCAGGACGACCTGGTCCGCGCGGTCGCCGCCGCCAACCCTCGCACGGTCGTGGTCGTCAACTCCGGCTCCCCGGTGGAACTGCCCTGGCGCGAGGAGGTCGCCGCCGTCCTGCTCAGCTGGTTCCCCGGCCAGGAGGGCGGCGCCGCCCTGGCCGACGTCCTCACCGGTGCCCACGAGCCCGGCGGCCGGCTCCCCACCACCTGGGGCTCCCTCACCGACGCCCCGGTCACCCAGGTCGTGCCCACCGGCGGTGAACTGGCCTACACGGAGGACGTGTTCATCGGCTACCGCGCCTGGGAGAAGGCCGGCCGCACCCCGTCCTACCCCTTCGGCCACGGCCTCGGCTACACCGACTGGACCTACGAGTCCCTGGACGTCGACGGCACCACCGCGCGCATCCGCCTCCGCAACACCGGCGAGCGGCCCGGCCGCGAGGTCGTCCAGGTCTACGTCTCCCCGGCCGGCCCGGACCCCCGGCGTCCGGCCCGCCGGCTCGCGGGCTTCGCCTCCGCCGAGGCCGGTCCCGGCGAGAGCGTCGAGGTGACGGTCACGCTGCCGCGCCGCGCCTTCGAGAGCTGGGACGAGACGGCGAACGCGTGGGCGTATGTGAAGGGTTCGTACGAGATCGCCGCCGGACGCTCGATCGCGGACCGCAGGCTCACCGCGCCGATTAACGTCTGATCCGGGACAAGTCCCCCACGAGCAGCCCCGGCCCGGGACCTGACCCCTGGGCCGGGGCTCGTCGCCTCCGGGTACGTATAGACTCCCGGCCCGCGAACACCGGAAGACACCGGGCACGGGGGAGAGACATCGTGTATCCAGGCCAGCAGGCGGGGCCGTACGGCCGGCAGCAGCCGACGGGGCCGTACGGGCAGCCGCCGCAGTACCAGCAGCCGTATCCGCAACAGCCCTACGCGCCGCAGCAGCCGTATCCGCCTCAACAGCCCTACCCGCCCCAGCAGCCGTACCCGCCCCAGCAGCCGTACCCGCCCCAGCAGTCCCCGCAGCCGCCCGCCCAGCACGTCGGCGAGGGCAGGATGCGGCTGGACCCGAACCTCACCCCGGCCCAGCGTGATCTGGTGCTGAGGATCCAGGCGAAGTCCAAGCCCATGGCCTACGGCATGGTGCTCGGCATTCCCCTGACCTTCGGCGGAGTCCACTACGGCATCACCGAAAAGCCCCTCGGGTTCGTCGCGGCGCTCGCCGGACTGGGCCTGCTGGCCTTCGGTGTCTTCTCGCTGATGCAGATGCAGGCCCTCAAGCGGCAGCTGCGGCTCATCACGGCGGACGCCTGGCGTTCCCCGGCCGCGCATCTGCCCGGCGCCCGCAAGGCCGCCACACAGGCCGCCTACCTCAACGGCCTGCTGGTCCTGCTGTCCCTCGCCGCGACCGGCTACCTGCTCTACAAGGGCGCCGGCTGGGGTGCGTACGGCAACTCACTGGGCTTCGGAGCGCTTTCGCTGGGCGCGGCCCTGCCGTTCGGGATGGCGGTGGCAGCCGCGACCACCATCCCGCAGTTGCTCCAGGTGATCCCGGCCGGCGCCAAGGTCGGCCGGAGCCTGTACTCGATCATCTTCGTGCTGGCCACGACGGTGACCGGGGAAGGGATCAAGGGGGGCTCGGCCGGGCCGGTCGTGGGCGGGGGGCTGACGCTGCTGATCTGCGGCGGTGCGATGTCCCTGCTCGGGAAGTCGGCGAAGCGGATGCGGGGCGAGACGCCCTAGCGGACCCCGAACCCGTACACCGTCTGCGAGCGGAACACCTCGCCCGGCCTGAGCACCGTGCTCGGAAACTCCTGCCGGTTCGGGGAGTCCGGGAAGTGCTGGGTCTCCAGGGCGATGGCGTCGCCCGGGGCGAACGGTTCCGTCAGATGGTCGGCGGTGTACAGCTGGAGGCCCGGCTCGGTCGTCGCCACGGTCAGGGTGCGCCCGGAGCCCGGGTCGTGCAGCTCGGCGACCTCCTCGGGGGCGCCGGTCGCGCCCTTGTCCAGGACGAAGTTGTGGTCGTAGCCGGAGCCGACCTTGCGGGAGGTGCGGAAGTCGAACCGGGAGCCGGTGACGTCCTGAAGGGCGCCCGTCGGGATCAGGTCAGCGTCGACCGGGGTGAAACGGGAGGCGGCCAGCCGCAGTTCGTGCCCGCCGGCATCGCCCGAGCCGGCCAGGTTGAAGTAGCTGTGGTTGGTGAGGTTGATCACGGTCGGCGCGTCCGTGACCGCCTCGTAGGCGATCCGCAGCGCGCCGGCCGCGTCCAGGGTGTAGGTCGCCGACACCTCCAGGCGGCCCGGGAAGCCCTCCTCGCCGTGCGGGCTCACCCGGCTCAGCCGCACCCCGTCCTCGACGGGCTCCGCGGCCCACACCCGCTTGTCGAAGCCGCGCGTGCCGCCGTGCAGGGAGTTCGGGGCGTCGTTCGGCTCCAGGGAGTACACCACGCCGTCCAGCGGGAAGCGGGCGTGCGCGATGCGGTTGGCGTACCGGCCGATCAGGGCGCCGAAGTGCGGCTCCGGGTGGGTGAGGTAACCGTCGAGGTCCGTGAAGCCCAGCACCACGTTCGCCGTCCGGCCCTCCCGGTCCGGCACCTGGACCGACCGCACGATCCCGCCGTACGTCAGGACCTCCACCCGTGTTCCGGCGCGCTCCAGCGTCCAGCGGTGGACCTCGGTGCCGTCGGAAAGTGTGCCGAAAAGTTCGCTCATGTGGAAAACAGTAGGTGATGCGTGTCCTAGGCAACCGGATTGGCCGCGGTGATCGTCCGGTACGCGATCGACGCGAGCCGCGCCTGACCGTCCCTGCTGGGGTGGAACCAGTCCCAGTGGCTGAGCTGGTCGGTGCCGAACCGGTAGTCGTACACGGCGTTGTTGTCGAAGCGGCAGCGGCTGTCCCTGGCGCAGACCTCCTTCAGCACCTTGTTGTACTCCACCACCCGCTGCTGCACCCGGTCCCGGCGGAGCATGGCCGCGTTGGTCAGATCGTCCGCGTCGGACAGCATCGACGGGCAGATGCCGAGCTTCCACACCTCCTTGCCCAGCGGATTGCCCCGGCCCTCGGACCACAGCCGCTTCAGGTTCGGCACGCTCGACACGTAGACCTGGGTCCTCGGGGACGCCGCGCGCAGGGTGCGCAGCGCCTCCTCGAAGTCCGCGCGGAAGACGGCCACCGAGGTCATCGCCCGCGCCGAGGACCGGCAGGCGTCGTTCGCGCCCACCATGACCGTCACCAACTGCGGGTCGTGCGCCGCCGCCTGTGCCATCTGCTCGGGCAGGTCGGCCATGCGGGCGCCGGTCACCGCGTAGTTCCAGCTGCGCTCCGCCGCGCCCGAGGCCCCGAGCAGCCGCACCGCCAGGCTGTCCACCTGCGTGTCGCTGCCGGTCGCCCAGGACACCTCGGGGCAGTCCGACAGCACCGTGCACGCGTCGAAGCCGCGGGTGATGGAGTCGCCGACCGCGGCGATCGAGTCGGGGCTGCGGTTCCACACCGGCGCGGGTCTGGCGGCGCGCGCCTTGGTGCCCTGCGCCGAGGGCGAACCCCCACCCCCGGCGCCGCACCCGGCGACGCCCAGCACCGCGGCCGCCACGAGGGCGTGAGCGGCTCGCGTACGGCTGCCCGGCTTCCGCATCCCTGCTGATCCCCTCGTCCTCGCACCCGGTGCCCCCGGGTGGTCGTCTGTGCTTCCTCCCATAACAACGTGTGAGGGTTCCCGAGCCGGTGCCCTGGAACGGAGCACCCCCGTACAAGCGTCCCCCTGGGTGAATGGCGGGGGTTTCCTGACGCCGGGACCGACGGTACGTCACACTCCTTGCACCGCCGCAGGGTAGCCTCGCCATCAGCGCGGCCGTCGTGCCACTGCCGCCAGCCAGTCCGCAAGATGTCCCGCTCTGCCCGGAGGTCCCGGTGACGACACGTGGAGTTCTGTACGTGCACTCCGCGCCGCGCGCGCTGTGCCCGCACGTCGAGTGGGCCGTCGCCGGGGTGCTCGGCACGCGCGTCAACCTCGACTGGATCCGGCAGCCCGCGGCCCCCGGAACCTGGCGCTCGGAGTTCTCCTGGCAGGGCGAGGCGGGCACGGCCTCCAAGCTGGCCTCGGCCCTGCGCGGCTGGCACCTGCTCCGATTCGAGGTCACCGCCGAGCCCTGCCCGACCGCCGAGGGCGAGCGCTACAGCTGCACCCCCGACCTCGGCATCTTCCACGCCGTCACCGGCATCCACGGCGACATCCTCATCCCCGAGGACCGTCTGCGCGCGGCGCTGGCGCGCTCACAGCGGGGAGAGACCGACCTGGAAGGGGAGATCGCCAAGCTCCTGGGCAAGCCGTGGGACGACGAACTGGAGCCGTTCAGGTACGCCGGCGAGGGCGCGCCGGTGCGGTGGCTGCACCAGGTGGTGTGAGCATCCGGGCCACACATCCGGGCCACGCATCCGGGCACAGCATCAGGACATGAGTGAGGGCCCCCGCCGGTCGGCAGGGGCCCTCACTCACGTTCTCAGACGGTCCTGAACGCCAGGACCACGTTGTGCCCGCCGAAGCCGAACGAGTCGTTCAGCGCGGCGACACGGCCCTCGACCGGCAGCTTGCGGGCCTCCCCGCGGACGACGTCCGCGTTGGCCTCGGCCTCGGGGTCGATGTTCTCGATGTTGATCGTCGGCGGCGCCACCCGGTGGTACAGCGCGAGCACGGTCGCGACCGACTCCACACCACCGGCGCCACCGAGCAGATGCCCGGTCATCGACTTGGTCGCGGACACCGCCATGTGGTCGGCATCGTCGCCGAACACCTTGCGCAGCGCCTTCAGCTCGGCGATGTCACCGGCCGGCGTCGACGTGGCGTGCGCGTTGACGTGCACGATCTCCGCCGGGTCCAGGTCCGTGTTGTCCAGCAGGTTCTGCAGCGCGTGCGAGATGCCGCGGCCCTCCGGCTCCGGCTGCACGATGTCGTGGCTGTCGGCGGAGATGCCCTGCCCGACCGCCTCCGCGTACACCCGCGCGCCGCGCCCGGCCGCGTGCTCGGCGGACTCCAGGACGATCACGCCGGCGCCCTCGCCGAGGACGAAGCCGTCGCGGTCGACGTCGTAGGGGCGCGAGGCACCCTGCGGGTTCTCGTTGTTCTTGGACATCGCCATCATGTTGCCGAACGCGGCGATCGGCAGCGGGTGGATGGCCGCCTCCGTACCGCCGGCGACGACGACGTCGGCGCGGCCGGTGCGGATCATCTCGATGGCGTAGCCGATGGCCTCGGCGCCCGACGCGCACGCGGAGACCGGCGTGTGCACGCCCGCGCGGGCGCCCACGAGCAGGCCCACGTTGGCCGAGGGGCTGTTCGGCATCAGCATGGGGACGGTGTGCGGGGAGACGCGGCGGACGCCCTTCTCCTTGAGCACGTCGTACTGGTCGAGCAGCGTGGTCACGCCGCCGATGCCGGAGGCGATGACGGCACCGAGCCGGTCCGGGTCGACGCTGCCGTCGTCACCGGCCTTGGCGGTGAAGCCCGCGTCCTTCCAGGCCTCCTGAGCGGCGATCAGCGCGAATTGCGCCGAGCGGTCCAGGCGGCGCGCCTGCGGCCGGGGGATGACCTCGGTCGGCTCCACGGCGATGGGAGCCGCGATACGGACGGCCTGCTCGGCCGCCCACTCCTGCTCCAGGGGCTTGACACCGGACGTGCCGGCGACGAGGGCCTCCCAGAACGAAGCTGCGTCGCCACCCAGCGGTGTGGTTGCGCCGATACCGGTGACGACCACGGTGCGATTGGTCGGGCTCACGGGAATTCTTTCTCCAACGGATGCGGGATTCTACGGCGCCACCGCCGGGTGGCGGGGCCTTGCAGCCTCGGGCCTAAGGGGTCGCTCAGGCCTGGTGCTTGAGGATGTAGTCGGTCGCGTCGCCGACGGTCTTGAGGTTCTTGACGTCCTCGTCCGGGATCTTCACGTCGAAGCGCTCCTCGGCGGCGACGACGACCTCGACCATGGACAGCGAGTCGACGTCCAGGTCGTCGGTGAAGGACTTGTCCAGCTGGACGTCCTCGGTGGGGATCCCGGCGATCTCGTTCACGATCTCGGCGAGACCGGCGACGATCTCTTCCTGAGTGGCGGCCATGTCAGGCGCTCCTTCTTCGATGTTCCAGACGGTTTGTGGCAATTGCTCCCGTGCCGGATCGCGCGATCCGGCACGGAGTGCCTAGGGGAGGGTAACGACCGTGGCGGCGTAGACGAGACCCGCCCCGAATCCGATGACGAGCGCGGTGTCGCCGCTCTTCGCCTCCCCGGTCGCCAGAAGCCGCTCCATCGCGAGCGGAATCGAGGCGGCCGAGGTGTTGCCGGTGGTGCGGATGTCACGGGCGACCGTGACGTGCTCCGGCAGTTTGAGGGTCTTCACCATCGAGTCGATGATCCGCACGTTGGCCTGGTGCGGGATGAAGACGTCCAGCTCTTCCGGGCTGATGCCGGCCGCGTCCAGCGCCTGCTGGGCGACCTTCGCCATCTCGAACACGGCCCAGCGGAACACCGCCTGGCCCTCCTGGGTGATGGCGGGGAACTTGACGTTGCCGTCGCTGTCGAGCGGCAGCTCGGAGACGTCGCCGATGCGGAACCGGTCCCAGGGCACGGTCTGCTTGATCGTCTCGGCCTTGTCGCCCTCGGAGCCCCACACGGTCGGGCCGATGGCCGGCTCCTGCGAGGGACCGACGACGACCGCCCCGGCACCGTCGCCGAACAGGAAGGCCGTGGCCCGGTCCTCCAGGTCGGTCAGGTCGCTGAGCCGCTCCACGCCGATGACGAGCACGTACTCGGCGGAACCTTCCACCACCATGCCCTTGGCGAGGGTCAGGCCGTAGCCGAAGCCCGCACAGCCGGCCGAGATGTCGAAGGCGGCGGCCTTGTCCGTGCCCAGCTTGTCGGCGATCTCGGTGGCCACGGCCGGGGTCTGGCTGAAGTGCGAGACCGTCGAGACGACCACGGCACCGATCTGCTCGGCGCCGATGCCGGCGTCCGCGATGGCCTTGCCGGCCGCCTCGATCGACATCGCGGCCACGGTCTCCTCGGGACCGGCCCAGTGCCGGGTCTCGATGCCGGAGCGCGAGCGGATCCACTCGTCGGAGGAGTCGATCCTCTCGAGGATCACCTCGTTGGGCACCACCCGGGTCGGCCGGTAGCCGCCGACACCGAGGATGCGCGCATACGGGGCGCCCTTGCTGGGCTTGATCTTCGCCATGTACGGCTCCTTAGGCGCCGGCGTGCTCGGTGATGAGCGCGCGGGCCGCGTCGAGGTCGTCGGGGGTCTTCAGGGCCAGGGTCACGACGCCGGGCAGCGCCCGCTTGGCCAGTCCGGTCAGGGTGCCGCCCGGGCACACCTCGATGAGCGCGGTGACGCCCAGCTCCTTGAAGGTCTCCATGCACAGGTCCCAGCGCACGGGGTTGGCGACCTGGCCGACCAGCCGCTGAAGCACCTCGGCGCCGGTCGCGACGGCCCGCCCGTCCTTGTTGGAGACGTAGGCGACCTTCGGGTCGGCGGGCGTCAGCCGCGCGGCGGCCTTGGCCAGCGTCTCGACGGCGGGAGCCATGTGGCGCGTGTGGAAGGCGCCGGCGACCTTCAGCGGGACGACCTTGCGGACGCCCTCGGGCTTGTCCTCGGCCAGCGCGGCGAGCTGCTCCAGCGTGCCCGCGGCGACGATCTGACCCGCACCGTTGATGTTCGCCGGGGTCAGGCCCAGCTTCTCCAGGTGCGCGACGGAGGTCTCGGGGTCGCCGCCGAGCAGCGCCGACATGCCGGTCTCGGTGATCGCGGCGGCGTCGGCCATCGCCAGACCCCGCTCGCGGACCAGGCCGAGCGCGGCGGTGTCGTCCAGGACGCCCGCGAAGGCGGCGGCGGTGAACTCGCCCACGCTGTGACCGGCGACCGCGTCCGGAGCAGTGTCACCGAGTGCCGCGGCGGACAGGATGCCGGCGGCGACCAGCAGCGGCTGGGCCACCGCGGTGTCACGGATGGCGTCGGCGTCGGCCTGGGTGCCGTAGTGGGCCAGGTCCAGTCCGATGGCGTCCGACCAGGCGGCGACGCGGTCGGCGGCGCCGGGCAGTTCGAGCCAGGGAGTCAGGAAGCCGGGCGTCTGGGCGCCCTGGCCGGGAGCGACGAGTACGAGCACTCTCACACTCTCTCTTGGGGACGGCCGGAGCCGCCCGTGAGGACTGGGACGAAGAACACGAAGGGCTTTTGTGGGCCTCCGACAAAACCCTATGCCGGGAGCTCGCCGTCGACCAGACGCCCCAGGATGAGCGCGATCCGCAACGTGAACGCGGATCGTACATCCGATGGCGACCAACCGGTGACGTCAGTCACACGTCGGAGCCGGTAGCGCACGGTGTTCGGGTGAACGAAGAGCATCCGGGCCGCGCCCTCCAGGCTGCTCGCCTGCTCCAGATAGACGCTCAGAGTCTCCAGCAGCGCCGAACCGGCCTCTTCGAGAGGTCTGTAGATCTCCTCCACCAACTGCTCGCGGGCGCTCGGATCGCCCGCGATCGCGCGCTCCGGCAGCAGATCGTCCGCGAGCACCGGTCGCGGCGCGTCCTGCCAGGCGGAACACGCCTTCAGGCCCGCGGCGGCGGCCTGCGCGGACCGCGTGGCGGCCAGCAGATCGGGTACGACGGGCCCCGCGACCACCGGCCCGGCGGCAAAGGGCCCGATCAGCGACTTGGCGACGGCGAGCGGGTTGTCGCTGCCCCCGGCGATGACGACGAGCCGGTCCCCGAGAACCCCGGTGAGCACCTGGAGTTTGGCGTGCCGGGCGGCCCGCCGGATGGCCTCGACGGTCAGCTCGCTGTCTCCGTCGGGCGCGGTCCCGAGCACGACGCACACATGTTCCGGCGAGTTCCAGCCGAGCGCGGCGGCCCGGCTGACGGCGCCTTCGTCCGCCTCCCCGCTCAGCACGGCGTTGACGACCAGCGACTCCAGCCGCGCGTCCCAGGCACCGCGTGCCTCGGCGGCCTGCGCGTACACCTGCGCGGTGGCGAAGGCGATCTCCCGGGCGTACACGAGCAGCGCCTCCCGCAGCACGCTCTCGTCCCCGGGGGCCGCGACCTCGTCGATCGCGCTCTCCATGACCTCGATGGTGGTCCGCACCATCTCCACGGTCTGCCGCAGCGTGATGGCCCGGGTCAGCTCGCGCGGCGCGGTGCCGAAGACATCGGTCGAGATCGCCTGGGGGGCGTCCGGGTGCCGGAACCACTCGGTGAAGGCCGCGATGCCCGCCTGGGCCACGAGCCCGATCCAGGAACGGTTCTCCGGGGGCATGGCCCGATACCACGGCAGGGTCTCGTCCATCCTCGCGATGGCCTGCGCGGCGAGAGACCCGGAGGACTTCTCCAGCCGCCTGAGGGTCGCGGAGTGCGGGTGGACGTCGCGCGCGTGGTGACCGGCGTGGGGCTCGTTGCTGCGGGATTCGGGTTCGGGCACGGGACAAGACTGCCTTATCCGGACGACGGGGTGCGCCGCTGGGTCGTCCTTGCCCGTACCGGAGGCCTGCCCGCGGGGGTCTACGGTGGTGCGCGTGATGGACGTACGGCGCGCCGACGAGCGCTACCCGGGGGGCGAGCCGGAGGCCGGGATCGAGTCCTGGCACGCCTTTTCCTTCGGCCCCCACTACGACCCCGACAACCTCCGCTTCGGCGCGGTCATCGCCTGCAACGAGGAGCGGCTCGCGCCCGGTGCCGGCTTCGGCGAACACCCGCACAGCCACACCGAGATCGTCACCTGGGTGATCGAGGGCGAGCTGACCCACCGCGACTCCACGGGCCACGAGACCCGGGTCCGGGCCGGTGACGTCCAGCACCTCAGCGCGGCCAGGGGCGTCCGCCACGTCGAACGCAACGACGGCACGGTCCCGCTGACCTTCCTGCAGATGTGGCTGGCGCCGCGGGAGCCCGGCGGGAACCCGTCGTACGAGATCGTCCCCGGCATAGCCGACGCCACCCCGTACGCCGTCCCGGCGGCGGGTGCGATGCTCCACGTACGCCGCCTGAGCGCGGGGGAGCGGACCGCCGTGCCGGACGCGGAGTACCTGTACGTCCATGTCGTGCGCGGCGAGGTGCGGCTGGCCGGCGAAACGCTCGGCCCGGGCGACGCGGCCCGGGTCACCGGTGCCCGGGGCCTGGAGGCGGTGGGGGTGACACGGGCCGAGGTGCTGGTGTGGGAGCTGTCCGCCGCCCCATAGGCGGTGGCCGGCCTCCAACGGCCGGAGATCAGCCCACCCCGCGGGTCTCCCGCAGCACCGCGTCGGTGAACGCCGGCCACGCCTCGATCGCCCAGGGGCCGAACGCCCGGTCGGTCAGCGCGGCGCACGCCAGGCCCGCGTCCGGGTCGATCCACAGGAACGTACCCGACTGCCCGAAGTGACCGAAGGTACGCGGCGACGACGAACCGCCCGTCCAGTGGGGCGACTTGGAGTCACGGATCTCGAAGCCCAGCCCCCAGTCGTTCGGGTTCTGGTGGCCGTATCCCGGAAGCACCCCCTTCGTCCCGGGGTACTGCACGCTCATCGCCTCCGCGACCGTCCGCGGATCCAGCAGCCGCGGCGCCTGCACCTCCGCAGCGAACCGCAGCAGGTCGGCCACCGTGGACACGCCGTCCTTGGCCGGTGAGCCCTCCAGCGACGTCGACGTCATGCCCAGCGGCTCCAGCACCGCCTGCCGCAGATACTCGGCGAAGGGGATGTCCGTCGCCTTGGCGATGTGGTCCCCGAGCTGCTCGAACCCGGCGTTGGAGTAGAGCCGGCGCTCACCGGGCGGCGCCATCACCCTGTGCTCGTCGAAGGCCAGCCCGGAGGTGTGCGCGAGGAGGTGGCGGACGGTCGAGCCGGGCGGCCCGGCCGGCTCGTCCAGCTCGATCGCGCCCTCCTCGTACGCGACCAGCGCCGCGTACGAGGCCAGCGGCTTGGTGACCGAGGCGAGCGGAAAGCGGTGCCCGACGGGACCGTGCGTCCCGAGGACGGTCCCGTCGGCCCGTACGACACCCGCCGCCGCGGTGGGCACGGGCCACTTCTCGATCGACGCGGTGCTCGTCAAGCTGTTCAACGACATGCAGCCGAGCCTATGCGGCTCACAGCAGCAGCCGCATCGACGGGTCCGGATCCCGGGTGAAGCCCAGCGAGGCGTACAGCGGCTCGGCCTCGGCAGAGGCGTTCAGCAGCACCTGACCCGCGCCACGCTCCCGGAACCAGGCCAGCAGCTCCTCCATGCACGCGCGCGCGTACCCGCGCCGCCGGGCGTCCGGGTCGGTCGCGACGCTGAAGACGTACCCCACCCGCCCGTGCGGATTGCCGGCCTTCCCGATGCGGTACTCCAGCGTTCCGACCGCCAGCGCGGCCAGCGCCCCCGGCCGGTCCGGGTGGTCCACGACGAAGGCGGCGAAGTCGCCGTCCGGCTCGGCCAGGCGCTCCCGCAGTCCCGGCAGCGACTCGGCGTGCCAGTCCGTCGACCCGCCGCCTCCCGCGCTCCCCAGGGAGTCGATCATCACCTGACGCAGACGCAGCACTTCCATGGCATCCTCGGGCAGCGCCCGGCGTACGAGACTCATGCGCCACACGCTAGCCAGCAGCCCCAGCCCGCGTCCCGCGCATTTCTTACCGAACCAGCTTGCTTGGAGTGCACTCCAAGGCCATAGCGTGGGGGCCATGACGGTGATGCAGACCACGCCAGCGGACACCGCACCGACGACCCCCGCCGACATCTGCTCCGCCCCGCCCAGGCGCCATCCACGCCCCGACGGCCAGGACCGCTACACGATCAGCGAGGTCGTCGCGTTCACCGGCCTGACCGCGCACACCCTGCGGTGGTACGAGCGGATCGGCCTGATGCCGCACGTCGACCGCTCGCACACCGGTCAGCGGCGCTACAGCAACCGCGACCTGGACTGGCTGGACTTCGTGACCAAGCTGCGGCTGACCGGCATGCCGGTGGCCGACATGGTCCGGTACGCGGAACTGGTCCGGGAGGGCGAGAGCACCTACGGGGAACGCCGGGAGCTGCTGGAGTCGACCCGCCGGGACGTCCTGAACAGGATCGCCGAGCTGCGGGACACGCTCGCCGTACTCGACCGCAAGATCAGCTTCTACGCGTCGGAGGGGACCACGCGATGACCGACACGAGGATTCCGACGGTACGGCTCGGCGAGGGCGGGCCGGAGGTCGGCGTTCAGGGCCTCGGCTGCATGGGCATGAGCTTCGCGTACGGCCCCACGGACGCCGGCCAGGCGCGCGCCGCGCTGGAGCGGGCGCTGGAGCTGGGCGTGACGCTGTACGACACGGCGGACGCCTACGGCGCCGGCGAGAACGAGCGGTTCCTGTCCCCGTTCTTCACGGCGCACCGGGACGAGGTGGTCATCGCCACCAAGTTCGCCCTGTCGATCCCGCAGGACGACCCGACCAAGCGGATCATCCGCAACGACGCCCCGTACATCCGCCAGGCCGTCGAGGCGAGCCTCGAGCGGCTCGGCGTCGACGTGATCGACCTGTACTACATGCACCGCCGCGACGTGAACGTCCCCATCGAGGAGACGGTCGGCACGATGGCGGAGCTGGTCCGCGAGGGCAAGGTCAAGCACCTCGGGCTGAGCGAGGTCACCGCCGACGAGCTGCGCGCCGCGCACGCCGTGCACCCGATCGCGGCCGTGCAGTCGGAGTGGTCCCTGTTCAGCCGGGACATCGAGGCGAAGGTCGTACCGGCCGCGCGTGACCTGGGCGTCGGTCTGGTGCCGTACTCGCCGCTCGGCCGCGGCTTCCTCACCGGCTCCTTCACTCACGCCGAACGGGAGCTCACGGCCGACGACTTCCGCCGTCAGCAGCCCCGCTTCACCGGCGCCAACGCGGCCGCCAACGCGGCCCTCCTGGAGCCGATCCGCGCCATCGCCGAGGCCCACGACGCCACCCTCGGCCAGATCGCCCTGGCCTGGGTGCAGCAGCGGGCGGTGATCGACGCCCTGCCGGTGGTCCCCATCCCGGGCACCCGCAAGCCGGGCCGGGTGGAGGAGAACGTGGCGGCGACGGCGATCGTCCTGACCGACGAGGAACTGTCCCGGCTGGAGCCCATCGCGGGCAAGGTGGCGGGCGCCCGCTACGCGGACATGGCGTTCACCTCCGCGGGCCGCGAGTAGCTCAGAGTTCCGCCAGCAACTCGGCCTTCTTGGAGGAGAACTCCTCGTCGGTGACCAACCCGGCCTGGTGCAACTCCCCCAGATGCCGGATCCGTTCGGCGATGTCGGCGGGGTCGCGCCGGGACCGGGCCGGTACCACGGGTACCGGCCCCCGCGTGCGTACGGCGGCGAGGACGGCCGCGGCGAACGGCAGCGACTCGTGCACCGGCCCGTACCCCAGCCCGAAGACAAGGGCCGCCGGATCCTGATCGGGCTGCACGGCGGCCGGCTCGGCCGAGCGCCGGACCAGTCGCAGGTGTCCCTCGAAAACCTCCGGCGACCGCCACTCCACCCCGCTCAACTCCGTGACCGGAAAGCTCTGGTCGCCCGCCTTCCACTTGGCCGAGGACGCGCCCGTCCAGGACCAGCGGAACTGCACGGCCGTACCGTCGAAGCTCGCCTTCCCGTCGTACGCCTTGAACGACAGGGGTGCCTCGGGCGCCGTCACCAGAGGGCGGTCGGCGGGCCCGGAATCGGTCAACCGCCCCTTCAGCTCGTCGGCGTAGTACTCGGCGAGGGTCTCCCGCTCGGCCGGCAGCACCAGCCGGTACGGATCGGAGCCCTCCTTCAGCTGCCCGGCCGCCGCCTCCATCAGCGGATCGGCGCCGGCACGCGGCAGCAGCCGCAGCACGACGGTGCCGCGCTTGCCCGGGGAGAGCGTCACGCCCTCGACCGCGGACAGCGGGACCCGCCGTTCGCCAAGTGCCTGGAACAGCTTCGGTGTCCGGATCCCCCGTTCGTAACGGATGAGCACGGAGTCGGACTCGAACTCCCAGACGGCATGAAAACCCGCCAGTACGTCACCCATGCGGCTCATCGTATGCGGCACGTGCCCCTCCGTCGCCACCCGCGCAGACCGCACTTCCTGCTGTTTCTACGCGCGTCCGGCCGGGGTAGTGCCGGACGCACCGGCCCGGCACAGGTCGTCCTCGCGTGCGCACGACACCTCGTCGTAGGCCCCGACGGCCACGTCGGCGAGGTTGCGCAGACTTTCCGTGCCCGGCTGGAAATAGCCGGCGTGGCCCTGCGCGTCCCCGGCGGACAGCACGCGCGCGCCGAATGCCGGGGACACCGGATCGGCGCCGTGCCCGAGGCCGCCGAGCTCCAGATACGGCACGTCCTGGATCCAGTCGCTGGCGTCCCGCATGGCCCACACCCGGGCCCTGGTGTCCAGGTGGGAGGCGCTGGAGACGCGCATGCCGGGGCTCGCGGCCACCGCTATGTCGGTCACCCGGCGCGGCATGGCGTGCGCGGCCACCCCGCAGACCACGGAGCCGTAGCTGTGACAGACCGTCGTCACCGGAGCGCGCCCGGGCAGGCCGCCCAGCAGCGCGTTCAGCCGTACGGCGCCCTCCTCGGCGCGCAGCCCGGTGGCCGCGTCCACACCGAGCCCGTCGGGGGCGGTGTAGTCGGCCCAGGCGATCACGGCCGTACGGGTCGCGGGGCTCTGCGCGCGCTCCGCCGCGTACAGCGCCTTGGCCATGCCGACCGGGGCGGTGTACTCGCGGTTGGTCCTCTGGAAGGTGAGCAGATCGGTGTCCACGCCGGGGACGACGACCGTGATCCGCTGCGCCGTGTCCAGGTTCCCGAACACCTCCGCGATACGGCCCGAGCCCTCGGGGTCGAAGGCCAGGATCTGCCGGCCGGGGCTCGTCAGGTCCTCGTAGCGGTGCATACGACGGCCCGCGTCCTGCTGTCCGGCCGCGCTGAGCCGGCTGTCGTGCATGCGCTTCTTCTCGACCCTGCGCTGCTGCTCCAGCGCGATGTGGTTGGCGCGGTAGCGCAAGGCGACGGGGGCGCCGTTCATGTTGCCGACCGCGAGCGGGTAGCGGCGGGCGACACGGCTCTGGTCCTCGGGGGAGAGGGACGCGAAGAAACGGCCGAGCAGGGACGGCGCGGCCTGGGGGTCCGGCAGACGGAGACCGTGGATGCTGCCGTGCTCCCACTTGGCGAGCGAGGCCTGCAGTGCGGTCGACTCCCTGTGGGTGTGCAGAGCGGTCCAGCCGGTGGTCGCGAGCATCACGAACACGACGGCCAGCGCCAGCAGGGCGCGCCAGGCGTTCAGTTGCGGGGAGGTGTCGAAGGAAGTCACTGGGAGGACACACTAGGAGAACGGGAGGGTCTCGGGGTAACCGAGTGACAGGTATCACGTTTCGCGAAGCGTCGAACGCGCAGTCAACGATCTCGGTTTGAGCGCCAGTTCCCGAAAAGTGCCGAACCCACCTGATCGAGGTAGGACGCGGTGAGTTGACGGATCGCCACCAGACTGAAGTCGTCGCCCGTGCACCACTGCCGTTCGGTGACCCTTATCACTCCGCCGAACACGGCCACGGCCAGCCGCGGTCGCGGGTCGGCGTCCACGTCCACGCCCTCGCGCTCGGCCAGCAGGCGCGCGATCGTCTCCTCCGTGGCCGCCGAGCGGCGCAGATGGGCGGCGAGCAGCGCGGGCGTCGACTCGATCGTCCGGTACATGCGCAGATACAGCTCGACCGGGACGGCCGACTCGACGGTCTCCCGGATCCCGTCCCAGCCCTCCAGGACCGCCTGCCGGAGGGCCTCCAGCGGCGCCTCGTGCGGCGGACGCGCGCGTACGGCCTCGACGAAGCGCGCCTCCGTCATCTCCTGGACGGCGAAGGCCGCGTCCTCCTTGCCGGCGAAGTAACGGAAGAAGGTGCGCTGCGAGACGTCGACGGCCTCGGCGATCTCGTCGACGGTCGTGTGCTCGTAGCCCTGGGTGGTGAAGAGCTCCAGGGCGGCCCGCAGCAGTGCTTCCCGGGTGCGCTGTTTCTTCCGTTCGCGCAGTGTTTCCATAGGTGTCAGTAACTGACTGATGAAACGGTTTGTCAATTGTCAGTGGCTGTCACTAGCCTCGAACGCATGACTAGTCAGACCACCATCGACGCGACGGGGCCGGGGGACGCGGCACCCCCGCTCGAGTCGCCTCCGGCCGCGGGGCTGCGCGGCCATCCCTGGCTCACCCTCATCACCGTCGCCGTGGGCGTCATGATGGTGGCCCTCGACGGCACGATCGTGGCGATCGCCAACCCGACCATCAAGGAAGACCTGGGCGCGACCTTCGCCGATGTCCAGTGGATCACCAATGGCTACTTCCTCGCCCTCGCGGTCACCTTGATCACCGCGGGCAAGCTCGGTGACCGCTTCGGCCACCGGCAGACCTTCCTCATCGGCGTGACGGGTTTCGCCGCCGCGTCCGGCGCCATCGGCCTGTCCCACAGCATCGCCGCGGTCGTCACCTTCCGCGTCCTCCAGGGCCTGTTCGGCGCGCTGCTGATGCCGGCCGCGCTCGGCCTGCTGCGGGCCACCTTCCCGGCCGAGAAGCTCAACATGGCCATCGGCATCTGGGGCATGGTGATCGGCGCGTCCACCGCGGGCGGCCCGATCCTCGGCGGCGTCCTCGTCGAGCACGTCAACTGGCAGTCGGTGTTCTTCATCAACGTGCCGGTCGGCGCGCTCGCCCTGGTCCTGGGTGTGCTGATCCTGCGCGACCACCGCGCGCAGAACGCGCCGCGCTCCTTCGACGTCCTCGGCATCGCGCTGCTGTCCGGCGCGATGTTCTGCCTGGTCTGGGCCCTGATCAAGGCACCGACCTGGGGCTGGGGCGACGGTAGGACGTGGCTGTTCATCGGCGCGTCCGTGGTGCTCTTCGCCGCGTTCTCCTTCTGGGAGACGAGGGTCGCAGAGCCCCTGATCCCGCTGGGCCTCTTCCGCTCGATACCGCTGTCGGCGGGCGTGGTCCTCATGGTCCTCATGGCCATCGCGTTCATGGGCGGGCTCTTCTTCGTCACGTTCTACCTCCAGAACGTTCACGGCATGAGCCCCATCGACGCCGGTCTGCACCTGCTGCCGCTCACCGGCATGATGATCGTCGGTTCACCGCTCGCCGGTGCCGCGATCACCAAGCTCGGCCCGCGCATCCCGCTGGCCGGCGGCATGGCCGCGACCGCGATCGCCATGTACGGCATGTCGACGCTCAAGGCCGGCACCGGCAGCGGTGTGATGTCGGTCTGGTTCGCGCTGCTCGGCCTCGGCCTCGCGCCGGTCATGGTCGGCGCGACGGAGGTCATCGTCGGCAACGCCCCGATGGAACTCTCGGGCGTGGCGGGCGGCCTCCAGCAGGCGGCCATGCAGATCGGCGGCAGCCTCGGTACGGCCGTGCTGGGTGCCGTGATGGCCTCCAAGGTGGACAGCGACCTGCCGGGCAACTGGACCGGCGCCGGCCTGCCGCAGCTGACTCCCGGTCAGCTGGGCAAGGCCTCGGAGGCGGTTCAGGTGGGCGTCGCCCCGGTGCCGAAGGGTGTGCCGGCGCAGGTCGCCGCGAAGATCACCGAGGTCGCCCACCACACCTTCATCTCCGGCATGAGCCTCGCCTCCCTGGTCGCCGCGGGCGTGGCGGCGGTCGCCGTGCTCGTCGCGCTGCTCACCAAGCGGGGCGCGAACGCGGAGGCGGGCGCGGGCGTGGGCCACATCTGAGTGCCTCTGCCCGGGCTCCGACAGGGCGTCTTCCGGGCAGAGTTCCCCTATCAGGGTGACTCCGCTAAAGATCGCTCGCACCGGGCGCGCGCCGCAGGTCACAGTGGGTCAAGTCCTCCGCAGGGCCATGGGAGGACCGCCGGGCTGTGGCGCGCGCTGCGGAGGGGGCTGCGCGCGCCAGCGCCTGCGGCGCTTTGGCCATGCGGCAACTGGGCTGGGCTGCGGGGTAGTTGCCGGGTCGTCGTGAACGACGACCACACCGCGTCACCCGGCGTCCGGATGTGCGACATACGTCGTGAGCGTGAGCTGCGACGGCGAACGCGCCCCGAAAGGGGCGCGGGGAACTGCGCGACCAGCCACGCAGCCCCCGCACCCGGCATCGAACACGCAGGCCCTCCCCGGTTGCCGCCCGGTCAAAGCCGAGCGATGGGGGTGCCCCCGCTCGAGCGCAGCCGAGAGTGGGGGAGGCTACGCGTCGCCGCCCGCCGCCCCCGGATGCGCCGCCGACACGTCCAGCAGCTGGTACCGGTCGATGGCCTGCTTCAGCACCGAGCGGTCCACCTTGCCCTCGCGGGCCAGCTCGGTCAGCACCGTGACGACGATCGACTGGGCGTCGATGTGGAAGTAGCGCCGCGCCGCGCCCCGGGTGTCGGCGAAGCCGAAGCCGTCCGCGCCCAGCGACTGGTACGTGCCCGGCACCCACCGCGCGATCTGGTCCGGAACCGATCGCATCCAGTCGGACACGGCCACGAACGGACCCTCGGCACCGCTGAGCTTCCGCGTCACATACGGCACCCGCTGCTCCTCCTCCGGGTGCAGCAGGTTGTGCTCCTCGCACGCCACCGCCTCGCGGCGCAGCTCGTTCCAGGAGGTGGCCGACCAGACGTCGGCGCGCACGTTCCAGTCCTCGGCGAGGATCCGCTGGGCCTCCAGCGCCCAGGGGACCGCCACGCCGGACGCCATGATCTGCGCCGGGAGCGAGCCGCCCGTGCCCTCGCTGAGCTTGTGGACGCCCTTGAGGATGCCCTCGACGTCCACGTTCGCCGGCTCGGCCGGGTGCTGGATGGGCTCGTTGTAGACGGTCAGGTAGTAGAAGACGTCCTCGCCGTGCGGGTGCTCGGCGTCGCCGCCGTACATCCGGCGCAGGCCGTCCTGGACGATGTGCGCGATCTCGTAGGCGTACGCCGGGTCGTAGGCCACGCACGCGGGGTTGGTCGAGGCGAGCAGCTGCGAGTGACCGTCCGCGTGCTGCAGACCCTCACCGGTCAGGGTCGTACGGCCGGCGGTCGCGCCGAGTACGAATCCGCGTGCCAGCTGGTCGGCCATCTGCCAGAACTGGTCGCCGGTGCGCTGGAAACCGAACATCGAGTAGAAGACGTAGACCGGGATCAGCGGCTCGCCGTGTGTGGCGTAGGCCGAGCCCGCCGCGATCAGGGAGGCCGTGCAGCCCGCCTCGGAGATGCCGTCGTGCAGCATCTGGCCGGTCGGCGACTCCTTGTAGGCGAGCAGCAGCTCCCGGTCCACCGACTCGTACTGCTGGCCCAGCGGGTTGTAGATCTTCGCGCTCGGGAAGAAGGAGTCCATGCCGAACGTGCGGTACTCGTCCGGGGCGATCAGCACGAACCGCCGGCCGATCTCCTTGTCCCGCATGAGGTCCTTGAGGAGTCGCACGAAGGCCATCGTCGTGGCGATGGACTGCTGGCCCGTGCCCTTCTTCACCGTCGCGTACGCCTTGTCGTCCGGCAGCGCGAGCGGCTTGGAGCGCACGACGCGCGTCGGGACGTACCCACCGCACTGCCGGCGCATGTCGTGCATGTACTGGATCTCGTCCGTGTTCCGGCCCGGGTGGTAGTACGGCGGCAGGCCGGACTCCAGCTCCTTGTCGGAGATCGGCAGGTGCAGCCGGTCCCGGAAGCGCTTGAGGTCGTCGACCGTCAGCTTCTTCATCTGGTGCGTGGCGTTGCGGCCCTCGAAGTTCGGTCCCAGCGTCCAGCCCTTGACCGTCTTGGCCAGGATGACCGTCGGCTGGCCCTTGTGCTCCAGAGCCGCCTTGTACGCCGCGTAGATCTTCCGGTGGTCGTGACCGCCGCGGCCCAGCATCAGGATCTGGTGGTCGGTCATGTTCTCGACCATCGCGCGCAGCCGCTGGTCGTCGCCGAAGAAGTGCTCGCGGATGTACGCGCCCGACTCGGTGGCGTAGGTCTGGAACTGCCCGTCCGGGGTCGTGTTCATCTTGTTGACCAGGACGCCGTCGCGGTCCTGCGCGAGCAGGGGGTCCCACGAGCGGTCCCAGATCAGTTTGATCACGTTCCAGCCGGCGCCCCGGAAGATCGACTCCAGCTCCTGGATGATCTTGCCGTTGCCGCGCACCGGACCGTCGAGCCGCTGCAGGTTGCAGTTGACGACGAAGGTCAGGTTGTCCAGGCCCTCCCGGGCCGCGATGGACAGCTGGCCGAGCGACTCCGGCTCGTCCATCTCGCCGTCGCCGAGGAACGCCCACACGTGCGACCTGGAGGTGTCCGCGATCCCGCGCGCCTCCATGTAGCGGTTCATCCGCGCCTGGTAGATCGCGGCGAGCGGGCCGAGGCCCATGGAGACGGTCGGGAACTCCCAGAAGTCCGGCATCGAGCGCGGGTGCGGGTAGCTGGACAGGCCGTTCGGGTACTTCGACTTCTCCTGGCGGAAGCCGTCCAGCTGGTTCTCTGCGAGCCGGTCGAGCAGGTACGCGCGCGCGTAGATGCCAGGGGAGGCGTGGCCCTGGAAGAAGACCTGGTCGCCGCCGTCGCCCTCGTCCTTGCCGCGGAAGAAGTGGTTGAAGCCGACGTCGTACAGCGAGGCCGAGGAGGCGAAGGTGGCGATGTGGCCGCCGACGCCGATGCCGGGGCGCTGGGCGCGCGAGACCATCACGGCCGCGTTCCAGCGGGTCGCGTTGAGGATCTTGCGCTCGATCTCCTCGTTGCCCGGGAAGAACGGCTCGTCCTTGGTGGCGATCGTGTTGACGTAGTCCGTGCTGCGCATCTCGGGCACGGCCACGCGCCGCTCGCGGGCCCGCTCGATCAGCCGGAGCATGAGGTAGCGGGCCCTCTCCCGGCCGCGCTCGTCCACGGCGGCGTCGAGGGAGTCGAGCCACTCCTGGGTTTCTTCGGGATCGAAGTCAGGAACCTGACTCGGAAGGCCGCCAATGATGATCGGATTGCGATCGGATCCGGAAGCCACGCTGTTCCTTACCTGTCAGAGGGCCGATACCTGTCAGAGGGCCGATTTTCCGCACCGGGATACACCGTTCCCCATCGTGTACCTCGGGACCGCGTACGTCATCTCCTCGGTGTCTCTCGGTGCCTCCATCGGTCAAAACGCAACGATACGCCCGGGGTGTGACGTGCTTGGCAAAGGTGTTCGAGGGGCGGATCGCCGGATGATTCTGAGATGATTTCGAACGGCGCAAACCGGGCACATCGGTGTGATGTGGGTCACGCGGAATCGGGATACGGTGCCAGGAGTTGCGGCGACACGGCCGGGATCGTCACCGTTTCGGCGGTCCAGACGGCCGGGTACTTGCGCGATCCGCCCCGCCCGTGTGGACTACGGCCAATGCTTCGCGCACGCGCGTGGCTGAGATATTCATCAAGACATGATCAGGAGGCAACCCGTGAGCGCGACCGCGGACCACGCGGAGGAGCGGACGAACCCTGCCGCCAGGCTGGGGTTCCAGCCCGGGCAGGTGGTCCAGGAGATCGGCTACGACGACGACGTCGATCAGGAGCTTCGCGAGGCCATCGAGGAAATCGTCGAAGGCGACCTGATGGACGAGGACTACGACGACGTGGCCGACGCCGTTGTGCTGTGGTTCCGTGACGACGACGGCGACCTGACGGATGCGCTGGTGGACGCCACCACGTACATCGAAGAGGGCGGCGCGATCCTGCTCCTGACGCCGAAGACCGGCCGTTCGGGGTACGTGGAGCCGAGCGACATCCAGGACGCCGCCACGACGGCCGGTCTGACGGCGTCGAAGAGCGTCAGTGTGGGCAAGGACTGGAGCGGAAGCCGGCTGGCCACTCCGAAGGCGGCCAAGTCCAAGAGGTGATCTCCTCTCCCACCACCGGACGGGCTGGAATTCGCCCCAGCCCGTCCGGAAGCCCCCGGTGATCCCTGCGTAGGGTGGACCCGAGCGTTCTGCTGTGCGCTCACCCGAACAGCCCACCGAAGGGATGCACGACGATGGCGATCCAGGTCGGCGACAAGGCGCCCGACTTCGAGCTCAAGGACAACCACGGCCGCAGCGTGAAGCTCTCGGACTTCCGCGGCGAGAAGAACGTGGTCCTGCTCTTCTACCCCTTCGCCTTCACCGGCGTCTGCACCGGCGAGCTGTGCGAGCTGCGCGACAACCTGCCGAAGTTCGCGGACCGCGACACCCAGCTGCTCGCCGTCTCCAACGACTCCATCCACACCCTGCGCGTCTTCGCCGAGCAGGAGGGCCTGGAATACCCGCTGCTCAGCGACTTCTGGCCGCACGGCAACGTCTCGCGCGCGTACGGCGTCTTCGACGAGGACAAGGGATGCGCCGTCCGGGGCACCTTCGTCATCGACAAGGAGGGCGTCGTGCGGTGGACCGTGGTCAACGGCCTGCCGGACGCGCGCGACCTGAACGACTACGTGAGGGCGCTCGACACCCTGTAGGCCCTGTAGGCCGACCGTGGCCGACACCTGTGATTCTCCGGGTCCAGGGTCTGCGGGGGGCGGGAACCCGTCACTAGGATCGGAACGTTGATCCCATATCCGAAGCACGACGGGGCTCCCCGCCCCTGGACACCACATGGAGGACTCGTGGGAGTCAGCCTCAGCAAGGGCGGCAACGTATCGCTGACGAAGGAGGCCCCGGGTCTGACCGCGGTCCTCGTCGGCCTGGGCTGGGACGCCCGCACCACGACCGGCAGTGACTTCGACCTCGACGCCAGCGCGCTGCTGCTGAACAACTCCGGCAAGGTCGCGAGCGACCAGCATTTCGTCTTCTTCAACAACCTCAAGAGCCCCGAGGGCTCGGTCGAGCACACCGGAGACAACCTCACCGGTGAGGGCGAGGGCGACGACGAGGTGATCAAGGTCAACCTCGCCGGAGTCCCGGCCGACATCGAGAAGATCGTCTTCCCGGTGTCGATCTACGACGCCGAGAACCGCCAGCAGTCCTTCGGCCAGGTCCGCAACGCCTACATCCGCGTGGTGAACCAGGCCGGCGGCCAGGAGATCGCCCGCTACGACCTGAGCGAGGACGCCTCCACCGAGACCGCCATGGTCTTCGGCGAGCTGTACCGGCACGGGGCGGAGTGGAAGTTCCGCGCCATCGGCCAGGGCTACGCCTCGGGCCTGCGCGGCATCGCGCAGGACTTCGGCGTCAACGTCTGATCCCGGCAGGGTTACGACACCTGCACCGTCCGGCGCCGCACCGTTTACGGGCGGCGCCGGACGCGCAGGACAACCAGGGAAAGCACCACTAGGGGAGGACCACCATCATGGGCGTCACGCTCGCCAAGGGAGGCAATGTCTCCCTCTCCAAAGCCGCACCGAACCTCACCAACGTCATGATCGGGCTCGGCTGGGACGCGCGTTCCACCACGGGCGCCCCCTTCGACCTGGACGCCAGCGCACTGCTGTGCGGCGCCGGCAACCGCGTACTGGGCGACGAGTGGTTCGTCTTCTACAACCAGCTCAAGAGCCCCGACGGCTCGGTGGAGCACACCGGTGACAACCTCACCGGTGAGGGCGAGGGCGACGACGAGTCGATCCTGATCGACCTCGGCAAGGTGCCGGCGCACTGCGAGAAGATCGTCTTCCCGGTCTCGATCCACATGGCCGACGAGCGCGGCCAGACTTTCGGCCAGGTCTCCAACGCCTTCATCCGGGTGGTCAACCAGGCCGACGGCCAGGAACTCGCCCGCTACGACCTCAGCGAGGACGCCTCCACCGAGACCGCCATGATCTTCGGCGAGCTGTACCGCTACCAGGGCGAATGGAAGTTCCGCGCCGTCGGCCAGGGGTACGCCTCGGGCCTGCGCGGCATCGCCCTCGACTTCGGGGTGAACGTCTCGTAGCCGAGCACCCTCCCAGGGCTCGTGCTGTGGCTTTTCGGTGAGAGTTGCCCTCGGCGGTACCGCCGGTAGGGTGCACCTCTAGACTCGGGGTCAACGTTTAGCAAAGCCGAGTACGGCGCGGGGGAGCCCCGTACACACACGATTGGGTAGCCAGTGCTTCTGAAAACCTTCGGCTGGTCGTTCGCGATCACCGCGCTCGGCCTGGTCGCCGCGGTCTTCTACGGGGGGTGGGAGGCCTTCGGCGTGGTGGCGATCCTCGCCGTCCTCGAGATCTCGCTGTCCTTCGACAACGCGGTGGTCAACGCCGGCATCCTGAAGAAGATGAACGCCTTCTGGCAGAAGATCTTCCTCACGGTCGGCGTTCTCATCGCGGTGTTCGGCATGCGGCTGGTCTTCCCCGTCGTGATCGTCGCCATGACCGCCAAGCTCAACCCCTACGACGCGGTCCACCTGGCCCTCACCGACAAGGACCGCTACCAGCAGCTGGTCACCGACGCCCACCCGGCGATCGCCGCGTTCGGCGGGAT
Source organism: Streptomyces sp. NPDC001153 (assembly GCF_053598315.1). Taxonomy (NCBI): domain Bacteria; kingdom Bacillati; phylum Actinomycetota; class Actinomycetes; order Kitasatosporales; family Streptomycetaceae; genus Streptomyces; species Streptomyces sp. NPDC001153. Next base: position 149,569 of record NZ_JBSFJZ010000021.1, read on the forward strand.
GTTCCTGCTGATGATCTTCCTGGACTTCATCTTCGAGGACCGGGACATCCAGTGGCTGCAGTGGCTGGAGCGGCCGCTGGCCAAGCTCGGCAAGGTCGACATGCTGGCGGTCTGCATCGCCCTGATCGTCCTGCTGATCACCTCCTTCACCTTCGCCACCCACGCCCACCAGCACGGCGGCGCCCATGTCGACAAGGCTCAGACGGTCCTGATCGCCGGCATCGCCGGCCTGATCACCTACATGATCGTCGGCGGTCTGTCGGGCTACTTCGAGGACCGGCTCGAGGAAGAGGAGGAGCGCGAGCACGAGGAGGAGGAAGAGGCCGCCCGCACCGGCAAGAAGAAGTCGGCGGTGCTGCTGGCCGGCCAGGCCGCGTTCTTCATGTTCCTCTACCTGGAGGTCCTGGACGCGTCCTTCTCCTTCGACGGCGTGATCGGCGCCTTCGCCATCACCAACGACATCGTGATGATGGCCCTCGGCCTCGGCATCGGCGCCATGTACGTCCGCTCCCTCACGGTCTACCTGGTCCGCCAGGGCACCCTCGACGACTACGTCTACCTGGAGCACGGCGCCCACTACGCCATCGGCGCCCTGGCCGTGATCCTCATGGTCACCATCCAGTACGAGATCAACGAGGTCATCACCGGACTCGTCGGCGTCATCCTGATCGCCCTGTCCTTCTGGTCCTCCGTCCGCCGCAACCGCGCACTGGCGGCCGAGGGCGAGGGCACCGACGAGAAGGCCGAGGTCTCCTCGGGGGTGTGAGCCGGATCCCCTACGGGGCAGATCCGGGGTGTGACGGGGTGTGACACCCCGCCCGGTGAGGAACGCTCTGAATCGGGGCGGCCGACGCGGTCGGCCGCCCCGAAGGCGTAGTGATGGTGAACGAGTACGTGACCACCTGGGGGCGGGAATGGGTTTCTTCGACGGGCTGCGGGGCACCAGCGCCGCCGACTTCGACGCGGGCAACGCCTCGACGAACTCCATCGAACTGAGCAGGCGGCACCAGACGGTGTCCCTCACCAAGCAGGACGCGGCCACCGGCCACCTGCGCATCAACCTCACCTGGCGGATGCGCACCTCCGACTTCGACAGCAACCAGCGCACCAGCCTCTTCCGGCACCCCTTCAAGGCCCTCAGGCCACCGGAGGTCCTCGGCCACGGCCAGAGCATGGTCAACGTCGACCTGGACTTGGGCTGCCTGTACGAACTGACGGACGGCACCAAGGGCGTCGTCCAGCCGCTCGGCAACTACCTCGGAGACGTCAACGCACCGCCGTACATCAAGCTCAGCGGCGACGACCGGTTCGGCTCGGCGTCCGGCGAGACGATGTACATCAACCTCGACCACCGCGACGCCATCAAGCGTCTGCTGGTCTTCGTCTACATCTACGACCAGACCCCGGCCTTCGACCGCACCCACGCCATCGTCACCCTCTACCCCAGCAACGGCCCCCGCATCGAGATAGGCCTCGACGAACGCCATCCCCAGGCCCGCTCCTGCGCGGTGGTGATGATCGAGAACGTCAAGGGCGAACTGGTCGTCCGCCGCGAGGTGAAGTTCGTGTACGGCTTCCAGGGGGAGCTGGACCGGTTGTACGGGTGGGGACTGCAGTGGGGCAGGGGCTACAAGACGAAGGTGGAACGGTGAGCCGGTAGGCGCACTCACCGTCCGACGAACTGCGGCCCCTGCGGCGGCAGCCGGAAGTTCGGATCCACCGGCCCCGCGGCCACCGGCACCGGCACCGGCTGAGGGTATCCGTACGCCGGCGGAGCCGACACCGGCTGCGGATAGCCGTATGCGGGCGGCTGCTGCGGCACGGCGGACGTCGGCTGCTCGGGCGGAAGCGGCTGGGACGGCGTCGGCTCCTCCTCCGCCTCCGACTCGTCCACCGAGATACCGAAGTCCGTGGCGAGCCCCTTCAGCCCGTTCGAATACCCCTCGCCCAGCGCGCGGAACTTCCAGCCCTCCCCGCGCCGGTACAGCTCGCCGCAGATCAGCGCCGTCTCCGCACCCGTCTCCGGCCTGATCTCGAACCGGGCCAGCGGCTCGGCGTCGGCGACCGCGGCGTCGTGCAGCAGGATGCACAGCGCGGGAACCCGGTCGAAGGTGAGCCCGTCCGCGGACGCCACCAGCAGGATGCGGCCGACGTCCGGCTCGACGCCGAGCAGGTCCGTCTGGATCGTGTCGGTCAGCCCCTCGGCGACGCGCTTCTTGCCCAGCCGCCACACCTTTCCGGAGGGGTGCCGGGGCTGGTTGTAGAAGACGAAGTCCTCGTCGGAGCGCACACGGCCGTCGGGGCCCAGCAGCAGCGCCGACGCGTCCACGTCCGGGACCCCCTGCCCGGGCGCCCAGCGCAGCACGGCGCGGACCGTCTCGGCTTCCAGCGGGACGTTCGACCCCTTCAGCATCGCGTGCGTCATGCGGTCATCCTGCCTTCTCGGTCCTGGCCACGACAATGCGGGGGGTAGTGTCCCAGTGCGCCGCCGACATGGGCGAGTTACCAGAAATTCATGCCCTCAGGGAACCCCTGACATGGATCCCTACGTACTATTACCGGCCACCCTTTACCTAACACGGAGACTCCGGCTCGCGCCCTGGGGGAGTTCTATGCGTCATTTCGGGCACATCGCCCCCGAGGTGCGGCAGCGCCTCTTCCACCGGGAGCCGTGCGCGTTCACCGCCGACTCTCCGGCCCGGCTGCTCGCCGCCGCCCTCGGCGCCACCCTGTACAGCCCGGCCACCCGGCCGCGGCTCGCCGACGACATCGTCAAGCAGGCCGGGAACGGCGTGATCTCGATGGTGCTGTGCCTGGAGGACTCGATCGACGACGCGGACGTCGTGTCCGGCGAGGAGAACCTCGTCCGGCAGTTCGCCGACCTGGCCGCCCGGCCCGGCGCCGAGCCGCCGCTGCTCTTCATCCGGGTACGCACCCCCGAGCAGATACCCGACCTGGTACGGCGTCTCGGCCCGTCCGTGCGGCTGCTGTCCGGCTTCGTGCTGCCGAAGTTCACCGAGGAGCGCGGCATTCCCTTCCTGGAGGCCCTGACGGCCGCCGAGGCCGAGAGCGGGCGCCGGCTGTTCGCCATGCCCGTCCTGGAGTCCCCGGAGCTGCTCTACCGGGAGTCCCGCGTGGACACCCTGGAGGGCATCGCCCGCGCGGTCGACAAGTACCGCGACCGGGTGCTGGCGCTGCGCCTCGGCGTGACCGACTTCTGCTCCTCCTACGGCCTGCGCCGCGCCCCCGACATGACCGCGTACGACGTGCAGGTCGTCGCCTCGGTGATCGCCGACGTCGTGAACATGCTGGGCCGGGCCGACGGCACCGGATTCACCGTGACCGGGCCCGTGTGGGAGTACTTCCGGGTCTCCGAGCGCATGTTCAAGCCGCAGCTGAGACAGAGCCCCTTCCTGGAGGTGCAGGCCGTCGAGCTGCGCGAGAGGCTGATCGAGCACGCCATGGACGGACTGCTGCGGGAGATCTCCCTCGACCAGGCCAACGGCCTGCTCGGCAAGACCTGCATCCACCCCTCCCACGTGCTGCCCGTCCACGCGCTGTCCGTGGTCAGCCACGAGGAGTACAGCGACGCCCAGGACATCCTGCGGCCGGAACGCGGCGGCGGGGGTGTACTCCGGTCGGCCTATACGAACAAGATGAACGAGGTGAAGCCGCACCGCGCCTGGGCCGAGCGGACCCTGCTCCGTGCCGAGGTCTTCGGCGTCGCCCATGAGGACGTCGGCTTCGTGGAGCTGCTCGCCGCGGGAATGAACGCATGAGGAACGCAGTGAACGACGGGGTCTGGTCCGGCAGCTGGGTCGCCGAGCGGCTCGGGGTCGAACTCGTGGGGGACGACGGCCTGCGGAGCCTGCTCGGGCTCGCCCTGCGGCGCAATCCCAAGCGGGCCCATCTGCTGGTGTCGAACGTGCTCGGCAAGCATGTTCCGCAGTCGCCGACGGTGGTGTACGAGTACGGCCACCGCCTGGGCCGACGCGTCCATGAGCTGCTCGGTGAGGCCGAGGCCGCCGGTGCCGTGGTCCTGGGTTACGCGGAGACGGCGACCGGGCTGGGCCACGCGGTCGCCGACGGGCTCGGTGCGGCGCCGTATCTGCACTCCACCCGTCGGCCGGTGCCCGGGGCCGCCCGTGCGGGCGGCTTCGAGGAGAGCCACTCGCACGCCACCTCCCATCTGCTGCTCCCCGAGGACCCCGGCCTGCTGACCGGAGATGGTCCGCTGGTCCTGGTCGACGACGAGTTCTCCACCGGGAACACGGTCCTGAACACCATCCGTGAGCTGCACGGACGCTGTCCGCGCAAGCGTTACGTGGTGGTCGCCCTGGTCGACATGCGCTCGCCCGAGGACGCCGACCGGATGGATCGATTCGCCGCCGGGATCGGCGCCCGGGTGGACCTGATCGCCGCTGCCTCCGGGACCGTACGGCTGCCGGAGGGCGTGCTGGACAAGGGGCGGCGGCTGGTCGCCGAGCATGACCGGCGGCACGCCCCGCCCGAGCCGTCGTACGGCCGTGTCACCCGCGTGGAGCTCCACTGGCCCCCCGGCCTCCCCGACGGCGGCCGGCACGGCTTCACGCCCGCTCACCGTGCCCGCCTCGAAGCCGCCCTGCCCGCCATGGCCGCCCGTACAGGCGACGCCCTCCCCGCCGGCGCCCGGCGCGTCCTGGTCCTCGGCTTCGAGGAGCTGATGTACGCCCCCCTGCGCCTCGCACGCGAACTGGAGCGGGTCACGGACGCCGAGGTGCGGTTCTCCACCACCACCCGCTCGCCCGTCCTCGCGCTGGACGACCCGGGGTACGCGATCCGTACCCGCCTGGTCTTCCCCGCCCACGACGACCCGGCCGACGGCCCCGGCGACCGCTACGCCTACAACGTCGCAGGCGGCGGCTTCGACGCCGTCGTGGCCGTGGTCGACTCCGTCGCCGACACCCCCGCCCTGCACGCCCCCGACGGCCTGCTGGCCCGCCTCGCCGCCCACACCCCGCACGTCCTGCTCGCGGTCGTCCCCTCGTACGTCCCGCACGCTCCCGAAAGGCCGGCCATGCTGCCCGAGCCCCTCCGTGGCCCCGCATTCTCCAGCTACGCGCCCGAGGAGGTCGGCTGGCTGCTCCAGGACCTCTCCGACGTCACGCTGGAGGCGCCGACCGAGGAGCGCGAGGAGGCCATCCAGAGCGGCGGCGCGCACTACGCCGAGTCGCTGCCGGTGGAGTACCAGCCCAGCGAGCAGTACCAGCAGCTGTTCCACGCGGCCCTCGACGTCTCCGCCGCCCGGATCGCCCAGGCGGTCGGCGTGGTGACCGAGGCTGTCATCGCCGAGCGGTCGCCACGCCCGGTGCTGGTCTCGCTCGCCCGGGCGGGCACGCCGGTCGGCATCCTGATGCGCCGCTGGGCCCGGTTCCGGCACGGCCTCGACCTGCCGCACTACGCGGTGTCGATCGTGCGCGGCCGCGGCATCGACGCCAACGCGCTGCGCTGGCTCGCCGCCCACCACGACCCGCGGGACGTGGTGTTCGTCGACGGCTGGACCGGCAAGGGCGCCATCACCCGCGAACTCGCCCAGGCCGTCGAGGAGTTCGAGGCGAAGGAGGGCATCACCGGCTTCGACCCGGAGATCGCCGTACTCGCCGACCCGGGCTCCTGCGTGCGCACCTACGGCACCCGCGAGGACTTCCTCATACCCTCCGCCTGCCTCAACTCGACCGTCTCCGGCCTGATCTCCCGTACGGTGCTCCGCGCGGACCTGGTCGGTCCGGACGACTTCCACGGCGCGAAGTTCTACCGCGAACTCGCCGGCGCCGACGTCTCCGTGGCCTTCCTCGACGCCGTCTCCGCCCGCTTCCCGGAGGTCGCCGACAGCGTCGGCACCGCGGTCAAGGAGCTGATGGCCGAGGACCGCGCCCCGACCTGGGCCGGCTGGCGGGCCGTGGAGCGGATCAGCGAGGAGTACGGCATCCACGACGTGAACCTCGTCAAGCCCGGCGTCGGCGAGACCACCCGGGTGCTGCTGCGCCGGGTGCCCTGGAAGATCCTGGCCCGCGCAGGGGCCGGCGCCGACCTCGACCACGTGCGCCTGCTCGCCGCGCAGAGGGGCGTCCCCGTCGAGGAGGTCGGCGAACTGCCGTACACCTGCGTCGGGTTGATCCACCCCAAGTACACGCGCGGTGCCACGGGCGCCGACGGCAGGGCGGTGAACGTCTGATGCCGGTGCTGGTGGCGAGCGACCTCGACCGCACGCTGATCTACTCCTCGGCGGCCCTCGCGCTGACCATGCCGGACGCGCGGGCGCCCCGGCTGCTGTGCGTGGAGGTGCACGAGGCCAAGCCGCTCTCCTACATGACCGAGACGGCGGCCCAGCTGCTGACCGACCTCGGCGACACGGCCGTCTTCGTGCCGACGACGACCCGGACGCGCAAGCAGTACCAGCGGATCAACCTGCCCGGGCCGCCCCCGAAGTACGCGATCTGCGCCAACGGCGGCCATCTGCTGGTCGACGGCGTGACGGACACCGACTGGCACGCCGGTGTCCTCGCCCGCCTCGCCGACGAGTGCGCGCCGCTGGCCGAGGTCCAGGACCATCTGCTGCGCTCGGCCGACCCGGCCTGGGTGCGCAAGCACCGCGTCGCCGAGGACCTGTTCGCCTACCTCGTCGTCGAGCGCGAGCTGCTGCCCGAGGACTGGGTGAAGGAGCTGGCGGTGTGGGCGGAGAACCGCGGCTGGACCGTCTCGCTCCAGGGCCGCAAGGTCTACGCCGTCCCCAAGCCGCTCACCAAGAGCGCGGCCGTCCGTGAGATCGCCCGCCGCGCCGGCGCGGAGCTGACACTCGCGGCGGGTGACTCCCTCCTGGACGCCGACCTCCTGCTCGCCGCCGACCGAGGCTGGCGCCCCGGTCACGGCGAACTGGCGGACGCGGGCTGGGCCGCACCACAGGTCGTGGCACTTCCGGAGCGGGGGATCCTGGCAGGGGAGCGGATCGTACGGGAGTTCCTGAAGGCGAGCCGCACCGCACCCCCGACGGGCGCCTAACCGCAGCACCCTCCGCCACAACAGCCGCCGCCCCCACCCGGCGCCGGAGCAGCCGCCGTGCCGCCCACCGCGACGGTGGACAGCAACTTGACCGTGTCGTCATGCCCCGCGGGGCATGACGCGGGGGCGGCGGACTCGGCCATGGGACGGCTCAGTTCGAAGGTGTCACCGCAGGTGCGGCACCGGTACTCGTAGCGAGGCATGGCCACAGATTACTGGTCGGCCTGCTCACGCTCGACGGCTTCCGGGTGCCGGGCCCGCCAGTACGGGTTGTCGTGCGGCAGGGTCGAGCCGACCCGGCCGTACATGCCGAAGGTCATCAGCAGCAGGCCCACGACGAAGCTGAACAGCACGTTCTGGATCTTGAACGCCAGGAAGTTGTGGGGGGTGTCGAGCAGGCCGAGGAACAGGAAGCCGTTCAGCAGGAACAGGATCCCGAGGACCATGTTCAGCGTGGACGCGACGTTCCCCCCGATCACCATGCCGACCAGCAGGATCGCGCCGATGCAGATCGACAGCACACTCAGCGTGCCGTTGGTGTTCAGGCCGGTGACCGTAGCTCCGCCGGTGTCGAAGTAGCCGATGTGGTGGATCAGACCCAGGACGCCGAAGACGACGAGGAACGCGCCGATCAGGCCCGCACCGATCCGGTAGACCGTGTTCAGCCGGTGGTCGACGGGCAGGTGCTTGTCGAACTCGATCCGCCGTCGCGGCCCCGTGTCCCGCGTGTGCACTGCGTGTGTGGCCATGTCCGCCTCCCTCGGGCGCTAGCGGAGGCCATCCGTCCACCCAATATCCGCCTGCCCGGCCCACGCGGCAACACACCTGCCCCTGCGGCGGGCCCCCTCAGTGCCCCCCGCGCTCCTCGCGAATCTGCGCCACCACTGCAGCCGCCGTCTGCCGCACCGCATCCGTCTCGGTCAGGAAGTGCCAGAAATCAGGGTGCCGGCCGGTCTCCAGCGAAGCGATCGCCCGCTCCAGCCGGGCCACCGCGTCGTCCAGTGGCCGGGCGTGCCGGGGATCGGGGGTCGTACGGCCCGTCATGGCCAGCCGCTGGGCGTCCCGGATCGCGAACCGGGTGCGCTCGATCTCGGCCTGCGGATCCTTCTGTACGGCGTTCAGCCGGGCAAGCCGGTCCCCGGCGGCCGACACGGCCTCGTCGGTGGTGTTCAGCAGGGCCCGTACCGTCGACAGCAGCGAGGTGGCGTCCGGCCAGCGCTGGGCGTCCCGCGCCGCCTGGGCGTCGCGGAGCTTCAGCTCGGCCTGCCGTACGTTCTCCCCGGCCTGCTCGGGGACATGCTGCAGGTCCTGCCAGCAGGCGGCGGCGAACCGACGGCGCAGCTCGCTCAGCACCGGGTCCACCTGTGCGGCCCTGGTGGTGAGCGCCTGGGCGCGGGTGCGCAGGCTGACCAGCCGGTGGTCGATCTCGGCGGCCTTCTCCGGCAGCCGCTCGGCCTCGGCCCGGATCGCCCCTGCCTCCCGCTGCACCCGCTCGGCCCGCTCCAGGGTCTGCGCCACCCCGTGCTGCCCGGCGCCCTGGTTCAGCCTGGTCAGCTCCGGCGAGAGCGCGGCGAGCCGGGCGGCCAGGTCATCGGCCCGCAGCCCCCGCTCCCGTACGGCGTCCAGGGCGTTGCTCGCGCCCAGCAGCGCCTGCCGGGCCCGCTCCACGGCGGGCGCCAGCCGGGCCAGCTGGGTCTCGGCCGTGCCGAGCAGCGGCCCGAGCGAGCTGCCGAAACGGTCCAGCTCCTGCTTGACCCGGACCAGCTCGTCCTTGGCGGACGTCAGCTCCGCGCGCGCCCGGGAGGCCGCGGCGGCCTCCAGATCGTCCCGGTCCAGGTCATGGGCGTCGACGGCCTGGATGTAGCGCTGGCTGACCTCGTCGATCCGCCGCCCGAGCGCCTCGAAGTCGGCGACGGCCCGCCGGGCGGCGGGGGAGTCGTCCACGGCCGTGATCGTCTCTATGGAGATCCGCAGGTCGCGCTGGGCGGTGTCCAGTTCGTAGAACGCGGCCGCCGCGGCGTCCTTCGCCGCCTGCGCCTCGGCCCGCTGGCTCTCCGCCCGGCCGCCGAACCAGCGCCGGGTCCCGCCGCCGGCGAACGCGGCGGGCAGGGCGAGCGCGGCCAGCACCGGCAGGCTCATCAGGGCCAGGGTGTCGCGCAGGGCCGTGGACCCGGACCGGGCCCGGACGGTCGACGGCGGGTACGACCGCGTCGCTGGCGTGCCCGGTGTCGCCGTCACATCCCTCTCCCGTGCTGTGGTCCGCCGTGGGTGGTGCCATTCTCCCACCCGTTGAAGACGAACACACGGGCCGGTCAGTTCGCCGTACGGACAGTCACTTTCCCGTCCGAGGAGTGGGCCGAGACCCGGTGCGCGCTGTTGCCGTCGCGGGGCACGGACACCGAGACCGTGCCGTCGTCGGCACCGGCCGACACCCGGTAGGCGGCCCTGGGCAGGACGACCGTGACGGCGCCGTCGGTGCTGGAGGCGTCCACCAGGTCGGGTACGCCGGACAGCTGGACCTGTACGGAGCCGTCGGTGGAGTCCGCCTTCACCTGGCGGGAGGAGACGTCGGCGCGCAGCGAGCCGTCGGCCGACTTCAGGTCGAGCGGCCCGCTGGAGTCGGTGACGCGTACGGCGCCGTCGCTGGTGTCGACGCTCAGCGGATCCCGGAACCCGTGGGCCCGTACGCTGCCGTCGGCGTTGTCGATCTTCACGCCGATCCCGCGCGGCACCTCGATCCGGTGCCTGGCCGAGCAGTCGGCGATGAACCCCGAGCAGTGCACGCGCAGCACCAGCCGGTCGTCCTGGAAGGACCACCGCACCGTCGGGTTGTGGCCGACGACGACGGATCCCTGGAACCACCGGGTCACCTCGACGGTGCCGGGCTTGGCGGAGTCCGTGGCGACGACCTCCAGGGCGGAGTTGTCCGAGTCGATCGTGAGGGTGCGGCCGTGCAGGGCGAAGGAACGGTGGTCGGGATGCGTGTCGTCACCGGCGTCGGCGCCGCAGGCGCTGACGCCCGCGACGAGCACGCCGGTGACGACGGCCATGGCGGCGGCGCGGACGGGAACGGGACGGCTCATGCGGGTCATGCGGGAACTCCCCCTGGGATGCGGTCTGCCAGGACCGTAAGCGAGCCGGGGTGGGCGGGGCGATGAGGACCGCTCCCGGACCGGGGTGGGGTTAACCCCCGTAAACGGCCGGTGGCCCGGCGTTACGGGTTTGCGGTGCACCGGTCGCGGCAAGGTAGGCTGTCGACTCGTCCTGGGCGCGCTGCCCGGGTGTCCGGGTGCGTAGCTCAGGGGTAGAGCGCCTGCCTTACAAGCAGGATGTCGGCGGTTCGAAACCGTCCGCGCCCACAGTCGAGCCCCCGGCCATGGCCGGGGGCTTCGTCATTCCTCCTCACTGCCCTGCTCGTGCGCGTGCTTCAGCCTGCTGCGGGCATCCATGCGGTCCGCTGCCGCGACCTCGGCCCAGAAGCGGTGCGTGCTGACGAAGACCGCGAGTTCGTGCTCGCGGCGGCGCAGCTTCTCCACCTCGGCCTGCTGGTCCGCCGACCAGCCCGGGGACGCGGGCCGCTCCACCTTCCGCCAGCCGGTGTCGTCGCTGAAACCGTCCATCGGCTCCACCGACCAGGGCAGCCGCTTGAGCAGGGCCGACAGCTCGGCCCGGACCTGATGCAGCTCCTCCTGACCGGCGAGGAGGTCACTGGGGAATTCATAGGTCGTAGCCACACGCCAATGCTACGCCTGTTCGATTTTGAGGGGCGAGTTCGTTCCTGGGGTTCGGGGGAGGTTCAGCCGAACGGGTGGCCCGAGCGTGGGCCCGGACCAGTGCGGTGCATCCGGTGCCGGCTCAGTGGGTGCCGACCCACTGAGCCGACGCGGTCTCAGTGGCCGGCGGCCCGCAGTTCGGCCACCAGACGGGCCGTCACCGGTGCCGGGACGCCGTGCCGCTCGGCCGCGCGGAGCAGGGCGCCGCCGATGGCGTCGAGTTCGAGCGGGCGGCCCGCCTCCGCGTCCCGTTGCATGGACGACTTGGCGCCGGGCGGGAAGGCGTCGTACCGGGCCAGCGCCTGGGCCGGGTCGGCCGGGGCGCCGCACGCGCGGCTGACCGCGGTGGTCTCGGCGACCAGGGACTCCAGCTCCTCGCGGTGCAGGGTGCGGGCTTCGCCGAGCGGGAGGCCGTACCGGGTGGTGAGCAGGGCGAAGGGGGCGAGGAAGGCCATCTTGGCCCACAGGGCCGCCGTCTCGTCCTCGACCACACGGGCCGTCGCGCCGGCGGAGACGAGGGTGGCCGCGAGGCCGTCGAGAAGGGGGCGGGGCACGGCGTCCCCGGCCAGGTCGATCTCCGTGAACGGACTGCCGTGTTCGATCACTCCCGGAGCCACACGGGTGGACTCCACGCGGATCACCGCCGGGGCGACCCGGTCGGGGCGGTGGCGGGCGCGGAGCCGGCCGGGGTGTTCGACGCCGTTCAGGAGCGGTACGACCAGGGCGTCGCCCAGAGCCTCCGGCGGCACCCGGGTGAGGGCGGCGTCCAGCGCGGTGTGCTTGACGGCGATCACGCAGGCGTCCACCGGTTCGCGCAGCTCGGTGTCCGCCTCGACGGGAGCGGTGAAGTCGCCGAACTGCGGGCTGCGGACGGTGATTCCGGTACGGCGCAGGGCGTCGGCCGTACGCTCCTGGGCCAGGCAGATCACGCGGTGGCCGGAGCGGGAGAGCAGGGCGGCGAGGAGTCCGCCGGTGCCGCCGGGGCCGAGGACGGCCACGGTGTGCTCTGTGGTCATGGGCTCGGTGGTCATGAGGAGGTTCCTCTCGTCGGTCGGCCCCGGGAGTCGGTGGCCGCCTTCGCCGCGATCATCGCACCGGGGCGTGGTGTGCGTGAGACTGGGGGCATGTGCCGGAGTATCAAGACGCTGCGTCCGCCCGTGCTGCCCGACGAGGCCACGGAGGACGACATCCACGCCGCCGCGCTGCAGTACGTACGGAAGGTCTCGGGCTTCCGCGCGCCCGCCGCGCACAACCGCGAGGTCTTCGACCGCGCGGTGGCCGCGGTGGCCGAGGCCACGGCGGAGCTGCTCGGGGGGCTGGAGGTGCGGGGGTAGTCGGTACGGCCCTCCGCCGCAGTCCGGCATGACGGGTAACGGATAACTCCGCGTCCTCGCAAGGGGGTTGGGTCGCAGAGGGCGTGATGAAGCGGGCCCTCCGCTCCCCCGGCCGACGAGTTTGCTCGTGCCTGACGGACCATCAGGACTCTGTCCCGCGCAAGGAAGTTCACCTTCGGAGTGCCCGCTGAAGGGGGCACCGGGTGTCCGCGGCGGGGGCCCGGCCGGCGGAAACCGGAACCATGGCCAAATGTTGAACTTGCAAGCACTGGTTAGGCGGGCCTAACCTGGGTCCTCATTCGGTACCGCCGCCCCCACGACCGGCCCCTTGGACGTCCCCGGCCGGCCCGACCGACACCGAAGAGGAGAACCCCTCATGTCCGCACGTCTCAACTCCGCTCAGCCCTATGTCCTCGGGCTCTTCCGCATCGTCGTAGGCCTGCTCTTCGCCGTGCACGGCGCCGCGTCCCTCTTCGGCGTCCTCGGCGGTGCCGTCGGCACCCAGGGCGGCACGATCCCGGCCGGCACCTGGCCCGGCTGGTACGCGGCCGTGATCCAGCTGGTCGCCGGCGGCCTGGTGCTGCTCGGCCTCGGCACCCGCGGGGCCGCGCTGATCGCCTCGGGCTCGATGGCGTACGCCTACTTCGACGTGCACCAGCAGGCCGCGCTGTGGCCCATCCAGAACGGCGGAGAGCTCTCGGTCCAGTTCTGCTGGGCCTTCTTCCTGCTGGTCTTCACCGGGTCCGGCGCCTTCGGGCTCGACCGGCTCGTCGCCCGCCGCACCGCCGCGGGCGGCCGGGCCGCCGCCGAGCGGACCCCGATAGCCGCCTGACCAGGAACGGCGCCCTTTCCCGCCACGGGGGAAGGGCGTCGTCCGGTCTCCGGGCGTCCCTCGCCTACGACGCTCCGCGGAAGCGCACGGTGAGGCAGGCCACCCGGGCCCCCTTGGTGCCGGGCTCGCTGTGGATCACCACCGAGCTCGCCTCACCCTTCCGGAAGGCCCAGGCGTGCGTGGCGACGGCGCCGCCGTTGCCGTTCGCGTTGGACTTGAAGTCCAGCCAGACCTCGTTCGCCGTGTTGACGTGGGCGGCGTCCATGCCGGGCTTGTTCTGGTAGTGCTTGCCGGCGGCTGCGGGGTCGGCGCCGCAGGCCTTCTGGTGGACGTGGACGCCGAAGGAATGGTTGGGTTTGACTCCGGCCACCCGCAGCTCGACGGTCGTGGCACCGCTCGGCCGGGTGGTCTGGCGGACCTGGATCAGGGCGCCCGCCGGGACGAGGTTCTGGTCGTACGCCACCGCCTGCGGCTTGCTGGACGCGGCCGGCGCGGAGAACACGCCGAAGGTCTCCAGCGAGGAGCCCTGGCCGGTGCCTCCGGTCCCGGTCGCGAACAGGGCTGCGGCGAGGGTGCCCGCGTATATGGCTGCCACCATGATGTGCACCTTTTTCTGCGCGTGTGCGCCGTTTCGTTCGGATGTGTGCCTGATGTTCCGGACAGGCCTCTCTCCATTGCGACGGACGCGGCAGGGCTCCGCCGCACAGCCTGCGCTGTTCGGGTGAGCGGAATACCCCGGAAGCCTCTGACGACCCGCCGACGGGTGATTCGCCCCCGAAGCCCCTCCTGTCACACCCCCGGCGTACGCTGTCTGGCTGTCAACGGGGGAGCAACGGGAGTCGTGGTGTTCGAGAATGTGGGGTCACTGGCCGCCGGGCCGTGGATCTATGCGGCCGTGGCCGTGTCCGTGTTGCTTGACGTGTTCGTGCCAGTGCTGCCGAGCGGTGTGCTCGTCATCACGGCGGGTACGGCAGCGGCGGCGGGCTCGGACGCGGCGGCCGGCCGGGTCCCGCACGACGTGCCGGACATCCTGGCCCTGATCCTCTCCGCGGCGACCGCCTCGGTCCTCGGCGATCTGGTGGCGTACCGCCTGGCCTGGCGGGGCGGTACGCGACTGGACCGGGCGATAGCCCGCTCCCGGCGCCTGACCACCGCGCAGGAACGTCTCGGCGATGCCCTGGCCCAGGGCGGCGGAGCGCTCGTCGTGCTCGCCCGCTTCGCCCCCGCGGGCCGCTCGGTCGTCTCCTTCTGCGCGGGCGCGGCGCACCGCCGAGCCCGCGACTTCGTTCCCTGGTCCGCCCTGGCGGGCCTGTCCTGGGCCGCGTACAGCGTCGCCCTGGGCTACTACGGCGCCCAGTGGCTCGGTGCGACATGGGTGGCCACGGGTGTCTCCTTCGTGGCCCTTTTCGCCGCGGGCGCGGTGGCGGGGTACCTCATGCGACGCCGGGCGGCGTAGGCGCTTGCCGCGGCGCCCGCACCGGGGGACTCCGCCCCCTGGGCCCCGGGCCTGTGCCCACGGCGCCGCCCGGCCGGCTCGGGTGGCGCCGTGCGGCGGCTCGGTCCGGTGGGCTCCGTCAGGAGTTCGCCAGGTGGTTCGTCAGCGCCGTCTGCTCGGCGCGAAGGCCTGCCGCTGGGCGGTGGTCCACTTGCTCGCACCGGAGTCCCGGGGCTCGGCGAGCGGGACGAGTGCGACGGGGTTCACACCGTGGCCTTCGCATCCCTTTCGCATCCCTTACGATGGGGAGCGCAGAAGGGGAGTAGCTCTTCGCCGGACCGTCGACATACTGCTCAGCCAGCCTGAGCCGGCGCCCGGAGGCGGACTCTCGAGTCTTTCGAGGACCGCCAGCGAGACCTTCGGCAAGCAGTGCACGTCCGTGTCCCCGCGACACGGACGCCGAGTGTGCTGCCGTGCCGAGGTGTCATCGCAAGACGTACCGCACTCTCGGCGGGGCAGCCCCGACCGATTGAGGAACCTTGATCAGCATCACCGTGACGGCGCTCGTCTTCGGCGTCATCTTCCTCGCCGAACTGCCGGACAAGACCGCGCTCGCCGGTCTCGTCCTCGGCACCCGCTACCGCGCGAGCTACGTCTTCGCCGGTGTCGCCGCCGCCTTCCTGCTGCACGTCGTGCTGGCCGTCGCGGCCGGCAGCGTGCTGACCCTGCTGCCCCAGCGGATCGTGCACGCCGTCACCGGTGTCCTCTTCCTCGGCGGTGCCGCGATGCTGCTGCTGCACAAGGGGGAGGACGAGGAGGAGATCAAGAAGCCCGCCGACCAGTCCTTCTGGAGGGTTGCCGGTACGGGCTTCATGCTGATCCTCGTCGCCGAGTTCGGCGATCTCACCCAGATCATGACCGCCAACCTCGCCGCCCGCTACAACGCCCCGATCTCCGTCGGCCTCGGCGCCGTGCTCGGTCTGTGGGCCGTCGCCGGACTCGGCATCGTCGGCGGAAAGGCCCTGATGAAGAAGGTGCCGCTGCGGCTGATCACGCAGATCGCGGCCCTGCTGATGCTCGCGCTCGGCGTGTGGAGCCTGTACGAGGCGGTGGCAGTCTGAACCCCGGCGTGCCCCAGCGGTCGTGAACCCCGGCCGTACCCGGCCCCGCCCCAGCCTTGACCAGCCCCTGCCCTCACACCTGACCCAGGCTCGGCCCCGCCCCAAACCCCGCCCCGAGCCCTGACCCGGCCCTCGTCCTCGCCCCGGGTCTGGCTGGGGCTCGATCATGGCCTTGCCCCCGATTGGCTCGAGCCTGGCTCGGCCCTGACTCCGCGCCCAGGCCTGGTTCCTGGCACGGCCTTCGTCCTGACCCGGGCCTGGCTGTGTCTCTGCCCTGACCCTGACCCTGACCCGGCCCTGGCTCGGCTCGGCCTTGACCGGGCCCCTGACCCGGCCCTGGCCAGGGCCCGGGCCGGAGCTCCAGCCCCGGGCCGAGCCCCAGCCGCGACCCCTGACTCCGGCCCCAGCCTCAGCCCGCGTTCCGACCCCGGCCCGAGCCCGAGCCCGAGCCTCGGGCCGAGCCCTTGCCCCGAGCCCGATCTCAGGCCGAGCCCTTGCCCCGGCCCCGGCCCCGGGCTGAGCCCTAGCCCCGGCCCGGGCTCGGGGCCGAGCCCCAGCCGCGACCCCTGACTCCGGCCCAGCCTCAGCCCCGGTTCCGACTCCGGCCCGAGCCCGGGCCTCAGCCTCAGGCCGAGCCCTTGCCCCGAGCCCGATCCTCAGGCGGAGCCCTTGCCCCGGCCCCGGGCTGAGCCCTAGCCCCGGCTCGGGCTCGGGGCCGAGCCCCAGCCGCGACCCCTGACTCCGGCCCCAGCCTCAGCCCCGGTTCCGACTCCGGCCCCAGCCCCGGCGCCCCGGCCCTGACCCCAACCCCGGCCCTGACCCCGCCCCAGCCCGAGTCCGATCCTCAGGCCGATCCCCAGCCCCAGCCCCGGTCCCTGACTCCGGCCGTAGCCTCAGCCCCCGGTCCTGGCCCCGGCCCGAGCCCGAACCAGTCTCAGAGCGAGCCCCGGCCCCGGCCCCAGCCCGAGCCTCAGGTCGATCTGAAGCGCTCCGGGATCGGTGGAGGCTCTATGCGTTGGCTCCAGCCGCCGGTTGGGGCTGGTGTTGAGCGTAGTGGTTGGTCTCGTGTTCGTGGG
>NZ_JBSFJZ010000022.1:0-165070 GCF_053598315.1 Streptomyces sp. NPDC001153
ACCTGGACTCGGAGAAGTACCAGCTCAAGCGACGGGACTGGGAGGCGGCCGCGCGCGAGGGCCGTACCATCGCGCCCCTCATCACCCGCCTCAACGCCCTCCGTCGGCAGAATCCGGCCCTGCGCCAGCTGCGCGATCTGCACTTCCACCACGCCGACCAGGACGCGGTGATCGCCTACTCGAAGCGGAGCGGGTCGAACACGGTTCTGGTGGTCGCCAACCTCGACCCGCACCACACCCAGGAGGCGACGGTCTCGTTGGACATGCCGCAACTCGGCCTGGAATGGCACGAGTCGGTGCCGGTGCGCGACGAGCTCACCGGCGAGACCTACTACTGGGGCAGGGCCAACTATGTGCGCCTTGGGCCTGGGGGCGCGCATGTGCTCACCGTCGGCCGGGGGTCCGGGGGCCGCGCGGCGGAAGCCGCTGATGTCGCGTCCCCGGACAAGCACAGCACCGTCCTGCGACCGTCCACCCCGCAGATCGGAGGGTCACCCACAATATGATCGTCAATGAGCCCGTCCCGGACACCTTCGAGAACACGCCCGCGAGGGACCGGGATCCGGATTGGTTCAAACGCGCCGTCTTCTACGAGGTCCTGGTCCGCTCCTTCCAGGACAGCAACGGCGACGGCATCGGCGACCTGAAGGGTCTGACGGCCAAGCTGGACTATCTGCAGTGGCTGGGGGTCGACTGCCTGTGGCTGCCTCCCTTCTTCAAGTCGCCGCTCAGAGACGGCGGTTACGACGTCTCCGACTACACCGCCGTCCTGCCGGAGTTCGGTGACCTCGCCGACTTCGTGGAGTTCGTGGACGCCGCCCACCAGCGCGGCATGCGCGTCATCATCGACTTCGTCATGAACCACACCAGCGACCAGCACCCGTGGTTCCAGGAGTCGAGGCGGGATCCGGACGGACCGTACGGGGACTACTACGTCTGGGCCGACGACGACAAGCAGTTCCAGGACGCCCGGATCATCTTCGTCGACACCGAGGCCTCCAACTGGACGTACGACCCGGTACGCAAGCAGTACTACTGGCACCGCTTCTTCTCGCACCAGCCGGACCTCAACTACGAGAACCCGGCGGTGCAGGAGGAGATGATCTCCGCGCTGAAGTTCTGGCTGGATCTCGGCATCGACGGGTTCCGCCTGGACGCCGTGCCGTACCTGTACCAGCAGGAGGGCACCAACTGCGAGAACCTGCCCGCGACCCACGAGTTCCTCAGGCGGGTGCGCAAGGAGATCGACACCCAGTACCCGGACAAGGTGCTGCTGGCGGAGGCCAACCAGTGGCCGGAGGACGTCGTCGACTACTTCGGGGACTACGCCTCCGGCGGCGACGAGTGCCACATGGCGTTCCACTTCCCCGTCATGCCGCGCATCTTCATGGCCGTGCGCCGCGAGTCCCGCTACCCCGTCTCCGAGATCCTCGCCAAGACGCCGGCCATCCCCTCCGGCTGCCAGTGGGGCGTCTTCCTGCGCAACCACGACGAGCTGACCCTGGAGATGGTCACCGACGAAGAGCGCGACTACATGTGGGCCGAGTACGCCAAGGACCCGCGGATGCGCGCCAACATCGGGATCCGGCGGCGCCTCGCCCCCCTGCTCGACAACGACCGCAACCAGATCGAGCTGTTCACCGCCCTGCTGCTGTCCCTGCCCGGCTCGCCGATCCTGTACTACGGCGACGAGATCGGCATGGGCGACAACATCTGGCTCGGCGACCGCGACGCCGTGCGCACCCCGATGCAGTGGACCCCCGACCGCAACGCGGGTTTCTCGTCCTGTGACCCGGGACGGCTGTTCCTGCCGACGATCATGGACCCGGTCTACGGCTACCAGGTCACCAACGTCGAGGCGTCGATGTCCTCGCCCTCCTCGCTGCTGCACTGGACCCGCCGCATGATCGAGATCCGCAAGCAGAATCCTGCCTTCGGACTGGGGTCCTACAACGAACTGCAGTCCACCAACCCGGCCGTGCTCGCCTTCCTGCGCGAGTACGAGGACGACCTCGTGCTCTGCGTCCACAACTTCTCCCGCTTCGCGCAGCCCACGGAGCTGGACCTGAGCCGGTTCGGCGGGCGGCACCCGGTCGAGCTGTTCGGCGGGGTCCGCTTCCCGGCGATCGGCGAACTGCCGTACCTGCTCACCCTCGCGGGGCACGGCTTCTACTGGTTCCGGCTGCGGCGCGACGCGGCGTAGAGGGCCCTCGTGGGGCGGTTTCCTCCGCCCCACGAGGGGCACCGCATCAGTAACACCCCGACGACCCGGGGAAAGGACGTGACGCCCATGGCGGAAACGGTCACCTCTTCCAGCACCACCACTGCACTCCTCGCCTCGCTCGACCCCTTGTTGCGCGAGTGGCTGCCGAGGCAGCGCTGGTTCGCCGGCAAGGGGCGTGCGGTCACCGGGTTCACCCCCGTGGCCGTCACCGAACTGCTGCCGCCCGACGGCCGGCTGGGCCTCTACCACCTGCTGCTGCGCGTCCACCAGCCGTCCACGCCGGGCGCCGAGCCCCACCCGGGCGACTGCTACCAGCTCCTCATAGGCGTGCGCGAGGCGCTGCCGCCCCGGCTGGCGCCCGCGCTGATCGGACATGTGGAGGAGGGGCCGCTCGCCGGACGCACGGTGTACGAGGCCCTGTACGACCCACGGCCCGCCGAAGTGCTTCTGGAGGCCCTGCGCACCCGGGCCCGCATCGGCGGGCTGTGTTTCGAGCGGGACCCGCGCCAGGAGATACGCGAGGGTCTCGTGGCCCGGCTGATGACCGCCGAACAGTCCAACTCCTCGGTGGTCTACGGCGATACGTTCATCCTGAAACTGCTGCGCCGGGTGGTGCCCGGCGTCAACCCCGACCTGGAGATACCCCTGGCACTGGCCCGCGAGGGCTGCCCCCGGGTGCCGGCGCCGACGGCCTGGCTGCACGCCGAACTGGGGACGGACTCGTACGTCCTGGCGGTGCTCCAGCCTTTCGTCAGCGGGGCGAGCGACGGCTGGGAGCTGGCGCTGCGCGAGCTGGCCAAGGGCGAGGACTTCGCCGCCGAGGCGCGGGCGCTGGGCCGGGCCACCGCCGAGGTGCACATCGCGCTCGCCCGCGCCCTGCCGACGGTCACCCTCGGTCATGTGCAGCTGCAGTCGCTGGCCGACGGGATGACCGAGCGGCTGGCGGCGGCCGTCCAGGCCGTGCCCGTCCTGCGGCCGTACGAGGGCGGACTGCGCTCGGCCTACGCGGCGCTGGCCAACCTCGCCACCGAGGGCCGCACCTGGACCGCGCAGCGGATCCACGGCGATCTGCACCTGGGCCAGTGCCTGCGCTCCCCGTCCGGGGAGTGGTCGCTGATCGACTTCGAGGGCGAGCCGGCCCGGCCGCCGGCCGAACGGCGGATGCCGCAGCCGCCGGTGCGGGACATCGCGGGGATGCTCCGCTCCTTCGACTACGCGGCCCACTCCGTGACCCCGCCCGCGCCGGACTGGGCGCGCGTGTGCCGGGCCGCCTACTGCTGCGGGTACGCGGAGGCGGCCGGCCGCGATCCGCGCACCGATCCGGTGCTGCTGCGGGCCTATGAGACCGACAAGGCGGTCTACGAGATCGTCTACGAGGCCCGGCACCGCCCCGACTGGCTGCCCGTACCGCTCTCGGCGATCCGTCGCCTCGCCGCATGAAGACCAGGAGGCTCGTCCGTGACCCCGAAGGGCAAGAAGCACACCAGGGCCGGGGAGAAGACCGTTCCCAGGCAGAAGGTGCCGGCCCACGAGCGGCCGGCGGCCGGTGTCCGGCCCGCCGACCGTGAGCGGCTGCTGCACGGCACCCACCATGACCCGCACGCGGTGCTGGGCGCGCACCCGGTGCCCGGAGGCGTGGCCTTCCGGGTCTTCAGGCCGTACGCGCTGTCCGTCACGGTCGTCACCGGCGAGCTGCGGGCCGAGCTGCACGACGACGGCGACGGGTTCTTCTCGGGGCTGCTGCCGCTCGCGGGCGTACCGGACTACCGGCTGCTGGTGGCGTACGAGGGGAGCGTCCTGGACACCGAGGACCCCTACCGGTTCCTGCCCACCCTCGGCGAGCTGGACCTGCACCTGATCGGCGAGGGCCGGCACGAGCAGCTGTGGCGGGCGCTCGGCGCGCATGTGACCACCCATCAGGGGGTGTCCGGCACCCGGTTCGCGGTGTGGGCGCCCAACGCGCGGGGCGTGCGGCTCGCGGGCGGCTTCGACTTCTGGGACGGCACGGGCTTCCCGATGCGTTCGCTGGGCTCCTCCGGGGTGTGGGAGCTGTTCGTGCCGGGGATCGGCGCGGGCGAGGTGTACAAGTTCGAGATCACCCGCCCGGACGGTTCGCGCACCCTGCGCGCCGATCCGCTGGCCCGCCGTACGGAGGCCCCGCCCGCCACGGCGTCGATCGTGGACGTCTCCGCGCACGAGTGGGGCGACGCGGAGTGGATGGCGCACCGGGCCGACACGCCCGTGCACGAGGCGCCCTTCTCCGTCTACGAGGTCCATCTGCCCTCCTGGCGCCCCGGCCTGACCTACCGGCAGCTGGCCGATCAACTGCCCGCCTATGTACGGGAGATGGGCTTCACGCATGTGGAGCTGATGCCGGTCGCCGAGCACCCCTTCGGCGGCTCCTGGGGCTACCAGGTCACCGGGTTCTACGCCCCGACGGCCCGGCTCGGCACCCCGGACGACTTCAGGTACCTGGTGGACCGGCTGCACCAGGCCGGCATCGGCGTGCTGATGGACTGGGTGCCGGCGCACTTCCCGCGCGACGACTGGGCGCTGGCCGAGTTCGACGGGCGCCCGCTGTACGAGCACCACGATCCGCTGCGGGCCGCCCACCCGGACTGGGGCACCCTGGAGTTCGACTTCGGCCGCAAGGAGGTGCGCAACTTCCTGGTGGCGAACGCCGTGTACTGGTGCGAGGAGTTCCACATCGACGGCCTGCGCGTGGACGCCGTCGCCTCCATGCTCTACCTGGACTACTCGCGCGAGCCGGGCCAGTGGACGCCGAACGAGCACGGCGGCCGGGAGAACCTGGACGCGGTGGCCTTCCTGCAGGAGATGAACGCCACCGTCTACCGGCGCTGCCCGGGGGTGGTGACCATCGCCGAGGAGTCGACGGCCTGGGACGGCGTCACCCGCCCCACCCACCACAAGGGCCCGAGCGGCTTCGGCGGGCTCGGCTTCGGCCTGAAGTGGAACATGGGCTGGATGCACGACTCGCTGCAGTACATGGGCCACGAGCCGGTGCACCGCAAGTACCACCACCACGAGATGACCTTCTCGATGGTGTACGCGTACAGCGAGAACTACGTGCTGCCCATCTCCCACGACGAGGTCGTGCACGGCAAGCGGTCCCTGGTGTCGAAGATGCCGGGCGACTGGTGGCAGCAGCGCGCGAACCACCGCGCCTACCTGGGCTTCATGTGGGCCCACCCCGGCAAGCAACTGCTCTTCATGGGGCAGGAGTTCGCCCAGGGTGCCGAGTGGTCCGAGGCGCACGGCCCCGACTGGTGGCTGCTCGACCCGTCCTACGGCGCCGGGGCCGACCACCGGGGTGTACGGGATCTCGTACGGGACCTGAACGCGCTGTACCGGGCGGCCCCGGCCCTGTGGCAGCGGGACACCGACCCGGCGGGCTTCCAGTGGATCACCGGGGACGCGGCGGACGACAACGTCTTCGCCTTCCTGCGCCTGGACGCCGACGGCAACCCGCTCCTCGCGGTGTCCCACATGTCCCCGGTGGTCCGCCACGACTACCGGCTCGGTGTCCCCGAGGACGTGCCCGCCTGGCACGAGTCGCTGAACACGGACGCGGCGCGGTACGGCGGCGGCGATGTCACCAACCCCGACATCATCAAACCGGAGCCCCAGGGATGGCACGGCCGCCCGGCGAGCATCCGGCTGACCCTGCCGCCACTGGCCACCCTCTGGCTCCGGCCGGCCTGACCGGGCGACGCGCGCCATATAGTGCCCCCAGGTCAACTCAGGTGCACCACGGGGGGATTGAGGCGCGTGCGACTTTGGAGATCAGTGACCGCTTTGCTGTGCGCCGTGGCCGTCCTGCTGCTGGGCGGCTGCGGCACCCGGGTGGCCGGAGGGGCCTCGCCCACTCGGACCGGGCCGATCCCGTGGACCACCTTCGGCCCGTCCGGAGTCACCGGTGCCCGGATCGGCGCCGACCACCGCACGCTGAGTCTGGACGCGCGCGTGCCCAGCGGCGAGCACCCGTGCGTGCGGGATCTCAAGGCGGTGGACACCGACGCCGAGTACGGCACGGTGCCGGGCACCGTACATGTGCAGATCACCTTCAGCTCCCCGTCCGGGGACAGGCGTTCCGGGTGCACCAGGGAGACGACGGCCACGGTCCGGGTACAGCTGCCCAAGCCGCTGGGCGAGCGGGAGCTGGTGGTCGACAACGACATCGTCTTCACCGCCGACGGCGCCAAGCCGCCCGTGCTGCGGCTGTGCGGGGAACTCGGCTGCCATCCGCCGGCCACCGGCTGCACCACCGCCTCCTACGAGCAGGCGATGATCGCCGTCGACGCCCCCATGCACTCCTACCGGGACGCCGAGCACTGCGACGGAAAGTGGCTGGTGCTGGACTTCTCCTGGCGCACGGGACCGGCGTGCGGCGACGACACCAAGGACCCCGCCTGCACCTCCCGCCTCGGCGACCGGTACTTCTTCCGGGCCGAGCACTCCGGCTGGAAGCCGTTCTTCGAGAGCGCGGCCGGCGGGTGCCGGGCCGTGCAGCGCAGGGAACCGGCCTTCCCGACCGCGCTGTGCGCGTCGCTGCAGCCGCTGTCCTCCTCGCTGCACCCGAGCTACCCGCCGCCGTCGCCCACCGGCGGTTCGCCTAGTCCCCGGTGACGCCCGCGGCCAGCGCCCGGGGCAGCTCGCCCGTGTACAGCACCCCGAGCCGCTGGGTGGCCCGGGTCAGCGCGACGTAGAGGTCGCTGGTGCCGTAGCCGCCCGGCTCCACCACCAGGACCGAGTCGAATTCGAGGCCCTTGGCCTGGCGGGGGTCGAGCAGCACGACCGTGCGGGTCAGGTCGGGCTCGGCGCCCGCCGTGACGCCGTCCAGCCGGCCGGCCAGCAAGCGGTGCAGCTCGCGCGGGGCGATGACCGCGAGGCGGCCCTCGGCCGGGGTGAGTTCGGCGACCGCCTTGGCCACGGCCTCGGGCAGGTCTCCGTCCGCCCGCCGCGCCCAGGGCCGTACCCCGGTCGACCGGACCGAGCTCGGCGGCTCGAAGTCCGGGTTCTCGGCGCGGACGACGGCGGCGGCCAGCTCCATGATCTCGGCCGGGGTGCGGTAGTTGACACCGAGCCGGGTGTGCTCCCAGCGGTCCTCGACATAGGGGGCGAGGATGTCCGCCCAGGAGCCGACACCGGCCGCCTCGGCGGTCTGGGCGGGGTCGCCGACCAGGGTCATCGAGCGGGTCGGGCTGCGCCGCATCAGCAGCCGCCAGGCCATCGGCGACAGCTCCTGCGCCTCGTCCACGATGATGTGCCCGAACGCCCAGGTCCGGTCGGCCGCGGCGCGCTCGGCGGCGCTGCGGTGGTCCGCCTCCTCCTGCCGCTCGGCGAACCGCTCGGCGTCGATGATGTCGTGCGCCGACAGCACCTCCGACCCGTCCGGGTCACCGTCCTCCTTGTCCTCGAACTCGTAGGTCCGGGAGGCGTACGACACGTCCAGCACGCCCTGGGCGTAGGCGATCTGGGTCTCTCGTTCGCGCTCGGCACGGGCCCGTGCCGAGCGCTCGTCCTCGCCGAGGAGTTCGGCCGCCTCGTCCAGGAGGGGGACGTCGGCGACGGTCCAGGTGCGGGTCACCGGGCGGCGGATCGCGTCCGCGTCCGCCTGCGGCAGGTAGCCGTCCGGCTCCGCGAGGAAGTCGGCGACGAGCCGCTGCGGGGTGACCCGGGGCCACAGCTGGTCGATCGCGGACCAGACCTCGGGGTTCTCGGCGAGTTCGTCGCGGATCTGGGTGATGTCGGAGGCGTCGAGCAGGCTGCTGCCGTCGTACGGGTCGGTGCCGACGCGTTCGGCGTACAGCTCGGTGAGGGTGTTGAGGATGTGGCCCTCGAAGTACTCGCGGGCGGCGTTGTGCGGCAGTTTGGCCGCGCGGGTGCGCTCACGGGCGACGCTCACCAGGCCGTCGTCGAGCATCAGCACCTCCCGGTCGTGCTCGATCGCGATCACCGGGTCGGGCAGGGCCTGCCGGTCGCGTACGACGGCGGCGAGCACGTCGGCCATGTCGGCGCGGCCCTTCACGGCGGCCGCCTCGGGGGTGTCGGTCGCGGTGGCCTTCACGCCCGGGAACAGCTCGCCGACGGTGGCGAGCAGCACTCCGGTCTCGCCGAGGGAGGGCAGCACCTCGCCGATGTAGCCGAGGAAGGCCGGGTTGGGGCCGACGATCAGCACGGCCCGGCGGGCCAGCAGCTCGCGGTACTCGTACAGGAGATAGGCGGCGCGGTGCAGCGCGACCGCCGTCTTCCCCGTACCCGGCCCGCCCTCGACCACCAGCACCCCGCGGTACGGCGCCCGGATGATCTCGTCCTGCTCGGCCTGGATGGTCTGCACGATGTCGCTCATGCGGCCGGTGCGCGCCGAGTTCAGCGCGGCCAGCAGCACGTCGTCGCCGCTGTGGTCCTCGTACCCGGTGCGGGTGGCGTCGCCGAGGTCGAGGATCTCGTCGTGCAGGGAGGTCACGGTCCGGCCCTCGGTGCTGATGTGCCGGCGGCGGCGCAGGCCCATCGGGGTGTGCCCGGTGGCCAGGTAGAAGGGGCGGGCGACGTCGGCCCGCCAGTCGATGAGGACGGGGGTGCGCTCGGCGTCGTCCTCGCGCAGCCCGATCCGGCCGATGTGGTGGGCGGTGCCGTCGGTGAGGTCGATCCGGCCGAAGCAGAGCGAGCCGTCGACGACGTTCAGCGCGGCGAGCAGCCCCGAGCGCTCGGCGACCAGGATGTCCCGCTCCAGCCGCGCCTGCATGGGCTTGTCGCCCTGGGCGAGCGCGTCCGTGACCGAGGTCTCGGCCTCGCCGCGCAGTACGTCCACGCGCGCGTACAGTCCGTCGATGAATTCCTGCTCGCGCCGCAATTCATCGTCCGGAAATTCGGTGTTTGACAATTCCGCTCCCGCCCGGATATACTCTGCTCAGTGAACTTCTCCGTGACTTGCTCGAAAAGAAGTCACGAACCATTAAATATACGCAGAGAAATCCCCCGAGCGCAATTGCTCAGGGGATTTTTTCGTGGGCGGCTCTGCTTCACAGCACGTCGGCCAGCTCCTCCAGCAGCCGCCGCTTGGGCCGCGCCCCGACCATCGACCGCACCGGCTCACCGTCCCGGAAGACCATCAGCGTCGGCGTGGACAGCACCCCGTAGGCGACCGTCGTCTCCGGATTGCGGTCGACGTCGAGCTGCACGATCTTCAGCCGGTCGCCCTCCTCGAAGGCGATGTCCCTCAGCACCGGCGCGAGCTGCCGGCACGGACCGCACCAGTCGGCCGTGAACTGCACCAGGACCGGTAGGCCGGCGCCGATCACCTCCGCCTGGAAATCCGCGTCCGTCACCTCGGCCAGTCCGCTCACCAAGCTCATCGCGAAAGCCCTCCCAGCTCGCACACGGGTTCCGGACCCCCCGGAACCAGCGCCTCGGCGGCCAGCGTGTCTCGCGCCCGCTCCGCCCGCCGCAACTGCCCCGCGACCGTCTCCCGCACCGCCGTCAGCTGCCCGATGAGCGCGTCCAGCTCGTCCAGCTTGCGCCGGTAGACCAGGAGCGAGGCCGGGCAGGAGTCGCCCTCCGGGTGCCCGGCGCGCAGGCACTCCACGAACGGCCGCGTCTCCTCCAGGTCGAACCCGAAGTCCTGCAGCGTCCGGATCTGCCGGAGCAGCCGGAGGTCGCCCTCGTCGTAGGTGCGGTGTCCCCTGTCGTCGCGCCGGGCGGGCAGCAGCCCCCGTGCCTCGTAGTAGCGCAGGGCGCGGGTGGTGGTTCCGGCCCGTGCGGCCAGCTCGCCGATTCGCATGTCCACGACCGTAGGCGTTGACGTCGGCGTCAAGGCAAGGCCGGGGGCAGGAGGGGTGTGCACCGCACCGGCGAGGACAGCACGATCGACGTAGTCGTACGGCCCAGCGCCGAGGTCAGCTCCAGGATCTCCTCCAGGTGCGCGGTGCCGGTGACGGCCACCTTGAGGATCCAGCAGTCCTCGCCGACGACGTGGTGCACCTCGGTGACCTCCGGGCGCGCGATCAGCTCCAGGGTCCTCGGGTGCTTGAGGGTGTAGCCGCCGTGCGGGTTCACCCGGATGAAGGCCTGGATGCCGTAACCGAGGCGGGCGGGTACGACCCGGGCGCCGTACCCCTCGACCACGCCCGCCGCCTCCAGCCGGCGCACCCGCTCGGCCACCGCCGCCGGGCTCAGACTGACCCGCCGGCCCAGCTCGCTGAGCTTGATCCGCCCGTCGGTCTGGAGCAGTTCGAGGATCCTCCGGTCCACCGCGTCGAAGGCCACCGGTGTTTCGACGGCGAAGGCGCGTGACTGCCGCTGTTCTTTCGGTGACGCGGCCTGATCTCCCATGTCTCCCCCTTCAGAGTGCCGTGCCGGAACCCGAAAATTATGATCATGACAAGGGCACGAGAGGTACTGGTCATCGGCGGCAACCGCTATTTCGGCAAGCGGCTGATCGCCCGCTCGCTGGCGGCGGGTGACCGGGTCACGGTCCTCAACCGCGGCTCCTCGGCCCCGCCGCCGGGCGCGGTCCACCTGGTGGCCGACCGGAACGACGAGCGGGCGCTGGCCGGGGCCCTGGCCGGCCGGACCTACGACGTCGTCGTCGACCAGGTCTGCTACACCCCGCGCCAGGCGGAGACGGCCCGCCGGGTCTTCGCGGGCCGCACCGGGCGCTATCTGATGACCTCGACGGTGGAGGTGTACGAGCGCGAGGACTCGCCGGGGCCGGTCCCGGAAGGTGCGGTGGACCCGCGCACGGTCACCGTGGACCTGGAACTGCCCTGGGACGACCCGGAGTTCCTGGAGGGACACTACGGCGAGGGCAAGCGGCAGGCGGAGGCGGTGTTCTCGGCCGACGGGGACGTCCCGTTCGTCTCCGTCCGGGTGGCCCATGTGCTGGGCGGCGAGGACGACTTCACCGGCCGCCTCCAGCACTACGCCGACCGCATCCGCACCGGGTCCCCCGTCGCCGTACCGCCCGTGACCCGCCCGGCGACGTACATCCACGTCGAGGAGATCGCCGACTTCGTGTTCTGGGCGGCGGGCGAGGACTTCACGGGGCCGGTCAACGCCGCCTCGCACGGAGAGCTGACGGTCGAGGACCTGTGCACGGCGGTGGCGGCCCGACTCGGCTGCCCGCGCCCCGTGTTCAAGGTGACCGAGCCGCCCGGCGACCGCTCGCCCTTCGCCTTCGACCGCCACTACGGCATGGACAACTCCCGCGCCACGAGGCTCGGCTTCGCCTTCCGGGACGTACGGGAGTGGCTGCCGGCCGCCGTGGCCGAGACCCTGGGAAAGGAGAACTGACGTGCGATACCACGCATGGGGTGACCTGAAGGTGAGCGCGGTCGGCCTCGGCGCCATGCCGCTGTCCATCGAGGGCCGACCGGACGAGAAGCGGGCGCTGGCCACGGTGCACGCGGCCCTCGACGCGGGCGTGACGCTGCTGGACACCGCCGACTCCTACCATCTGCCGGGCCAGGAGCCCGGCCACAACGAGCTCCTCCTCGCCCGCGCCCTCGCGGCCTACGGCGGCGGCACGGAGGGCGTCCTGGTGGCCACCAAGGGCGGCCGGGGCCGGCCGGCCGACGGCAGCTGGACGGTGACGGGCACGCCCCGGCACCTCAAGGCGGCCGCGGAGGCCTCCCTGCGGCGGCTCGGCGTCGAGGCGATCGGCCTCTACCAGCTCCACAAGCCCGACCCCGCCGTGCCCTTCGAGGAGTCCGTCGGCGCCCTGCGCGAGCTGCTCGAGGAGGGCAAGATCCGCCTGGCGGGCCTGTCGAACGTGACGTCGGACCAGATCCACCGGGCCCGCGCGATCCTCGGCGACCGCCTGGTCTCCGTACAGAACCGCTACTCCCCCGACACCCGTGACAGCGACCCCGAGCTGCGCCTGTGCGCCGAACTGGGCCTGGCGTTCCTGCCGTGGAGCCCCCTCGGCGGAATCTCCCGCAGCTCCCTGGACGGCCCGTCGGGCCAGATCACCGGTGCACGCCACCTGGCGTTCCACGAGGTGGCCCGGGAGCGCGGGGTGAGCCCCCAGCAGGTCTGTCTGGCCTGGCTGCTGTCGCTCTCCCCGACGGTCCTCCCGATCCCGGGCGCGAGCCGCCCGCAGACGATCCGGGACTCGGCGGGCGCCGCGGACCTGGCGCTGACGCAGGAGGAGCTGACACGGCTGACGGAGGCCGCACGGGCCCGGTGAGACCCCGCGTCCCGTGATCGCCGCTCAGCGCCAGGGCCCGCCGAGGTCCCCGGCGAAGAACGGAAACTCCGCCCCGGCCGCGGCGACGATCTCCGAGGCCGGGCGACGGGGGTTGGTGGCGTGCCGGACGGCGATACCCGCCGGCGCGTCGTTCGGCCGGGCCGTCCACTCCTCGTCCGGCGACAGGGCCTCGCGGGGGCCCTGGCCGTCGGCCAGGACCCGCAGGAAGTCGGACAGGCTGCCGGCGACGACACCGGTCTCGCCCTCGGAACCCGGGAACACCACTGGCTGCTCGCACGGTGGCGGACTCATACGGTCACCCCCGCCGACTCCTCCACCTCCATCAGGGAGGCGCTGTGGCGCTCCTCCTCGAACCTGCGGCGGCCGCCGCGCAGGCCGAACAGGCGCTTGGCCAGGGCGATGTAGAGGACCGCGAGAATGTTGAGGACGAGGGTGACGATCTTCAGGTAGCTGACCTTCTCGGTGAGTTCGTAGATCTCCAGGGGGAGGAAGGCGGCGGTGGCGACGACCGTCAGGTACTCCGCCCAGCGCTTGGCGTACCAGAGGCCGACCGCCTCGACCAGCTCGATCAGCGCGTAGGCGAGCAGCAGGGCGGCGACCAGCAGCAGCGTGGAGTGCTTGTAGCCGAACGCCTTCTGGATCGAGCCGACGACCGGTGAGTGGTCGAGGTCGTAGTGGAAGTGGCGGAACACCGGGCGGAAGACGTCCAGGTTCTTGTTGAAGAGCTTCCGTACCGCGTCCTGGCTGTTGCTGAACTTCCACACCGCGACCGCGACCAGCACGATGAACACCCCGCGCACCGCCCGCTCGACCGCCAGGAAGCGCAGGATGAACAGGTCCCGCAGGACCTTGCCGCGCGGCACCAGCGGGGCGTCCCCGGCCGGGCCCGAGCCGTGCGGCTCACCGAGCACGAAGTCGCCGCAGCGCAGGCAGCGCCAGACCTCCCCGAGCGCGGTCTCGGCGTGCAGCCGCAGCCGCAGCCGGGGGTCGTCGGGCGCGTAGGTCACGTGCCCCTTGCGCGCGCAGGTCCGCCGGTCCCAGTCGATCTTCATATCCCCCGTGCCTCCATACAGGTACTGACTCACACGTACTGACGCCAGGCACGAACGTGCCGTTCCGGTCGGTCCGGAGCGGCACGTTAGCGGATGGAGGCGGGAAACCGTCAGTCGGCCGAGCTGTGCACCAGCTCCCTCTCCTCGGCCTTCACCTCCGGCGCGGCGGCTTCACGGCGCGGCAGCAGGATGCCCACGAGGACCGTGCCGAGGCCGAGGATCACCGCGCCGACCAGGCTGGTGTGCGCGACGGCGTCGGAGAAGGAGGAGCCGACCGCGTCCGCCATCTGCCGGGCGCCGGAGGCGAGTTCGGCGGCCTGCTGCTTGAGCTGTGCGGCCTGCTGGGGGTCCTTGGCGTGGGCCGCCTGCGCGGCCAGCGCGTGCGCCTTCCCGCCGATGCCCTGGGCGACGGCGTACCCGGCGCCGACCGAGTCCCGCGCGGTGTCCAGGGCGCTCGCCGGGAGCCTGCTGCCCGCGGTGGCGTCGCTCAGATGGTCGCCGTACGACGTGGCGAGCAGCGAGCCGAGGATGGCGATGCCGAGGGAGCCGCCGAGCTCCAGCGAGGTGTCGTTGACCGCGCCGCCGACGCCCAGCTCGGACTCCGGGAAGGCGCCCATGATGGCGTCGGTGCAGGGCGAGAGGGCGAGGCCGATGGCGAGGCCGAGGATGATCAGGGGCGCCAGGAAGTCGCCGTACGTCGAGGCCGCGTCCACCCGGGTCAGCAGGGCCAGCGCGGTCGTGCCGCCGACCATGCCCGCGGTGACGGTCCACTTCATGCCGACGCGCGGGGTGAGCCAGCCGGTCAGCGCCGAGCCGACGAAGACGGCGCCGGCCAGCGGCAGCATGCGTACGCCGGTCTCCAGGGCGTCGTAGCCGAGGACGAACTGCAGGTGCTGGGTGAGGTAGTAGAAGGCGCCGAAGACGGCCAGGAAGAACAGGGCGACGGCCAGGTTGGAGCCGGCGAAGCGGCGGGTGGTGAAGCGGCGGACGTCCAGGATCGGACGCGGATGGCGCAGTTCCCAGAGGACGAAGGCGACCAGGCCGGCGCCCGCGACGACGGCCGCCGTGACGGCCTTCACGCCCCAGCCGAAGTGCGGGCCCTCGATGATCATGTAGACGAGCGAGCCGGTCCAGATCACCGACAGCAGTCCGCCGACGTAGTCGATGCGGTCGTGGTGACCGGCCCTGGAGGGCGGGACCAGGACGAGGGCGGCGACGATCGCGACGGCCGCGATGGGCACGTTGATCAGGAAGGTCGAGGACCAGCCGTGGTCGCGCAGCAGGGCGCCCGCGACCACGGGACCGGCGGCGATGGCGAGGCCGGCGGTGGCGGTCCACAGCGTGATCGCCTTGGCCCGCTCGGCGCGCGGGAAGGTCGCGGCGAGCAGGGAGAGGGTGGCGGGCATGATCAGCGCCGCGCCGACGCCCATCACGGCGCGGGCCGCGATGACGGTCGCCGCGCTGTCGGCGAGGTAGCCGAAGACGGCACCGGCGCCGAAGACGAGGAGCCCGAGGACGAGCGCGCCGCGCCGGCTGTACTTGTCGCCGATGGCGCCGAGCAGCAGCATCAGCGCCGCGTAGGGGACGGTGTAGCCGTCGATCACCCACTGCAGGTCGGCGCTGGAGAGCCCGAGGTCCTTCGTCATGTCGGGCGCGGCGACCGTGAGGGCGGTGTTCGCCATCACGATGATCAGCAGGCTCAGGCAGAGCACGAGCAGTGCCCACCAGCGCCGGGCGTACGGGCGCTCCATCTTCTCGACCGGTTCGGTCATGACGAGTCGCATGGCAGGGGTCGCCTTCCTCGGATGCGCGACGAGAACGTGAGGTGCGGAGTGGACTTGCACAGCAGCGTGCAATTGCACAACCATGTGCAAGGTACGCCTCTGCACAACACTGTGCAAGTCGGCCGGGGAAGGCACAATGACGGCCATGACCACGGGTAACACCAGCCGCGCCGACGCCAACCGGCGCCGCATCCTCGACGTCGCCCTCGCCGAACTGCTGCGCGATCCCGACGCCTCCATGGACCAGATCGCGCGCGCCGCGGGAGTCGTACGACGGACGGTGTACGGCCATTTCCCCAGCCGTGAGGCGCTGATCAGCACCCTCGTCGACGAGGCCGTGGCGGCGCTGGCGGACGCGGACGCCCGCGCCCGCGACGGGGTGACGGACCCGGCGGAGGCGGTGGCCCGCTCGGTGCTCGCCATCGGGCAGATCGCCGACCGCTACCGGCTGCTGATCGCCCTGGCCCAGCGCACGGTCACCGTCCAGGGCATCCGCGAACGCCTCGCCCCGCTGCGCGCGGGCAAGGTCGCACTGCTCCGGCAAGGCCTGGATCAGGGGGTGTTCAGCTCACCGCTGCCGGCACCGGCGCTGGCGTACGTGCACGAACAGATGATCATGGCGGTGATGGAGGCGGTGAACGACGGCCTCCTGGCAGCACAGGAGGCGGGCCGCTCGGCCACGGTCACGGTGCTGACCGCGGCGGGCGTACCCGCCTCGACGGCCACCGAGCTGGTGGCCAGGGTGAGTGAGAGGACATGACAAAGGCCGGGCGGCCGGGGTACGGGGGAGCCCCAGCCGCCCGGCGGTGGTTCCCGGATGCCCGGCCCGGGTTCAGGCGGGGCCGGGCATCCGGAGTTCCTTCTCGGGATCAGGCCTTGGCCAGCTCCCCCTCCCTCGGCCCGGGAACCTCGGTGACGGTCCCCTGGCCCTCGTCCATCAGCGTGGTCTCGTCGAACGGCAGCTCACCGGCGAGCACCTGCCGCACCCGCGCCTTGTCGATCTCCTTCGTCCACGTGCCCACCAGCACCGTGGCGACCGCGTTGCCCGCGAAGTTCGTCAGCGCACGGGCCTCGCTCATGAACCGGTCGATACCGACGATCAGCCCGACCCCGTCGACCAGCGCGGGCTTGTGCGACTGCAGGCCGCCGGCCAGGGTGGCGAGACCGGCACCGCTGACCCCCGCCGCGCCCTTGGACGCCAGCAGCAGGAAGAGCAGCAGCGGGATCTGCTCGCCGAGGGACATCGGCGTGCCCAGGGCGTCCGCGATGTACAGCGACGCCATGGTCATGTAGATCATCGTGCCGTCGAGGTTGAAGGAGTAACCGGTCGGCACGGTGATGCCGACGACCGGCTTGCTGACGCCCAGGTGCTCCATCTTCGCGATCAGCCGCGGCAGCGCGGACTCGGAGGAGGAGGTGGACAGGATCAGCAGGAACTCCCGCGCCAGGTACTTGAACAGTGAGAAGACGTTCAGGCCCGCGACGAGGCGCAGGATCGCGCCGAGCACCACGAAGACGAACAGCACGCAGGTGACGTAGAAGCCGAGCATCAGCACGGCGAGGCTCTTCAGCGCGTCGAGACCGGCCGAACCGGTGACGGCTGCGATCGCACCGAAGGCGCCGACCGGCGCGGCCCACATGACCATCGACAGGATGCGGAAGACGAGCCGCTGGATGTGCTCGATGCCGCGCAGCACCGGCTGCCCGACCGGGCCCATGGCCTGCAGCGCGAACCCGGCGAGCAGAGCCACCAGCAGCGTCTGCAGGACCTGGCCCTCGGTGAAGGCGGAGACGAAGGAGGTCGGGATGATCGACAGCACGAAGTCGACGGGCGGCAGCGCGTCCGCGGACACCTGGGCGTGGCCGGTCTGCTTGATCGCGTTCGTCAGGTGCAGCCCGTCACCCGGGTGCAGCACGTTGCCGACGACGAGCCCGATCGCGAGGGCGACGAGCGACATCACGAGGAAGTAGCCGAGGGCGATACCGCCGACGGCGCCGACCTTGGCGGCCTTCCGTACGGACCCGATCCCGAGCACGATCGTGCAGAAGATGATCGGCGAGATCATCATCTTGATCAGGTTCACAAAGCCGGTACCGAGCGGCTTCAGCTGGACGGCGGCGTCGGGCCAGATGAGGCCCACGGCGATGCCGAGCGCGACCGCCACGATGACGGCGATGTACAGGTAGTGGGTCCGGTCCCGCTTCACGCGGGGTGCGGCAGGTGCCGTATCGGGGGTTGTGGCGGCCACGACTGCCCTCCTTGACGTCTTCGTCGGTGAACAACCGGCGTGCGGCTCACGTCCGGGCGTTGCTTGGGGAATGCCGTGACTATCTCCCGGCCTGTGAGGGCGGTCACCCTTCCGTTCATTTAGTTCACGCTTAACCGGAGAGGCACACTGCTGACATGCGCTTCCCGTCCCTCCCCCGGCCTCGCAGTCTCGCGGGCCAGCTGTTCGCCATGCAGGCCGTGCTGATAGCGGTGGTGGTGGCCGGGTACGCGCTCTTCACCTACGTCGGCGACCAGCGGCAGGCCGAGGACGCGGCGGTCCGCCAGGTCACCGCGGTGGCCCGCTCGATCGCGGACGCCCCCTCGGTGCGCTCGGCCATCCACACCACCCGTCCCACGGCGGCGCTGGAACCGTACGCGCTCATGGTCATGCGGGACGCGGACGTCGACTTCGTCACGATCATGAACCCGGACGGCATCCGCTGGACCCACCCCGACCGGAAGCAGATCGGCAAACGCTTCCTCGGCCGTATCGGCCCCGCCGTGCACGGCCACACCTTCACCGAGACCTACACCGGCACCCTCGGCCCCTCCGTCCGCGCGGTCACCCCGATCGAGGAGAACGGCCACGTCATCGGCCTGGTCAGCGCCGGCATCAAGGTCGAGGCGATCAGCGCCCGGGTCCAGGGGCAGGTCACGGCCCTGCTCGGCGTCGCCGGCGCGACCCTGCTGCTCGGCGCGGTCGGCACCTACGTGATCAACGCCCGCCTGCGCCGCCACACCCACGGCATGAACGCCACCGAGCTCAGCCGGATGCACGACTACCACCAGGCGGCGCTGCACGCGGTCCGCGAGGGCCTGCTGATGCTGGACGGGCAGTACAGGGTGGCCCTGATCAACGACGGCGGACGGGAGCTGCTGGGCCTGGGCGCTCCGGACACGGAGCTGATCGGCCGCTCGGTGGCCGACCTCGGTCTG
Organism: Streptomyces sp. NPDC001153; assembly: GCF_053598315.1. Taxonomy (NCBI): domain Bacteria; kingdom Bacillati; phylum Actinomycetota; class Actinomycetes; order Kitasatosporales; family Streptomycetaceae; genus Streptomyces; species Streptomyces sp. NPDC001153. The sequence continues at coordinate 18,494 of NZ_JBSFJZ010000022.1, forward strand.
CCGGCCCCGCTGACCGGCGCGCTGCTGTCCTCCGAACCCCGGGTGGACGAGGTGCACCTGACGGCGGCCCGGGTACTGGTGGTGAACACCTCCCCGGTGTCGGGCGGAGAGCGCCGGGGAACGGTGGTCACGCTGCGCGACGTGACGGAACTCCAGTCCTTGATGGGCGAGTTGGACTCGGAGCGGGGCTTCACCCAGGCACTGCGCTCACAGGCGCACGAGGCCGCCAACCGCCTGCACACGGTGGTGTCGCTCATCGAGCTGGGCCGGGCCGAGGAGGCGGTGGAGTTCGCCACGGCGGAACTGGAGCTGGCCCAGGCGCTGACCGACCAGGTGGTCGCGGCGGTCGGCGAACCGGTGCTCGCCGCCCTGCTGCTCGGCAAGACGGCCCAGGCCAACGAGCGGGGCGTGGAACTGGTGGTGTCCGAGGACAGCCGCCTGGACGACGGCCTGCTCCCGGCCGACCTGTCCGCCCGCGACCTCGTGACCATCCTCGGCAACCTGATCGACAACGCGGTGGACGCGGCGCAGGGCAGCGTCCGGGCACGGGTGACGGTGACGGCGTACGCCTCGGACACCGAGGTGGTCCTCAGGGTGTCCGACACGGGCCCCGGCGTCGACCCGGACCATGCCGACCTGGTATTCCAGCGGGGGTTCTCGACGAAGCCGGCCGGACCGGGCGGACGGGGCCTCGGGCTGGCCCTGGTCCGGCAGGCGGTGACCCGCCACGAGGGCACGTTGACGGTGGCGGAGTCCGACGAGGAGAGCGGGGGCGGAGCGGTGTTCGAGGTGCGGTTGCCGCTGCGTACCCCCGCGGGTGGCAGCAGATGACGAACGAGCAGCAGCCCATCCGCGTCCTGGTCGTCGAGGACGACCCGGTGGCCGCCGACGCGCACGTGCTGTACGTCGGCCGGGTGCCGGGATTCGTCGCGGTCGGCAAGGCGCACACCGGCGCGGAGGCACGGCGCCTCCTGGACCGTACCCCCGTGGACCTGCTCCTGCTGGACCTGCACCTGCCGGATGGGCACGGGCTGCAGCTGGCCCGCTCCCTGCGCGCGGCCGGCCATCACGCGGACGTCATAGCGGTCACGTCGGCCCGGGACCTGGCGGTGGTCCGCGAGGGCGTCTCCCTGGGCGTCGTCCAGTACGTCCTGAAACCCTTCACCTTCGCCACGCTCCGGGACCGCCTGGTCCGCTACGCCGAGTTCCGTGCGGCGGCGGGCGAGGCGAGCGGCCAGGACGAGGTCGACCGCGCCCTGGCGGCCCTGCGGGCCCCGTCGCCCGCCGCACTGCCGAAGGGCCTGAGCGGCCCGACGCTGGAACGGGTGACGGGAGCACTGCGCGAGGCTCCCGAGGGCCTGACCGCGGCCGGACTGGCCGAGACGGTCGGCATCTCCCGGATCACCGCGCGACGGTACCTGGAGCACCTGGTGGAGGCGGGAAGGGCCGCCCGGAGCCCGCTGTACGGGCAGGTGGGGAGGCCGGAGCTGGTGTATCGGTGGGTGGTGCAGGGGCGGTGAGGGATGCAGCTCGAACACGGGCTTCGGCGGCTTTGTCAGGAGCGTTGCCGCGGACATACGCGTCGGCAGCCCGAAGCCAACAGATGCGGGCATCGGCAAGGCTGTCTGCCGCTGTGTGGGCGAGGGCGAGATTGTGGAGGCTCTTGCCCTGCCCGTACCAGTTCTCGTTCTCTCGGAAGATGCCCACCGCCTCGCCGTAGGCCTCAATGGCCTCATGGGTTCGATCGGCCTGTAAGTACGCGAGTCCGAGGTTGTTCCAAGCGTTGCCCTCACGCACGCGGTCTCCGGTTGCCCGGTGCAGGTCGCGGGCCAGCACCAAGGCTTCGATCGATTGCTGCGTGAGGCCCAACGCCCATAGGGCGACGCCGAGGTTGCTCCATGCTGTGCCTTCATGGGTGCGGTCTTCAGTGATAACGAACAACTCGCACGCACGAGCGTGGGCGTCGATCGCCTCCCGTAACTGACCTGCATCCTGCAAGGCCAGACCAAGATTGCCCCAAGCGATGGCCTGACGATGCTGGTCCTCTGAGTCGTGATACAGATCGCGGGCTTGGATGTGGGCGTCGATCGCCTCTGGTAACCGGCCTACTTTCCGCAAGGCAAGACCAAGGCTGTTCCACGCGTTGCCCTCGTCAACGGGACTACCAGTGAGTCGTGCAACCTGCAGAGTGGTAGTCGCCACAGCGACCCAGTCGTCAAAATGCCGTCGCCAGTCCAAGTACTCCATCAAGCATTCACCCAGTTGCGCTGCGATGTGAGCGAATCGCCCCTCTTGCGCCCATTGCACCGCCGCCACCAGGCCCGTACGTTCTTCGTCGAACCATGCCAGTGCCTGCCCTCGGTCCGTGAACCGGTCCGGTTCCGGCTTCCCTGGCAGCCACCGCAAACGGGCATCGGCCTCTCGTGCCCAGGTGTAGTAGAACTCCAGCACCCGCGCCCGCGCCGCGTCAGCCTCCTCCCGGAACAACGAATGCCGAGTCGACACACCCGCTCCAAACGCACGCACCAAGTCGTGCATGCGCCATCGCCCACGTCCGCTCCCCCGCTCCACCAGATGCGCGCGGGCCAATGCCTTCAGGCCACGGAGCGGCGACACCTCCGCTCCTGCCAGTACGACAGCCACCTCCTCGCTCACTTCCGGTCCCGGCGCTACGGCGAGCAGACGCAGCAGACGCGCCCGGTCGGCCGGGAGCCGACGGTACGAGAGCTCGAAAGCAGCGCGCACGCTGCGGTTACCGTCATCAAGAGCAGCCAGTCGGTCGTACGACGCGGCCATTTCGTCGCCGAGTTCCGCGATCGGCATCCCCGCATCCTCCGCAAGCAGCGCCGCCGCGATCTGTAAGGCCAACGGCAGATGTCCGCACAGCCCCACAAGCCGTGTTGCCGCCGCCGCTTCCTCCACGACGCGGTGGTCACTCGGATCAGCGATCCGCAGCGCGCGATCGAGGAGTTCATACGCCGCCTGCGACGGGAGCTGATCCAGCGGCAGGAGCTGTGCCCCCAGTTGGGGCAACCGGTCCCGCGAGGTGACCAGCATCCGGTGCCGCGCGCCCCCCGGCAGCAGCGGCCGTACCTGATCCGGTGAGGAGGCGTTGTCGGCGAGGATGAGCACTGCCTCCCGCTCGGCCAGAACGGACCTGTACAGCCCGGCCCGTTCGTCCACCGTCGCCGGAATATGCTCGGGCTGCACCCCCAGGGCCCTCAACGTGGACTGGAGTGCCTGGCCGGCGGTAACAGGCGCGTCGTCGTACCCGTGGAGGTCCACGAAGAGCACGCCACCGGGAAACCATCCCGCGTCCTGCGCCGCGTACGCCGCCTGTACCGCCAGCGCAGTCTTGCCGATGCCGCCGAGTCCGGACACCGCGGTGACGAGGACGGCCTGCTCGATGCCGGAGCATGCAGGATCGAGGGCAGCGCGCAGGCGGCCCAACTCCTCCTTCCGGTCCGTGAATCCGGCCGCCCTAGGTGGCAACGCGTCCAGCGCGGTGGGCGGCGGTGCCTGCTGCTTGTACTCCGCCTTGCCGACGACCGGCCCGTGGAACTCGCCGCCCCGGAAGTCGATGTGATCGCTCACCCGACCACACTCCCCGCCCCGAACGGCAGGGCGTACCGGACGATGCACGCCCCGAGCCCCACGACCGCGACCGCCTCCAGCACGGACAGGACGACCAGACCGGGCGAGACGTCGCCGCCCACCCAGTACACGACGAGCGCACTCAACGGCACGACGCAGAAGGCCAGGAGGTCCACCACGCACTGCACGGCCTTCCGGGCGACGCGCCGCGCGTCCGTGCGGTGTGCGACCTCCCACGCGAAGACCTCACCGCCCTCGGCCCGGGCCAACTCGGCCAGCCGGGGCCCCAACTCCGCCCGCACATAGGCGCCGATCGCCGAGATCTTGTGGTCGTTGACGAGATACGTCCACCCGAGCACGACGCACACCGGTGACAGCGCCAGCAGCATCGCCGGCTGCCCGGCCTGGGCGGCGGCGGCGATCACGGCGGCCACCACGGTTAGGGTGACGTACAAGAGATTGTCCCGGAACCCGATCCGTGTCTTCTGCTCGTCCTTGAGCGTCTGGTACTCGGCGAGCAGCAACTGCCCCACCGTGACGTCCCGTTCAGCCACGCTCTCCCCTTCCCCGGGCATTACCTTAAGGGTGTGCCGGAGACGAAGCCCACTGTTCTGGTCCTGACCGCACTCGCGCTGGAGTACACCGCCGTGCGCGCACACATCGAGGAACGGGAGGGCCGGACCCACCCCGACAACGGAACCATCGTGGAAGTGGGGCAGCTGCCCGGCACTCCCTGGCAGGTGGCCGCCGCCGAGCTGGGCGAGGGCGCCAGGAACACCGCCGCGCTCACCGCGTCGCTCATCGGCTGGCTGCGCCCCGAGGCTGTCCTGTTCGTCGGTGTGGCGGGCGGCCTCAAGGAGGACATCGGGCTCGGCGACGTAGTGGTGGGCACGAAGGTGTACGGCATCCACGGCGGCAAGCAGACACCGGAGGGGCTGCTGATCCGCCCCGAGGCCTGGTACGGCTCCCACAGTCTGCTCTCGGCGGCACGTGCCGCGGTGCGGGACCTGCCCGGCGTGCGGGCGCACTTCAAGCCGATCGCCACGGCGGACGTCGTCCTCGCCGACGCCGGGTCCGAGCTCGCCCGGCATGTCCGGGAGCACTACAACGACGCCGCCGCGTTCGAGACGGAGGGCGCGGGAGCGGCGCATGCGGCCCATCTGGAGGGCCGGCAGGCCCTCGTCGTCCGGGGCATCAGCGACCACGCCGACGCGGGCAAGGCCTCGGCCGACGGGAGCGGCTCGCAGGAGCGGGCGGCCACGCAGGCGGCGGACGTGGCCGTGGCGGTGCTACGCAAGTACCGGCCGCGGGGCGGCGGTTCCGGCGACTCCGAGGAGGGTCCCCAAGGACGGTACGGCGGCGACCACATCGACTTCCGCGGCGCTGTCTTCCACGCGGGCGTCATCGGGAAGCAGACCGGAGAGCGGTGACGCCGGCGCCCACGGCCCGTTCCCGCACCCCGACGCCACCCTCCCGGCCCGCCCCGTCGGCTTCACCGGCCGGGTCGCGGTTCTGGACGCGATACTCGGAGGTCTCGCGCCCACACCCGACGACACGAACTCGCGGCCTCCGGCCCACGTCGCCGTCACCGGCATGGGCGGCATCGGCAAGACGGCCCTGACGCTGGAGGCCGCGCACGAGGCATGCTCGCGTGGCTGGTTTCCGGGCGGGGCGCACTTCATCGATCTACGCGGTTACGACGACACGCCGCTCACACCGGAGCAGGCCGTTCTCCCGCTCCTCGACGCGCTCGGTGCCCGCGGCGCCGACCTGCCGATGACGGAGCAGTGGGACGGGTCGTCGCCCCTGCTGCTGAGCCGGTACCAGGCGCACCTGGCCCAGCGCCAGGCCCGTACGCTGCTCGTCCTCGACAACGCCTCGACCCCGCTGCAGCTCGTGCCCCTCGTCCCGAAGTCCGGTTCCCACGCGGTTCTGATCACGACACGGGACCGGCCGCGCTCCCTGCGCCTCAGGACGATAGGCCTGGAGCCGCTGCACGAGGACGAGTCGGCAGCGCTGGTGACCAACGCTCTGCACATCACCGACCCACAGGACGACCGTCCCGGGCGGGAGCCCGTCGCACTGCGTGAACTCGTGGCCCTGTGCGGCCACCTGCCGCTCGCCCTGCACATCGCCGCTGCGACGCTGTGCCACCGCCGCCATCGCGACATCGCCTCCCTGGCGGCCGAGATCAAGGGCGCCGTGGATCCGACCCGCGCCCTGGACGACGGCACCGAAGGCCCGGATCAGTATCTTCGCCCGCTGGCCGTACGTCCCGTTCTGCAGGCGTCGTACCGGCGTCTGCGGCCCGAGCAGGCCGGCGCCCTGCGGCTGCTCGCCCTCGCCCCCGGTGCGGACGTGAGCGGGGAATCGGTTGCCGCGCTCACCGGCAACGAACGGGACACCGCCACGAAGCTCCTGGAGGACCTGGAGGCAGCCGGGCTGGTCACAGGCGTTCCGTCGGCTTCCGGTCCGCGGTGGCGGCTCCACGACCTTGTGCGTGCCTTCGTCGCCGGCATGGACGCGGCGGAGCCCGCTCTGCGGGAGGAAGGCGAGGCGGCGCGTGCGCGGCTGCTGAGCTTCTTCCACGCCGGTGTGACGGCGGCCGACGACCGCCTTCGATGGCTGCCGGGACAACCGGAACCGCAGCGGTTCACCGACAGAGCGGCGGCACTGGCATGGCTGGACGCCGAGCGGACCGGACTGGTTGAAGCCGTCGGGTGGGCACGGGAACAGCGGCACGCCCGCCGTGCGGTGGAGCTGGCCGAGGCCCTGTCGGCCTATCTGAACCTGCGCCGCTATTTCGACGAATGGATCAATGTCTCGCACATCGCTCTGGAAACCGCACGGCAGACCGCGGACCCGCACAGCGAGGGCACCGCCTGGGACAGCCTCGGAAACGCGTACCGAGAGGTCGATCGCATACCGGAGGCGATCGAGGCCCACGGCCGCGCCCGCGCGCTCTTCAGCGAGATCGGAAACCGTCGCCGCGAGGCGCTCGCGTGGAACAACTTGGGCATCGCGCTGCAGCAGGGCGACCGTACGGCCGAGGCGATCGAGGCACTCGAGCACGCCCGCGATCTGTGCCGGGACGTCGGGGACCGGCGTCGAGAAGCCGCCTGCTGGAACAACCTCGGCGTCGTACTGCTGTCGACACGACGGGGAGACGACGCCATCGCCGCGCACACCCGCGCCCTCGCCCTGTCCCGCGAAGCGCATGACCTCCACGGCGAGGGCATGGCCCTCAACAACCTGGGCCACGCGCTGGAGAGGGGACAGCGGCCGGCCGACGCCAGGCAGGCCTATGCCGACGCGGCGGCGCTCCTCAAGGACATCGAGGACTGGTACCGCGCCGGGCAGACGCTGCAGAACCTGGCCATGGCCCAGCAGCGCGCACTCCGGTGGGAGCAGGCCCGCACCAGCTATCTGGAGGCGGCCGAAGCGTTCACCCGGGCCAAGGCCCCCAAGGACGCCGCCGACTGCCAATCCCGCGCACACTCATTGACCTGACTAGACCACTCCTCTTACCTTCACACGGCAACCACCTGGCCACTCAGCAGTGCGCCCTCAGGAGGTCATGCCCGTGCGCCCCACCGCCGCCCTCTCCGCCCTCCTCACCGCCGCCCTCGCCGCCACCGCCCTCACCGCGTGCGGCAACGGCTCGGGAAGCGGTCCGAACACGCTCAAGGTGTCCTACAAGCAGTCCACGGACAACTCTGTGAAGGTGATGGACACCTACCTCGCCGGGATCAAGAAGGACTTCGAGAGGAAGTACCCGGGGAAGAAGGTCGAGTTCGTGCCCATCAAGGCCCCGGACGCCGACTACTACACCAAGCTGCAGCAGATGCTGCGGTCGCCGAGGACCGCGCCGGACCTCGTCTACGAGGACACCTTCCTCATCAACTCCGACATCACCAGCGGGTACCTCGAACCCCTGGATCCGTATCTCGCCAAGTGGGCCGACTGGGGTCAGTTCATCGACACCGCGAAGGCGGCCGCGAGGGGCCAGGACGGGAAGACGTACGGCGTTCCGGACGGGACCGACACCCGCGGACTGTGGTTCGACAAGCGGATCTTCAAGCGGGCCGGGCTGCCGCTGAACTGGCAGCCGAGGAACTGGGACGACATCCTCGCCGCCGCCCGCACCATCAAGCAGAAGGTCCCCGGCGTCACCCCGCTCAACGTCTACACCGGCAAGCCCGCCGGCGAGCGATCCACCATGCAGACCATGGAGATGCTGCTCTACGGCACGGGCGACGGCAGGACCGATCCCCTGTACGACAGCGGCAGCAAGAAGTGGATCGCCGGGAGCCGGGGATTCACGGACTCGCTCAAGTTCGTCGAGACCGTCTACAAGGAGAAGCTCGGCCCCGACGTCTCCGACGCCCTCGATCCCAACTTCGCCACCACCGTCGTGGGCGAGCTGCTCCCCCAGGGCAAGCTCGGCATCGACCTGGACGGCTCCTGGCTGCCGCAGACCTGGCTCCCGGGCAGCGGGCGTGCATGGCCCGACTGGTCCAGGCAGTTGGGGCTGGCGTACATGCCCACCCAGCACGGTCAGGCGCCCGGCAAGGTGAGCATGTCCGGCGGCTGGACCTGGGCGATCCCGGCGAAGGCCGGCCACCCCGACCTCGCCTTCGACTTCATCAGGACGATGCAGACCGAGGCGAACGCCAAGAAGTGGTACATCGCCAACTCGGGGATCTCGGTGCGGAAGGACGTCGCCGCCGATCCCTCGTACGCCACCGCCCAGCCCGGCATCAGGTTCTTCACCGATCTCGTCGCCACGACCCACTACCGGCCCGCCTATCCCGCGTACCCGAAGGTGTCGACCGCCATCCAGGAGGCGATGGAGAGCGTCACGACCGGTGATACGTCCGCGGAGAAGGCCGCAACCAGCTACGACTCCTCCCTCAAGGACGTCACCGGCGGCCAAGTGGTCCAGAGGTGAACCCCCGACACCGGTTCAACCGGGCACTCCCGCTCACCCCCGCCGTCGTCCTCATCCTGCTCTTCCTCGCCGGGCCCATCGCCTACTGCGTCTACATCGCCTTCACCGACCTCCAGCTGACGGGGCAGGCGCACGCCTCCTTCGTCGGGTTCGACAACTTCCGCCGGGCTTTCCAGGACAGCGAGTTCCTGAACGCCGTATGGCTGACCCTCGTCTTCACCGTGCTGTCCTCGCTGGTCGGCCAGAACACCCTGGGGCTCGCTCTGGCCGCGCTGATGAGGCGGGCCAGCAAGCCCGTGCGGACCCTCACCGGCGGGGTCGTCGTCACGGCCTGGGTGCTGCCGGAAGTCGTCGCCGGTTTCCTGCTGTACGCCTTCTTCCGGCGGGAGGGGACCTTGAACGCCATCCTGGACTGGCTTCATCTGCCGCGCCAGAACTGGCTGTTCACGCTGCCGATCCTCGCCGTGTCCTTCGCCAACGTCTGGCGCGGTACGGCGTTCTCGATGCTCGTCTACTCCGCCGCGCTGGACGAGATACCCGCCGAGATCACGGAGGCCGCCGAGGTGGACGGCGCTGGCGGATGGCGGCGGATGTGGCACATCACCCTGCCGATGATCCGGCGGTCCATCGGCACCAACCTGATGCTCAACACCCTGCAGACGCTGTCCGTCTTCGGGCTGATCTGGGTGATGACCCGGGGCGGCCCCGGCAACAAGAGCCAGACCCTGCCGCTGTTCATGTACGAACAGGCCTTCCAGAACAGCATGATCGGGTACGGCACCGCGGTCGCCCTGCTTCTGCTGCTCGTCGGGTCCCTCTTCTCGGTCGTCCATCTGCGGCTGCTGCGGACGGAGGTGTGAGCACGGAATGCCCCGCAGGCGCACCTCGCGGCGGCTCGCCGCCGATGTCTCGCTCCTGGTCGTGGCCGTCGCCTTCGCGCTGCCCCTCGCCTGGGTGGTGCTGTCGTCCGTGGATCCCCACGCGGACCTCAGGGTGAAGGCCCCGGACGGGTTCACCTTCGGCAACTTCGACGCGATCCTGACCCCGGACATCACCTACACCCCGCTGCTCAACAGCCTGATCCTGTGCGGCGGCGCCACCGCGCTGACGGTCGCATGCGCCGCCCTCGCCGCGTACCCGCTCTCCCGCTTCCGCTCCCGACTCAACCGGCCGTTCCTGCTGTCGATCCTGTTCGCGACGAGCCTGCCGATTACCGCGATCATGGTGCCGGTGTACGCGCTGTTCGTCCGGGTGAACCTGATCGACACGCTGCAGGGCACGATCCTGTTCTTCGCCGCCTCCCAACTCCCCTTCGCCATCTGGATCATGAAGAACTTCATGGACGGGGTGCCGAGGGAGCTGGAGGAGGCGGCCTGGACCGACGGGGCGTCCTCGCTGCAGTCGCTGGTCCGGATCGTGCTGCCGCTGATGGGGCCGGGGCTCGCCGTCGTCACGGTGTTCTCGTTCGTGATGATGTGGGGGAACTTCTTCGTCCCCTTCATGCTGCTGCTCACCCCGGACCAGATGCCGGCCTCGGTCAGCATCAACGACTTCTTCGGCAACCGGGGCATGGTGGCCTACGGCCAGCTCGCCGCGTTCTCCGTCATCTACTCGACGCCGGTGATCCTTCTGTACGTCCTGGTCGCGCGGCGCCTGGGCGGCGGTTTCGCACTGGGCGGGGCGGTCAAGGGATGAGGCGTAAGGGTGGTCCGTCCGTTACATACCGAACGGCCGGAACTGTACGTTCCGACAATCCGTGATCCTGTCCGAACGGACCGTAGCCATGCCGTCACGGCGCCCCTAGCTTGTGCTGGGTGCGCCAACCCTCAGCTCCCCCCTTCAACGCCCCGGCGGCCCGCCGGCTGCGCGCCGCGCTCGGTATGGGCCCCGAGCACGTCGCCTACGGCATGCGGGCCTCGTACGGCCTGCCCTATGTGACACCCGATCTGGTGATCGCCTGGGAACGCGGCTCCGTGGCCCCCAGCCACCCGGAACTCACCGCGCTGGCAGGCGTGCTGTGGTGTTCCCCGGGCGAACTCCTCGGCCGGCCGCAGACCCTGCGCGAGCATCGCATTTCCCGCGCCGTCGCACCCGAGGACCTCGCCCGGGCCGTCGACATGGACCTGCGCACCTACCTGCGCATGGAGGACAGCGGGCAGTGGCGGGGCAACGAGCGGCAGTCGGCCGCGCTCGCCCGGGCGCTGGATCTGGCCCTGCCCGACTTCGTCGCCGTCACCGGCCGCCAGGCGAAGCTCGCCGACCTGCTGCACAGCGCGGTGACCACACGCTGGCAGGCCTATGTGCGACCGGTGCGCAAGCTCGTGCCCCTGGACACGGGTGTCCTCGAAGGGGTGCTGCAGCAGCTCTACGAGGACTACCAGGGGCACATGGCCGCCACCCTGAGCTGGGGCGGCGGCAGCACGAGCGCCAGCGAGTCCGGCCGGGAGTTCCTCGACCGGATCGTGGAGAACTTCTGGAAGGGCGTGGACGACAGGACCGCCCAGGGGACCGACAGGTCCGCCTAGAAGACCGATTCCGCCTCGTCCATGCGGTCCTTCGGCACCGTCTTCAGCTCGGTGACCGCCTCCGCGAGCGGCACCATCACGATGTCGGTGCCGCGCAGTGCGGTCATCTTGCCGAACTCGCCGCGGTGCGCGGCCTCGACGGCGTGCCAGCCGAAGCGGGTGGCGAGGACGCGGTCGTAGGCGGTGGGCACGCCGCCGCGCTGCACGTGGCCGAGGATGACCGGCTTGGCCTCCTTGCCGAGGCGCCGCTCCAGCTCGTACGCCAGCGCGGTGCCGATGCCCTGGAAGCGCTCGTGGCCGTACTGGTCGATCTCGCCCTTGCCGTAGTCCATGGTGCCCTCGGCGGGGTGGGCGCCCTCGGCGACGCAGATGACGGCGAACTTCTTGCCGCGGGCGAAGCGCTCCTCGACCATCTTGACCAGGTGGGCGGGATCGAAGGGGCGCTCGGGCAGGCAGATGCCGTGGGCGCCGGCGGCCATGCCGGACTCCAGGGCGATCCAGCCGGCGTGCCGGCCCATGACCTCGACGACCATCACGCGCTGGTGGGACTCGGCGGTGGTCTTCAGCCGGTCCATCGCCTCGGTGGCGACGCCGACGGCGGTGTCGAAGCCGAAGGTGCGGTCGGTGGAGGAGATGTCGTTGTCGATCGTCTTGGGGACGCCGACGACCGGGAGGCCCGCGTCGGACAGCATGCGGGCCGCGGTCAGCGTGCCCTCGCCGCCGATCGGGATCAGCGCGTCGATGCCGAACTCCTCGACCATGTCGGTGGCCTTGTCGCAGGCCTCGCGCAGCCGGTCACGCTCCAGCCGGGAGGAGCCGAGGATGGTGCCGCCGCGGGCCAGGATGCCGCCGACCGCGTCCAGGTCGAGGCTGCGGTAGTGCCGGTCGAGCAGACCCCGGTAGCCGTCCTCGAAGCCGATGACCTCGTCGCCGTACTGCGCAACCGCCCGGTGCACGACCGACCGGATCACGGCGTTCAGGCCGGGGCAGTCGCCGCCTGCGGTGAGAACTCCGATGCGCATCGTGCTGTGTCTCCTGCTCGCTGTCGGTGCCGGTGAGCCAGAGTCGATTGTTCCACGTCCGCCGGGGCACTGAGCCACTTGACGGGCGCCTTATCCGGCGACAGAGGTATTGTCAAGAGGGTTCTGCTCACCTTGGTGGGCGATTTTTATGCCGCCGTACAAGTCCTGCAACACGAGGAACGGAGTGGACGCGTGACGCGCAGCGTGTACGTGACCGGGATCGACCGCGGTGACGGCCGCCAGGTCGTGGAGCTGGGGGTCATGGAGCTCCTGACCCGGCAGGTCGACCGGGTGGGCGTGTTCCGTCCGCTCGTGCACGACGGCCCCGACCGGCTGTTCGAGCTGCTGCGGGCGCGGTACCGCCTCTCGCAGGACCCGGCGACGGTCTACGGCATGGACTACCACGAGGCGTCCGCACTCCAGGCCGAGCAGGGCACCGACGAGCTGGTCTCCGCGCTGGTCGACCGCTTCCACCTGGTCGCGCGTGACTACGACGTCGTCCTTGTCCTCGGCACCGACTTCGCCGGCACCCAGCTCCCGGACGAGCTGTCCCTGAACGCCCGCCTCGCCAACGAGTTCGGTGCCTCCGTGATCCCGGTGGTCGGCGGCCGCGGGCAGACCACCGAGTCCGTGCTCGCCGAGACCCGCAACGCCTACCGGGCGTACGACGGCCTGGGCTGCGACGTGCTGGCGATGGTCACCAACCGGGTGGCCCGCGAGGACCGCGACGAGATCGCCGAGCGGCTCGCGAACCGGCTGCCGGTGCCCTGTTACGTCGTCCCCGACGAGCCCGCGCTGTCCGCGCCGACCGTCTCCCAGATCGCGCAGGTCCTCGACGCCAAGGTGCTGCTCGGCGACGACTCCGGGCTCGCCCGGGACGTCCTCGGCTTCGTCTTCGGCGGCGCCATGCTGCCCAACCTGCTCGGCGCCCTGACCCCGGGCTGCCTGGTCATGACCCCGGGCGACCGCGCCGACCTGGTCGTCGGCTCGCTGGCCGCGCACAGCGCCGGCACCCCGCCGATAGCCGGCGTGCTGCTCACCCTGAACGAGGTGCCGAGCGAGGAGATCCTCACCCTCGCCGCCCGCCTCGCCCCCGGCACCCCGGTCCTCTCCGTGACCGGCAACAGCTTCCCCACCGCCGAGCGGCTGTTCTCCCTGGAGGGCAAGCTGAACGCGGCCACCCCGCGCAAGGCGGAGCGGGCGCTGGGCCTGTTCGAGCGGTACGCCGACACCGCCGAGCTGGCCGCGCGCGTGAGCGCCCCCAGCAGCGACCGGGTCACCCCGATGATGTTCGAGCACAAGCTGCTCGAGCAGGCCCGCTCCGACAGGCGCCGGGTCGTGCTGCCGGAGGGCACCGAGGAGCGGGTCCTGCACGCGGCCGAGGTGCTGCTGCGCCGCGGGGTCTGCGACCTCACCCTGCTCGGGCCTGAGGACCAGATCCGCAAGAAGGCCGCCGACCTCGGGGTGGACCTCGGCGACACCCAGCTGATCGACCCGGCCACCTCCGAGCTGCGCGACGCCTTCGCCGAGAAGTACGCCCAGCTCCGGGCCCACAGGGGCGTGACCGTCGAGCTGGCCTACGACGTCGTCTCGGACGTCAACTACTTCGGCACCCTGATGGTCCAGGAGGGCCTGGCCGACGGCATGGTCTCCGGGTCGGTGCACTCCACGGCGGCCACCATCCGGCCGGCCTTCGAGATCATCAAGACGAGGCCGGACTCCTCGATCGTCTCGTCCGTCTTCTTCATGTGCCTCGCCGACAAGGTACTGGTCTACGGCGACTGCGCGGTCAACCCGGACCCGAACGCCGAGCAGCTCGCGGACATCGCCATCCAGTCCGCCGGTACGGCCGCGCGGTTCGGCGTGGAGCCGAGGATCGCGATGCTGTCGTACTCCACCGGCACCTCCGGTTCGGGCGCCGACGTCGAGAAGGTGCGCGAGGCGACCGAGCTGGCGCGCAGCCGGCGGCCCGACCTGAAGATCGAGGGCCCGATCCAGTACGACGCGGCCGTGGAGCCGTCCGTCGCCGCGACCAAGCTGCCCGGCTCCGAGGTCGCCGGGCAGGCCAGTGTGCTGATCTTCCCCGACCTCAACACCGGCAACAACACCTACAAGGCCGTGCAGCGTTCGGCCGGCGCGATCGCCGTCGGACCGGTCCTGCAGGGTCTGCGCAAGCCGGTCAACGACCTGTCCCGGGGCGCGCTCGTCCAGGACATCGTCAACACCGTCGCCATCACGGCGATCCAGGCCCAGACGCCCGCCAACTGACCACAGAGAGCCCACAATCACCGTGACAGCAACCCGCGCGGCGACTCGCGTCCTCGTCCTCAACTCCGGCTCCTCGTCGGTGAAGTACCAGCTGCTCGACATGCGCGACGCCGGCCGGCTCGCCGTCGGTCTGGTGGAGCGCATCGGCGAGCAGACCTCCCGGTTCAAGCACACCTGCCTCACCACCGGCGACACCCGCGAGCACACCGGGCCGATCGCCGACCACGACGCCGCCCTCAAGGCGGTCGCCGAGGAGCTGAGCCGGGACGGCCTGGGCCTGGACTCGCCGGAGCTGGCCGCGATCGGGCACCGGGTGGTGCACGGCGGCATGTTCTTCACCGAGCCGACCGTCATCGACGACGAGGTGCTCAGCGAGATCGAGCGGCTGATCCCGGTCGCCCCGCTGCACAACCCGGCCAACCTGACCGGCATCCGCACCGCCCGGGGGCTGCGCCCCGACCTGCCCCAGGTCGCCGTCTTCGACACCGCGTTCCACACGACGATGCCGGAGTCGGCGGCGCGCTACGCGATCGACCCGAAGATCGCCGACCGGCACCGCATCCGCCGCTACGGCTTCCACGGCACCTCGCACGCCTACGTCTCCCGGGAGACCGCGCGGCTGCTGGGCAAGGACCCGTCCGAGGTCAACGTCATCGTGCTGCACCTGGGCAACGGCGCCTCGGCGTCCGCGGTGGCCGGGGGCCGGTGCGTGGACACCTCCATGGGGCTCACTCCTTTGGAGGGGCTGGTGATGGGTACGCGCTCCGGTGATGTGGATCCGGCCGTCATCTTCCATTTGGCCCGGGTTGGCGAAATGTCCATGGACGAGATCGACACTCTTCTCAACAAGAGGAGCGGCCTGTTCGGTCTGTGCGGGGACAACGACATGCGGGAGATCCGCCGCCGGATCGACGAGGGTGACGAAGCGGCCGCTCTCGCGTTCGACATTTACATTCACCGGCTCAAGAAGTACATCGGCGCCTATTACGCCGTGCTCGGGGAGGTGGACGCCGTCGCGTTCACGGCGGGGGTCGGCGAGAACGCGGCGCCCGTGCGGGAGGCGGCGATCACGGGCCTGGAGTCCCTGGGCCTGGCGGTCGACCCGGAGCTGAACGCCGTGCGAGCGGACCGGGCCAGGATCATCTCGCCGAAGGGTGCGCGTGTCGCAGTCGCCGTGGTTCCGACGGATGAAGAACTGGAGATCGCGACGCAGACCTACGCACTGGTCGGAAAGAACAACTGAATAGCAGCACCTGAGCGGTGCGGCACTCATTTGTATCTTCCGCCAGACGGAATATTCCGTAGCGAAACAAACCGATAGGATCGCCCCATGCGCCGTTCGAAAATCGTCTGTACTCTCGGCCCCGCGGTCGACTCCCACGAGATGCTCGTCGCCATGATCGAGGCGGGCATGAATGTGGCCCGGTTCAACTTCAGCCACGGCTCCCACGCCGAGCACCAGGCGCGGTACGACCGCGTCCGGGCCGCGTCCAAGGAGACCGGCCGGCCCATCGGCGTCCTCGCCGACCTGCAGGGCCCGAAGATCCGCCTGGAGACCTTCGCCGAGGGCCCGGTCGAGCTCGAGCGCGGTGACGAGTTCGTCATCACGATCGAGGACGTGCCCGGCGACAAGCACATCTGCGGTACGACGTACAAGGGACTGCCGGGCGACGTCTCGCGCGGCGACCAGATCCTGATCAACGACGGCAACGTCGAGCTGAAGGTCCTGGACGTCGAGGGCCCCCGGGTGAAGACGATCGTCATCGAGGGCGGTGTCGTCTCCGACCACAAGGGCATCAACCTGCCCGGCGCGGCCGTCAACGTGCCCGCGCTGAGCGAGAAGGACGTCGAGGACCTGCGCTTCGCCCTCCGCATGGGCTGCGACCTGGTCGCCCTGTCCTTCGTGCGGGACGCCAAGGACGTCCACGACGTGCACCGCGTCATGGACGAGGAGGGCCGCCGGGTCCCGGTCATCGCCAAGGTGGAGAAGCCGCAGGCGGTGGAGAACATGGAGGACGTCGTGATGGCGTTCGACGGTGTGATGGTCGCCCGCGGTGACCTCGCCGTCGAGTACCCGCTCGAGAAGGTCCCCATGGTGCAGAAGCGCCTGATCGAGCTGTGCCGGCGCAACGCCAAGCCGGTGATCGTCGCGACCCAGATGATGGAGTCGATGATCACCAACTCCCGTCCGACCCGCGCCGAGGCCTCCGACGTGGCCAACGCGATCCTCGACGGCGCCGACGCGGTCATGCTGTCGGCCGAGTCCAGCGTGGGCGCGTACCCGGTCGAGACGGTCAAGACCATGTCGAAGATCGTCCAGGCGGCCGAGCAGGAGCTGCTCTCCAAGGGCCTGCAGCCGCTGGTGCCGGGCAAGAAGCCGCGCACCCAGGGCGGTTCGGTGGCCCGCGCGGCCTGCGAGATCGCCGACTTCCTCGGCGGCCGGGGCCTGATCGCCTTCACCCAGTCCGGTGACACCGCGCGCCGCCTGTCCCGCTACCGCGCGGTCCAGCCGATCATCGCCTTCACCACGGACGAGGGCACCCGCAACCAGCTCACCCTCAGCTGGGGCGTGGAGCCGCACGTCGTGCCGTTCGTGAACACCACGGACGAGATGGTCGACCTGGTGGACCAGGAGGTCGCCCGGCTGGACCGCTTCGACGCGGGCGACACGGTCATCATCACCGCCGGCTCGCCCCCCGGCGTCCCCGGCACCACGAACATGCTGCGCGTCCACCACCTCGGTGGCACCCAGAACAACTGACAAGCCCCACAAGGGCCTTGTACGGCGCTGAGGGCGCCCCCTGGACCAGGGGGCGCCCTCAGCTGTGTGCGGCTCCCGAACGGGCTTTGCAGGACCGGTCAGCCGGTCGTGTACACATGCATGCCGGGCACGTGCAGGTTGCCGCCGAACTGTGCCGCCTGGACCACCTTGACGTTGGTGAAGTAGATCAGCGGCAGGTTCAGCGGGGGCGGGCTGTCGGGCGTGAAGGTCATCGGGATCAGACCGAACAGGTTGCCCGAGATGCTCTCGGTGTACATCGTCGTGGCGCCGCCCCGGATGGTGGACGTCGAGCCCTGGGCCGCCTGCACGTGGTAGGTCTTGCCGGAGAGCTTGTCGTTCACCGTCTGGTGCAGGTCGCCGATGTCCGTGCCGTCGGAGATGACGTACTTCAGCACCTTCTTGGTGGTGCCGGACGCCGTCTTCACCTCCACGATGCCCTGGTAGTCGGCGCCCTTGAGCAGCAGCGAGCTGGCGCTGAGGTACCAGGGGTCGTCCGCCACCGGCACCTTGTTGTCGACGCCGCCCTGGTCGGTCGTGGCCGCCGGGCAGTTTTGCGCCGAGGCGGAGGAGCTCGCCGACGGGCTCGGCGTGGCCGACGCGGCCGCGCCCTGGACCGTCTTGGTGACGTCCCCGGCCGTCTTGGAGACCGTGTCGGTGGTCCTCTTCACCGTGTCGCCGACCGTCTTGGTGGCCTTGGCGACGGTGCCGCCCACGGTGCCGGTGACCTTGGACCCGGACGACGACGTACCCGAGGGGGACGAGGATCCCGAGGACGCGCTCGCCGACGGCGTGGGGCTCGCGGAGGAGCTGCCCGAGTCCGAGCTGCCGCCGCCGAGGATCCCGCCGAGCGTGTCGCCGAGGGTGCCCAGCAGACCGCCGCTGCTCTTGGAGGCCGACGGGGTGGGCGAGGCCGTGGCACCGCCGGAGGGCGAGGACGAACCCGACGAGCCGGAGCCCGCGTCCGAGCCGGAACCGGACGAGCCGGAGGTCGCGGTCGGCTTGGGCGTGGCCTGGTCGCCGGAACCTGAATCCGGCGAAGAGGAGGTGCCCGTGCCGCCGGACTTCGAGTCCTTCGCGCCGGTGCTCGCCGAGGGCGACGGCGTGGCCGTGGCCGCGCTCTTCGAGGCGGACGGCGAGGGCGAGGACGAGGGGTCCTTGGAGCCGTGCAGCGCCTTGACGCAGTTCTTGTACTCGTCCGCCGTCAGGCTCTTGGCCGTCGTCGACGGGGACGGGCTGCCGCCGTTGCCGGCCGCGAGGGCCAGCGTGGACGTGAAGCCCATGCCCATCAGCACCGCCGTCGGCATCGCCACGGAGGCGATCGCCTTGCCGGCCGGCATGTGGAACCTGGTGAACAGCGGCTTCCTGGGGGCCGCGTGGCGGGGCCCGGTTCTCGCGCGGGACCCGTCCACATCGGTCCCGCGGGTCACCTCGTCAGCCGGCACTGTGCCTCCCGTTCGCCCCGTTGGCCGGGCTCGTTCCTGACAGGTCGTTCGACTCCACCGCGTCCGGGTACTGCAGCGGCGGCTCCGCGGTGTCCGGGGCACCGCCCTCGCCCGGGGCCGCCTCGGCCGGCGGCTGCGGCTGCGGCGGAGCGCCCGGCGCCCAGGCCACGGCCATCGCTCCGCCGATCAGCGAGAACAGGAAGCCGACGATGAAGCCGCCGATGTTGGACAGCGGAATGGACACCAGCGCCAGCAGAATCGCCGCGACACCCGCGAAGACCCGGGTGTGCAGCTGGAACCAGAGGGTGATGCCGAGGACCATGAGCAGCGCGCCGATGATCAGGGAACTGGAGCCGCCCGGCGTCCCCATCGTCATCGTGAGGTGGCCCAGCTGCAGGTGTGCGTACGGAAAGTACAGGATGAGAAATCCGCCGAGCATGGTGAACAGTCCGGCCCAGAACGGACGGGTGCCCCGCCAGGCGCGGAACTGCAGCCTCCGGCGGGTGAACTGGCCGGGCGCGGCGGCAGAGGTCTCGGCGCTCATGGAAAACAGCTCCCTGGTGCGGCGTTGCTGTGGTGGTGATGTGTGCCGCGTGTGAAACACGGCCGGAGAGTGGACGGGCGGGGGCGCCACCGGCTCCCCCGCCCATCAACGCGTGCTCAGTAGCACTCGTGCGTACCCGTCTGCAGCGACATGTGCAAGCCGCTGAGCTTGAAGGTTCCGGCCGTGGTCGCCCAGGCCGTCTGCTTCACGTCCGTCAGCGTGGCCGAGTCGGCCTGCTGGGCGAACCCGTACGGGTTGGCCTGCTCGCCGCCGCCCTTCATGCCCGGACCCTTGCTGGCGTCCTTGCCGGCCACACCGATGTCGATGTTGTTGAAGGTGGCGTCGGCGTTGAGGTCGGAGACGTCGATGTAGAGGTTGTCAGCCTCGACCGGCTTGTCCGCGCCCGCCTTCAGGATCAGGCTCACCGAGCCGAACACCGGGATGTCCGGCGTGACGACGGACTGGCACATGTTGTTGATCGTGGCCGACTTGAAGGCCGAGACCGCAACCGGGTGCGCCGTCTTCTGTCCGCTGAGGGTGTACCCGCTGTCGATCGCTCCGTACTGCTCGAAGCCCTGACCGACCAGCTTGTCCGCCGTCACCTTGAACGACTGACCCGACACACTGAACGACGCGGCGAGAGCGCCCTGCGCGAGGGCGACACCTATGCACGCCGTGGCGGCCACGCTGGGCACCATGACCACAGCGAACCGCTTCCATCTGGTCCCGCCACGCACCTGGGACTCCATATTTCCTCCTTCTCGGACGTACATCTCCTGGCCCGGACTCGCCACCGTCGGCGGCTCGGCCAGGCAGGGATGGGAGAAGTGCTACGTCCTCGGGAAGGAGAGCGCCCGCGCTCGGTGGCGCGAACCGCGCCCGAATCACCGGCGATCACCCCCGAGCGACAACCACTGGTCGCGCCTGACACGCATCACGCACAACCTTGCTGGACAGGCTTCGCCGGGTGGGCGAAGACCCCCCTGCCCAAGAGCCGGCGCCACTGCCGCCGGCTCTGCTCGGTGGGGACCCAGATTCTCCCGTGACCCGACCGGCTGCCGGGGTGCGGGAATGGACCGAGCGTCGCCGATCGTGGTGCATTCTCGGCCCGGGCACAAGGGGGTTCGTTACTGGCTAGTAACGGCCGGATAACCGGAGGACGACCGACCGATCTCGGAGCGCGACGCTGGGTGGCATCCAAGGGCAAAGCAAAGCCGTTGATCTCTGGACGAAACCAGACAGATCAACGGCCTCGACTTACTCCGAGTAACAGACGGTGCGATTACCAAGATTTGGTAAAGCACTGTCACCGTGACGACTCGTCGGCAAACCTTTCACCCCGGCATCACAAGCCGTGGCGTTTAGCGACTGGTCAGAACAAGGCCCGGGCGAGGGCCCTTCGGGCGCCCACCACCCGCGGGTCCTCGGGCCCCACGACCTCGAACAGCTCCAGCAGCCGTCGGCGTACCGTGTCCCGGTCGTCACCGACCGTGCGCTGCACGGTCTCGATCAGCCGCCCGAAGGCGTCCTCGACATGCCCGCCCACCAGGTCCAGATCGGCGGCGGCGATCTGCGCGTCGACGTCCTTCGGCTTCTCGGCGGCCTCCCGGCGGACCTTCTGCGGGTCGAAGCCCTGCACCCGCTGCAGCAACTCGGCCTGCGCGAGCCCCAGTTTGGCCTCGGGGTGGGCCGGGTCGTCGGCCAGCACGTTCGTGTAGGCCTGGATGGCGCCGCCCAGGTCGCCCGCGTCCAGCGCCTCGGCGGCGGCGTTCAGCGCCACCTCGTGCGGCCCCACCTGCTCCTGTACGGCCGCACCGCCGGGCTGCGCGTCCGCATCGACGGTCAGGCCGGTGATGCCGAACCGCTGCTCGGCGACCTGCACCAGCTGGTCCAGCGTCTGCCGGATCTGCTGCTCGCCGGCCGCCCCCTGGAACAGCGGCAGCGCCTGTCCCGCCACGACGGCGAACACGGCCGGGATGCCCTGCACCCCGAACTGCTGCATCAGCATCTGGTTGGCGTCGACGTCGATCTTCGCGAGGAGGATGCGCCCGTCGTACTCGACGGCCAGCCGCTCCAGGACCGGGCTCAGCTGCTTGCAGGGCTGACACCACTCGGCCCAGAAGTCGATCACTACGGGCACTTCGGCGGACCGCTGGAGGACGTCCCTCTCGAAGCCCGCCTCATCGACGTCGATGACGAGATCGGCCGGGGCGACGGCACCCGTACCACCCTGCCGGGCGACCTCGGCGCGCGTCTGCTCGGCCTTGGCCTTGGCCTCCTGGGCCGCCTTCACCGCGGCGAGGTCGACGACGCCGCTCATGGACATGTTCCGTGGCTGCATGCGTCTATCCTCCCCCGTTACCGCGTCGAAATGAAAAACCGTGTGCAGTGGGCGCCGGGTCCCCACCCCACGCCCCCGTGGGCACCGCCCGCGCACGCCTCGTGTACGTCCGTCACGAGCCCTCACGAGCTTTCGCTACGACTCGTAGCGTAATGCCATGCGGACCCCGCGCGACACCACCCGCCGGTGATCTCCCTCACGACCGCACAGATCCCGCCGGTTATGGTCAAGGGATGCAGAGCCGCACTCCCGCCAGCCGCACGGGGCGCCCCCGCAACGCCGCCGCGGACACCGCGATCCTGGCCGCGACCCGGGAGGCGCTGGTGGAGCTGGGCTGGTCCAAGCTCACCCTGGGAGACGTGGCGACGCGGGCCGGAGTCGCGAAGACGACGCTGTACCGCCGCTGGGCCGGCAAGCCCGAGCTGGTGTGCGACGCGGTGGCGGAACTCTTCGACGAGCTGGAGCTGCCCGACCGCGGCAGCCTGGCCGCCGACATCGAGGGCGTGGTCCTGCAGTTCGCGGCCATCCTGGCCCGTCCGGAGGCCAAGAGCGGCCTGATGGCGGTGGTCGCCGAGTCCACCCGGGACGACGCGCTGCGCGAGCGCATCCGCGCATCGGTCGTGGAACGCCAGAAGCGGCTGGTCCTGGCGGGCCGGGCACGGGCTCAGGCACGTGGCGAACTCCCGCCCGAGCCCGGCCCGGAGGAAGCCGCCCGCACGGTCGACCTCATTTTCGACATGGTGGCGGGCGCGGTGGTCCACCGCACCCTGGTGAGCGGCAAACCGGCGGACGAGGGGTGGGTGCGCGACTTCACGCGCGTGCTGCTCCTGGGCCTGACCTCGTCCGCCTGAGCCCGCTCAGAAGCCCGCCGGCTCGGTGTACACCCCCCACTCGTCCCGCAGCACCCCGCAGATCTCCCCCAGGGTGGCCTCCGCGCGCACCGCGTCCAGCATCGGCTCGATCATGTTGGACCCGTCCCGGGCCGCGCCCAGCATCGCGTCCAGCGCGGACCGCACCGCGGCCTCGTCGCGCCCGGCCTTCCGGTCGGCGAGCACCCGCACCTGCTCCCGCTCCACCTCGTGGCTGACCCGCAGGATCTCCAGATCCCCGGTGACGGACCCGGTGTGGACATTGACGCCGACGACCTTCTTGTCGCCCTTCTCCAGGGCCTGCTGGTAGCGGAAGGCGGACTCGGCGATCTCCCCGGTGAACCAGCCGTCCTCGATCCCGCGCAGGATCCCGGAGGTGACCGGCCCGATCGGGTGCCGCCCGTCCGGATGGGCCCTCAGGCCCCGCTCCTTGATCTGCTCGAAGATCTTCTCCGCGTCGGCCTCGATCCGGTCCGTCAGCTGCTCGACGTACCAGGAACCGCCCAGCGGATCCGCCACGTTGGCGACCCCGGTCTCCTCCATCAGCACCTGCTGGGTGCGCAGCGCGATCTCCGCGGCCTGCTCGCTGGGCAGCGCGAGGGTCTCGTCCAGCGCGTTGGTGTGCAGGGAGTTGGTGCCACCGAGAACGGCCGCCAGCGCCTCCACGGCCGTACGGACGACGTTGTTGTACGGCTGCTGGGCCGTCAGCGACACACCGGCGGTCTGGGTGTGGAACCGCAGCCACTGCGCCTTGTCGCTCTTCGCGCCGTACACGTCCCGCATCCAGCGCGCCCAGATCCGGCGCGCCGCACGGAACTTGGCGATCTCCTCGAAGAAGTCGACGTGCGCGTCGAAGAAGAAGGACAGGCCGGGCGCGAAGACGTCCACGTCCAGGCCGCGGCTGAGCCCCAGTTCGACGTACCCGAAGCCGTCGGCCAGGGTGTACGCCAGCTCCTGCGCGGCCGTGGCCCCGGCCTCACGGATGTGGTAGCCGGACACGGACAGCGGCTTGTAGGCGGGAATACCGGCCGCGCAGTACTCCATGAGGTCGCCGATCAGACGCAGATGCGGCTCGGGCTGGAAGAGCCACTCCTTCTGCGCGATGTACTCCTTGAAGATGTCGGTCTGGAGCGTGCCGTTGAGCACCGACGGGTCCACGCCCTGCCGCTCCGCGGCGACCAGGTACATGCAGAAGACGGGCACGGCCGGGCCGCTGATGGTCATCGACGTCGTCACATCGCCCAGCGGGATGTCCTTGAACAGGACCTCCATGTCGGCGGCCGAGTCGATGGCGACCCCGCAGTGCCCGACCTCGCCGAGCGAGCGGGGGTCGTCGGAGTCGCGGCCCATGAGCGTCGGCATGTCGAAGGCGACGGACAGGCCGCCGCCACCGGCGGCCAGGATCATCTTGTAGCGCTCGTTGGTCTGCTCGGCGTTGCCGAACCCGGCGAACTGCCGGATCGTCCAGGTACGCCCGCGGTAGCCGGTCGGATGGAGCCCGCGCGTGAAGGGGTACTCCCCGGGCCAGCCGATCCGCTCGAATCCCTCGTACGTGTCGCCCGGTCGGGGCCCGTACACCGGCTCCACGGGATCGCCGGAGAGCGTGGTGAAGTCTGCGTCGCGCTTGCGCGCTGCGTCGTAGCGGGCCTGCCAGCGCCGGCGGCCCTCCTCGATGGCGTGAGCGTCCATACCATCGAATTTACTTGGACGTCCTAGTAAATGTCGATGGCTGACCGCCGCACGGTGTCCGTACGGCGGTGAGACGCGTTACACCTTGGCGACGGCCGGGGCCTGGTCGGCCACCGTGGCCTCCAGCTCGCGGCTGATCCGCCGCTCGACGAAGAAGGCGGCCGTCGGGATCGTCCCCGCGAGCAGCACCCACAGCTGCTTGCCGATCGGCATCTTCGTCTTGGACCCCAGGTCGAAGGCGACGACGAGATAGACGACGTACAGCCAGCCGTGGGCGATGGCGACGACCCTGGTGACGTCGGCGGCACCGCTGATGTCCAGCCCGTACTTCGCGATCATGCTCAGGCACAGCAGCACCAGCAGGACACCGGTGGTGTAGGCCATGACGCGGTAGCGGGTCAGCACGCTCTTCTTCATGGAGTCGAGCGTAGCCACCCGTTCCGGGAGATCTTGTCCGGGGTCGGTCCCCGGCCCGGTCCCCGGGCTCAGTCCTCGTCGAAGTCGTGTGCCGCGATGCGCAGCGGGCGGAGCATCGCGAAGATCTCCGCGCACTCCTCCGCGTCGTACACGCCGAGCCCGAAGTCCATCGCCATCAGGTCGCGGGTGGCCGCGTCGACCACCTCGCGGCCCTTGTCGGTGATGACGGCGAGGGTGCCGCGGCCGTCGTTGGGATTGGGACGCTTGGCGACCAGCCCGGACCTCACCAGCCGGTCGACGGTGTTCGTCACGGAGGTGGGATGCACCATCAGGCGCTCGCCGATCTTGGACATGGGCAGCTCGCCGGCCTTGGAGAAGGTGAGCAGCACCAGTGCCTCGTACCGCGCGAACGTCAGTCCGTACGGCTTGACCACCGCGTCCACCTCGGCGAGCAGGATCTGCTGGGCCCGCATGATCGAGGTGATCGCGGCCATGGACGGCACGTTTCCCCAGCGCTGCTTCCAGAGCTCGTCGGCGCGGGCGATGGGGTCGAACGGGAGGCTGAGTGGCTTCGGCACGTCATCAGACCCTACCGGCCGGTCATATTCCGGGCAGCCCCGTCTCGGGTTTCGGTCGCCTCTCGTTCCCGGTCGCCCGCACCCTCATCCATACGCCTCGAGCCGGCGCAGCACCCGGGGCGCGCGTGCCTGGGTGACCGGCGCGCGCAGACACCGCCGGGCGGCGGGTGTCCCCGCCAGCGGCGCCTTGAAGACCGCGAGGGACCCGGCGACCACCAGGAGCAGCGGGCACAGATACGCCACGGTGTCGGCGAAGGTCCCGAAGAGCCGCAGCAGCGACTGCAGCCCCAGTCCGGTCAGGCACACCGTGAGGACGACCGCGCGGACCGCCAGCTCGACGATCCAGTTGACCAGGGCACGCTCGGGGGTGATCCCACGCTCCAGCCAGAGCCGGAGCCGGTCGAAGGACCACCCCGTCGCCCAGCCGGTCAGCGGCCGGAGCACCAGGCGGTCCGCGACCGTCCCGAAGGCGCCCCCGCGGGCGCGGTACTCGTACCCGGTGAGCAGGCGCACGCCCTGCGCGTCGGGCATGTAACGCCAGTAGGCGCTCGCCTCGGCGACCGGGGAGAGCGGGTGCGAGGAGGAGAAGCGCAGGGCGCACACGCGCGTGCCGTCGGGGCGGTCCTTCTCGCCGGCGGCGACCCCGGTGCCGGGAACGGTGAGGAGCGGCAGCACGCGCCAGGTGCAGGTGAAGCGCCGCGGCTCGCCCTCCACGGCCGGCAGGGGGTCGATCGACGTGAAGCGGAGGTCCCAGCGCAGGCGCGTGACGGGGTCCTGGGTGCGCGCCCACAGTTCGTCGAGATCGGCGCGTATGTGTGTCTCTCTGTAGAGACGCATGGTGTTCCCCCAGGCCAGAACGGGTGAAGTCGAGCGATCGCTCGGATGATCAGGAGGGGAACGTACACCTCCGCCGACGACCGCTCAAAAGGGGGCCGACTACCCCGCCAGGTGCCGTTCGACGGTCTCGACCTTGGAGGTGAGCCCGTCGGTCACGCCGGGGCGGATGTCGGCCTTGAGGACGAGCGACACGCGTGGGGCGCGCTTCTCCACGGCGGCGACGGCACGCTTGACGACGTCCATGACCTCGTCCCACGACTCGCCCTCGATGGACGTGAACATGGCGTCGGTGCGGTTGGGCAGCCCCGACTCACGGACGACGCGGACGGCCTCGGCGACGTACTCCCCCACGTCCTCGCCGACGCCGAGGGGTGTCACGGAGAAGGCGACGATCATGCGTTCACGACTCCTTCCTTGCGGGCGCGGGCCGCGATGACGGCGTCCTCGGCCTCGCGGCGCAGCGCACGCTCGATGATGAAGCCGCCGAACGGGATGATCGAGTAGGCGAAGTAGAGGGCTGCCTTGCCCTTGTTCCACTTGGTGCGGTTCCAGGCGTCGGCCCAGAAGATCACGTAGAGGATGAACAGCACGCCGTGGATCGGGCCCAGCACCGGGGCGACGTTCACTCCGGAGTCGACCGTGTACTTGATGACCGTGCAGGTCGCGAGAACGATCCAGGAAATGCCCTCCGGCACGGAGATGAGGCGGAGGCGGCGGATGGCGGAGGCTGTCTTGAGGTCCACTGGTCACCTTCGGTGGGAGAGACGTCCACAGTTTGTGAACGGAGGCACAAGCGTCCCCCATTGTGGCAAACGACGGCCCTAGGGGTCCGCTCAGGGTGCGTGTCCACCCACGGGCTCTGTTCCGTCCACCCGCGGCGCCGCTACTTTCGCTGCGTGGCGATGTTCCGACTGCAAGGCAGCAAGGTGCTCGCCGTCGACATGACCGGGGACGCCGTGAAGGCGAAGAACGGCTCGATGGTCGCGTACGACGGGCAGATGAGTTTCAAGAAGCTCACGGGTGGGGGCGAGGGGCTGCGCGGGATGGTGACCCGGCGGCTCACCGGCGAGCAGATGACGGTGATGGAGGTGAAGGGGCACGGCACCTGCTGGTTCGCGGACCGGGCGACCGAGATCAACCTCGTGAGCCTCCAGGGCGACAAGCTGTACGTGGAGTCGAGCAACCTGCTCGTGACGGACGCGGGCCTGCGCACGGGCACGACGTTCACCGGGCTGCGCGGCGCCTCGCAGGGCAACGGCCTGTTCACGACGACCGTCGAGGGGCACGGACAGGCGGCGATCATGTCCGACGGGCCGGCGGTCGTGCTCCGGGTCAGCCCGCAGTACCCGCTGATCGTCGATCCGGGTGCCTACATCGCCCACCAGGGCAATGTCCGGCAGTCCTTCCAGTCCGGCGTGACGTTCCGCACGTTCTTCGGGGAGGGCGGCGGCGAGGCCTTCCAGATCCGCTTCGAGGGCGACGGACTGGTGTACGTGCAGCCGAGCGAGCGGAACACGATCGCGGGGGATCTGTAGCCATGGCGTTCCGGGAGATCAACTCCAAGATGGTCGAGGCGACCGTGCTGCCCGGGCAGCGGCTGTTCAGTCAGCGCGGGGCGATGCTCGCCTACAAGGGGGACGTGTCCTTCACTCCGAACATCCAGGGCGGCCAGGGCGGGCTGATGTCCATGATCGGGCGCCGGGTGACGGGCGAGGCGACCCCGCTGATGACCGTCGAGGGCAGCGGCACGGTCTTCTTCGGGCACGGCGGCCACCACGTCCACGTCATCAACCTCTCCGGCGACACCCTCTACGTGGAGGCCGACCGCCTGCTGGCCTTCGAGGGCACGCTCCGGCAGGGCACGATGTTCATGGGCTCGCAGGGCGGGGTGATGGGCCTGGTCCGCGGCCAGGTCACCGGGCAGGGCCTGTTCACCACCACCCTCCAGGGGCAGGGCTCCGTCGCGGTGATGGCGCACGGCGGCGTCTTCGAGATCCCGATCACCCCCCAGCGCCCGGTCCACGTCGACCCGCAGGCCTACGTCGCCCACCACGGCGAGGTCCGCAACAAGCTGTCCGCCGCGCTGGGCTGGCGCGAGATGGTGGGCCGTGGCTCCGGAGAGGCCTTCCAGCTGGAGCTGAGCGGCAACGGCACGGTGTACGTCCAGGCGTCGGAGGAGAAGCTGTGAGCGCCTACGGAAGCACGTACGGCACCCCCGGCGGCCCGGTGGTGTACGACCCGATGACGCTGCCCGCCGACGACAACGTGAACAAGTACACGTTCTGCGTCGAGCTCAAGAGCGGGCAGTGGTTCCTGCAGAAGGGGAAGATGATCGCCTACTACGGGGCGATCGAGTTCAACGGCATCGGGCACGGGCGACTCGACCGACTTGTCCGTACCTCGTTCCATTCGCCACTGCACGCGAGCGACTGGGTCGTGGCGGAGGGCTCGGGCAAGATGCTGCTCGCCGACCGGGCCTTCGACGTCAACTCCTACGACCTGGACGACGGGAACTTGACCATTCGCGCGGGCAACCTGCTCGCTTTTCAGCCAAGTCTCGCGCTCAAGCAATCGATCGTGCCGGGTTTTCTGACCCTTATCGGAACCGGAAAGTTTGTCGCCGCATCTAACGGTCCGGTGGTGTTCATGGAACCCCCGATCCGGGTCGACCCGCAGGCGCTCGTCGGGTGGGCCGACTGCCCGTCGCCGTGTCATCACTACGACCACGGGTATCTGACGGGTGTGCTGGGCGGTCTACGTGCGATGACGGGCCTCGGCGGGGTATCCGGGGAGGAGCACCAGTTCGAGTTCGTGGGCGCCGGGACGGTCCTGCTGCAGTCGACGGAGTCCCTCATGGAGGAGGCGGCGACGGGTGTCGTTCCGTCCGAACCAGGGGTGCCCGGAGGTGGCGGAGCGGCACCGGGCGGACACGGTCAGCAACCATCTGCTGGACCGCGTCTTCCCGGACAGCTCGGAGACCTCCAGCGCCGCTTCGGGCTGTGAGCGGTAGTCTGCGGAGGGTGACATCGAACGCGTGCGCACTGTCACACCATCCAATGTAGTTCGGAATTCAACTTTTTAGGTAGACTTCATTCATGGAGACCGAGACGGCCACGCGCTGGCTGACCGATGCGGAGCAGTGCGCCTGGCGCACCCACCTGGAGGTCAACAGGCTGTTGACGTACCAGCTGGAGAAGGATCTGCAGCCGTTCGGCCTGACTATGAACGACTACGAGATTCTCGTGAATCTGTCCGAGTCGGAGGACCACCGGATGCGGATGAGCGACCTCGCCTCCGCGACTCTTCAGTCCAAGAGCCGGCTGTCGCACCAGATCACGCGGATGGAGAACGCGAACCTGGTGCGCCGTGAGAACTGCGAGTCCGACCGGCGGGGGCTGTACGCCGTGCTGACCGAGCATGGCATGGACACGATGAAGAAGGTGGCGCCACATCATGTCGCCTCCGTGCGGCGGCACTTCATCGATCTGCTGTCGCCGGAGGCGTTGACGGAACTGGACAAGGCCCTGAAGCCGATCGCCGAGCATCTGAGAGGGCAGCGGGGGCGCCCCTGACGGGTGCGGGTGGCACAGCTGGGCGGGGGGTGGGTCGCGCGGCCCGGCGCTGACGGAATTGCCGCTCTCAGGGGTGCGGGCCTGTATCCATGCCCCTCGAACCAGCGGTGCCGGCGTCGGGCTCGGCGACCCGTTCACCCCTGTGTCAGGCCCGCGACCAGCTCGTCCGCCGCGCGGTAGGGGTCCAGCTCGCCCGCGACGATGCGCTCCGCGAGCGCGCTGAGGCGGCGGTCGCCGTGGAGGTCGCCGATGCGTTCGCGCAGGGCCGTCACCGCGATGGTCTCCACCTCGCGGGCCGCCCGGGCCTTCCGGCGCTCCGCGAGGACACCGCGCTCCTCCATCCACGCGCGGTGCTTCTCCAGGGCCTCCACGACCTCGTCGACGCCCTCGGCGCGGGCCGCGACCGTCTTCACGATCGGCGGGCGCCAGTCGCCGGGGCCGCGGGACTCGCCGAGGCCCAGCATGTGGTTCAGTTCGCGGGCGGTGGCGTCGGCGCCGTCCCGGTCCGCCTTGTTGACGACGTACACGTCGCCGATCTCCAGGATGCCCGCCTTGGCCGCCTGGATGCCGTCGCCCATGCCCGGGGCCAGCAGCACCACGCTCGTATCGGCCTGGGAGGCGATCTCGACCTCCGACTGGCCGACGCCGACCGTCTCCACCAGGATCACGTCACAGCCCGCCGCGTCCAGGACGCGGATCGCCTGCGGGGCGGCCCAGGCCAGGCCGCCCAGGTGGCCGCGGGTCGCCATCGAGCGGATGTAGACGCCCGGGTCGGAGGCGTGGTCCGACATGCGGACGCGGTCGCCGAGCAGGGCGCCGCCCGAGAACGGCGAGGACGGGTCGACGGCCAGGACGCCGACCCGCCTGCCCTGCTTGCGGTACGCCGTGACCAGCGCGGAGGTGGAGGTCGACTTGCCGACGCCCGGGGAGCCCGTCAGACCGACCACATAGGCGTTGCCGGTCAGCGGGGCCAGGGCCGCCATGACCTCCCTGAGCTGCGGGGACGCCCCCTCCACGAGGGAGATCAGCCGGGCCACGGCCCGCGGCCGGCCTTCCCTGGCCTGGGCCACCAGAGAGGAGACGTCCTGCATCAAACAGCTCCGTTCAGTTCACAGACGTACAGACACGCACAACGAGGATGCTTACGCCTTCGGTACCCGCACGATCAGCGCGTCACCCTGGCCGCCGCCACCGCACAGCGCGGCCGCGCCGACGCCGCCTCCGCGCCGCTTGAGCTCCAGCGCCAGGTGGAGGACGAGACGGGCGCCGGACATGCCGATCGGGTGGCCCAGCGCGATCGCGCCGCCGTTGACGTTCACCTTTTCCGTGGACACGCCGAGGTCCTTCATTGACTGCACGGCGACGGCGGCGAAGGCCTCGTTGATCTCGATGAGGTCGAGGTCGGAGACCTCCAGGCCGTCCTTCTTCAGGGCGTGCAGGATGGCGTTGGACGGCTGGGACTGCAGGCTGTTGTCCGGTCCGGCCACATTGCCGTGCGCGCCGATCTCGGCGAGCCAGGTCAGGCCCAGCTCCTCGGCCTTGGCCTTGCTCATCACGACCACGGCGGCCGCGCCGTCCGAGATCTGGGAGCTCGACCCCGCGGTGATCGTGCCGTCCTTGCTGAAGGCCGGGCGCAGCTTGCCCAGGGACTCCGCGGTGGTGTCGCCGCGGATGCCCTCGTCCTTGCTGAACAGGACCGGGTCGCCCTTGCGCTGCGGGATCTCCACCGGGGTGATCTCGGCCTCGAACAGGCCGTTCTTCTGCGCGGCGGCGGCCCGCTGGTGGGACAGCGCGGCGATCTCGTCCTGCTCGGCGCGGCCGATGCCGAGGCGGGTGTTGTGCTTCTCCGTGGACTCGCCCATGGCGATGCCCTCGAAGGCGTCGGTGAGGCCGTCGTAGGCCATGGCGTCGATCATCTGGACCGCGCCGTACTTGAAGCCCTCGCGGGACTTCGGCAGCAGGTGCGGGGCGTTGGTCATGGACTCCTGGCCGCCCGCCACGACGATGTCGAACTCGCCGGCGCGGATCAGCTGGTCGGCCAGGGCGATGGCGTCGAGGCCGGAGAGGCACACCTTGTTGATGGTGAGCGCCGGGACGTTCATCGGGATGCCGGCCTTCACGGCGGCCTGGCGGGCCGGGATCTGGCCGGCGCCGGCCTGGAGCACCTGGCCCATGATCACGTACTGCACCTGGTCGCCGCCGATCCCCGCACGGTCGAGGGCGGCCTTGATCGCGAAGCCGCCCAGATCGGCTCCGGAGAAGGACTTGAGGGAGCCGAGCAGTCGTCCCATGGGGGTGCGTGCACCCGCGACGATCACCGAGCTGTTCGTTCCAGAAGGCATGAGCTGCGATCCCCTTACCGGCCTGCCCAGGCCGAGGAGTGAACGAGGGTTTACTTCGAATGTACTGAGTGGCACTCCGTGCCGTCATCGGGCCGTCGGTGTGATCGCGCGCACGTTGCGTAACCACCCGATGAGCGCTGCACTGAATCCATGCTGACGCGAATCGACCACATCGGGATCGCCTGCCACGACCTCGACGCGACCGTCGAGTTCTACCGGGCCACGTACGGCTTCGAGGTGTTCCACACCGAGGTCAACGAGGAGCAGGGCGTGCGCGAGGCCATGCTCAAGATCAACGAGACCTCGGACGGCGGCGCCTCCTACCTCCAGCTGCTGGAGCCGACCCGCGAGGACTCCGCGGTCGGCAAGTGGCTCGCGAAGAACGGGGAGGGCGTCCACCACATCGCCTTCGGCACGGCGGACGTGGACGGGGACGCCGCCGACATCCGCGACAAGGGCGTACGCGTCCTGTACGACGAGCCACGGCGTGGTTCCATGGGGTCGCGGATCACCTTCCTGCACCCCAAGGATTGCCATGGCGTCCTCACGGAACTGGTCACTTCGGCCCCTGTTGAGTCGCCCGAGCACTGACCCCCGTACATAAGGGCCGGTAGGGTTGGGGGCGGTCGTCCCTCAAACCGGGATGACCGGGTCCTGCCTTTGACGGCAGGACCGAGCCGGGGTCCGGGTTTCGGGGGACGAGCGTCGGGGCAGCAGCCCGTGCTCCGCCGTTGATCTGACACCATTCCCCGGGGGCCCCGTTCGGCGGATGGACGGAGCTCGTTGGAGAAGCTGACCAGGGGACGGATGGGACCGCGCAGTGCGGGGCTACGAGAGCCAGGAGCGAGAGCCGGCGGCTGACGTCGACCACCTCTCTCGGTTCGAGGCCGAGATGAAGCGGCTGAAGACCGAGCGGGAAAAGGCGATCCAGCACGCCGAGGACCTCGGCTACCAGGTCGAGGTGCTGCGCGCCAAGCTGCACGAGGCGCGCCGCACCCTGATGACCAGGCCCGCCTTCGACGGCGGTGACATCGGCTATCAGGCCGAGCAGTTGCTCCGCAATGCCCAGATGCAGGCCGACCAGCTGCGCCAGGACGCGGAGCGGATGGCCGCCGAGGCGCGCGCGCAGACCCAGCGGATCCTGCAGGAGCACGCCGAGCAGGCCGCCAGGCTCCAGGCGGAGCTGCACCAGGAGGCGGTGACCCGGCGCCAGCAGCTCGACCAGGAGCTGGCCGAGCGCCGCGCCACCGTCGAGTCGCACGTCAACGAGAACGTGGCCTGGGCCGAGCAGCTGCGCGCCCGCACCGAACAGCAGGCCCGCCGTCTCCTCGACGAGTCCCGCGCCGAGGCCGAGCAGGCGCTGGCCGCCGCCCGCGCGGAGGCCGAGCGGCTGACCCGGGAGGCCCGCGAGCGGCTCCAGAGCGACGCCGAGACGGCCCGCGCGGAGGCCCAGGAGACCCTGCGCCGCGCCCGCACCGACGCCGAACGCCTGCTGAACGCCGCCTCCCAGCAGGCTCAGGAGGCCACCGACCACGCCGAGCAGCTGCGCACCGACGCGGTCGGCGAGTCGGACGCCGCCCGCCGGCAGGCCACCGAGCTGAGCCGGGCCGCCGAGGAGCGGATGGCGGCGGCCGAGGAGGCCCTGCGCAAGGCGCAGACCGAGGCCGAGAAGCTGGTCACGGAGGCCAAGGAGGCCGCCGCCAAGACCCTCTCCAGCGCCGAGGCCGCGGGCGAGGCACGCACGCGCACCGCGAAGGAGCAGGTCGCCCGGCTGGTCGAGGAGGCCACCAAGGAGGCCGAGACCACCAGGTCCGAGGCCGAGCAGCTGGTGGCGGACGCCCGTGCCGAGGCCGAGAAGATCCTCGCCGAGGCCGCCGAGAAGGCCAGCTCGATCACCGCCGAGGAGACGGCGACCCAGCTGTCCAAGGCGGCCAGGACCGCCGAGGACGTGCTGAACAAGGCGTCCGAGGAAGCCAAGCGGACCACCAGGGCCGCCGCCGAGGAGGCCGAGCGGATCCGCACGGAGGCCGAGACCGAGGCCGACCGGCTGCGCGCCGAGGCGCACGACATCGCCGAGCAGCTCAAGGGCGCGGCGAAGGACGACACCAAGGAGTACCGCGCCAAGACGGTCGAGCTGCAGGAGGAGGCCCGCCGGCTGCGCGGCGAGGCCGAGCAGCTGCGCGCCGACGCGGTCGCCGAGGGCGAGTCGATCCGCGCGGAGGCCCGCCGGGAGGCGGTCGCGCAGATCGAGGAGGCCGCCAGGTCCGCCGAGGAGCTGCTGGCCAAGGCGAAGGTGGACGCCGACGAGCTGCGGCAGAAGGCGACCACCGACAGCGAGAAGGTCCGCACCGAGGCGATCGAGCGGGCGACCAGCCTGCGCCGGCAGGCCGAGGAGACCCTGGACCGGGCCCGCAAGGAGGCCGAACGGCTGCGGGCGGAGGCCGAGGAGCAGGCCGAGGCGGTCAGGGCGGACGCCGAGACCGCCGCGCGCGAGCTGCGCGCGGAGACCGAGCGCGCCGTCGAGGCCCGCCGCGCCGAGGCCGCCGAGGAGCTGACGCGGCTGCAGACCGAGGCGCAGGACCGGCTGGAGTCGGCCGAGCAGGCGCTCACGGACGCCCGCGGGGAGGCCGCCCGGATCCGCCGCGAGGCCGCCGAGGAGACCGAGCGGCTGCGCGCCGAGGCCGCCGAACGCATCCGTACCCTCCAGCAGCAGGCCGAGGCCGAGGCCGACCGGCTGCGCAACGAGGCCGCGTCCGACGCGTCCGCCTCGCGTGCCGAGGGCGAGGCCGTCGCCGTACGGCTGCGCTCCGAGGCCGCCGCCGAGGCCGAGCGGCTGAAGGCGGAGGCCCAGGACACCGCCGACCGGGTGCGCGCGGAGGCGCAGGCCGCCGCCGAACGGCTCGGCACGGAGGCGTCCGAGACGCTGGCCGCCGCTCAGGAGGAGGCCGCCCGGCGCCGCCGTGAGGCCGAGGAGACCCTCGGGTCCGCCCGCGAAGAGGCCGACCAGGAGCGGCTTCGGGCCCGCGAGCAGAGCGAGGAGCTGCTGGCCTCCGCCCGCAAGCGGGTCGAGGACGCACAGGCCGAGGCGGTCCGGCTGGTCGAGGAGGCCGACCGGCGGGCCACCGAGATGGTGTCGGCCGCCGAGCAGCACGCCCAGCAGGTGCGGGACTCCGTCGCCGGGCTGCACGAGCAGGCGCAGGAGGAGATCACCGGGCTGCGTTCGGCCGCCGAGCACGCGGCGGACCGTACGCGCCGGGAGGCCGAGGAGGAGGCGGACCGGGTCCGCGCCGACGCCTACGCCGAGCGGGAGCGGGCGAGCGAGGACGCGAGCCGCGTACGTCGCGAGGCGAACGAGGAGTCGGAGGCCGCCAAGGCGCTGGCCGAGCGTACGGTCGTGGAGGCGATGGCGGAGGCCGAGCGGCTGCGCGCGGACGCCGGCGAGTACGCCCAGCGGGTGCGCACCGAGGCCTCGGACGCGCTCGCCGAGGCCGACCAGGCGGCCGCCCGGACCCGGGCGGACGCCCGCGAGGACGCCAACCGGATCCGCTCCGACGCGGCGACCCAGGCGGACACCCTCATCACCGAGGCCCGCAACGAGGCCGAGCGCCTGCAGAACGAGACGGTCGCCGAGGCGGACCGGCTCCAGACGGAGACCGCGGCCGAGGCCGAGCGGGTGCGCGCGGAGGCCCTGGCGGCGGCCGAGCAACTCCTCGGGGACGCCACCGGCGAGGCCGAGCGGCTGCGCGCGGAGGCCGCGGAGACGGTCGGCTCGGCACAGGCGCACGCCGAGCGGGTGCGGGCGGAGGCCGAGCAGCTCAAGGCGGACGCGGAAGCCACGGCCGAACGGCTGGTCAACTCCGCCCGCGAGGAGGCCGAGCGGACCATGGACGAGGCCCGCAAGGACGCCAACAAGCGGCGTTCGGAGGCGGCCGAGCAGGTCGACACGCTCATCACCGAGACCACGGCCGAGGTCGACAAGCTGCTCAGCGAGGCGCAGGAGCAGGCGCTGAAGACCACCGCGGACGCGGAGTCGCAGGCCGACACGATGGTCGGCGCGGCCCGCAGCGAGGCCGAGCGGATCGTCTCCGAGTCCACGATCGAGGGCAACTCGCTGGTGGAGAAGGCCCGCACGGACGCCGACGAGCTGCTGGTCGGCGCCCGCCGCGACGCCACCGCGATCCGGGAGCGCGCGGAGGAGCTGCGCGACCGCATCACGACCGAGATCGAGGAGCTGCACGAGCGGGCCCGGCGCGAGGCCGCCGAGACGATGAAGTCCACCGGCGACCGCTGCGACGCGCTCATCAAGGCCGCCGAGGAGCAGCTGGCCAAGGCGGAGGCGAAGGCCAAGGAGCTGGTGTCGGACGCCAACTCCGAGGCGGGCAAGGTGCGTATCGCCGCCGTCAAGAAGGCGGAGGGGCTGCTCAAGGAGGCCGAGCAGAAGAAGGCCAGCCTCGTCAAGGAGGCCGAGGAGCTCAAGGCCGAGGCGATCCGCGAGGCCCGGCGCACGGTCGAGGAGGGCAAGCGCGAGCTGGAGATCCTGGTGCGCCGGCGCGAGGACATCAACGCCGAGATCTCCCGGGTCCAGGACGTCCTGGAGGCGCTCGAGTCCTTCGAGGCACCGTCGTCCGGCAAGGAGGGCTCGGTCAAGGCGGGCGCGACGGTGGGCGCCCCCCGATCGGGTGGCAAGTCGTCAGACGGCTAGTGCGAGCGGTGCGTTCCGGTAACGTCTGGGGGCTTTGCCCGACTCCTTGGCAAGCCCTCCTGCGGTCAGCCACCCAAAAGAGGTGCCATTCTCCAGATCAAAACCGTATCCGCTCGATGACACACCGCTTCGGCCCCTAGGATTCCCCTTATCACCTCACCGGTCTCATTGACAGGAACCCCATGAGCGACACTTCCCCCTACGGCTTCGAGCTTGTGCGGCGTGGGTACGACCGCGCTCAGGTGGACGAACGTATCTCCAAGCTCGTCTCCGACCGTGACAGCGCTCTCGCCCGCATCACCGCCCTGGAGAAGCGCATCGAGGAGCTCCACCTCGAGACGCAGAACGCCCAGGCCCAGGTCACCGACGCCGAGCCGTCGTACGCGGGTCTCGGTGCCCGGGTCGAGAAGATCCTGCGCCTGGCCGAGGAAGAGGCCAAGGAGCTGCGTGAGGAGGCCCGGCGGGCGGCCGAACAGCACCGCGACCTCGCCGAGTCCGCGGCCCAGCAGGTCCGCAACGACGCCGAGTCCTACGCCGCCGAGCGCAAGGCCAAGGCCGAG
Source organism: Streptomyces sp. NPDC001153 (assembly GCF_053598315.1). Classification (NCBI taxonomy): domain Bacteria; kingdom Bacillati; phylum Actinomycetota; class Actinomycetes; order Kitasatosporales; family Streptomycetaceae; genus Streptomyces; species Streptomyces sp. NPDC001153. The sequence goes on from NZ_JBSFJZ010000022.1 coordinate 55,529, forward strand.
GACGAGGGCATCCGGATCGTCGAGAAGGCGAAGGGCGACGCCGCCCAGCTGCGTACCGAGGCGCAGAAGGACGCGCAGTCCAAGCGCGAGGAGGCGGACGCCCTCTTCGAGGAGACCCGCGCCAAGGCCGCGCAGGCCGCCGCCGACTTCGAGACGAACCTCGCCAAGCGCCGCGAGCAGTCCGAGCGCGACCTGGCCTCGCGTCAGCAGAAGGCCGAGAAGCGGCTGGCGGAGATCGAACACCGCGCCGAGCAGCTGCGCCTGGAGGCGGAGAAGCTGCGCACCGACGCCGAGCGCCGCGCCCGCCAGACGGTGGAGACCGCCCAGCGCCAGGCCGAGGACATCGTGGCCGACGCCAACGCCAAGGCCGACCGCATCCGCTCGGAATCCGAGCGCGAGCTCGCCGCGCTGACCAACCGCCGCGACTCGATCAACGCCCAGCTGACGAACGTCCGCGAGATGCTGGCGACGCTGACCGGTGCGGCTGTGGCCGCCGCCGGCACGACGGCCGACGACGAGCCCATCTCTCGTGGGGTGCCGGCGCAGCAGACCCGGTAACGCCTGGGCGTGCGCTGCTGGAACGCGTACGTTCACCGAGCTTGGGGAAGCCCCCTGCCACTCCGGTGGCAGGGGGCTTCGTGCCGTTCTAGCGTGGCCGCATGATCGAGCTGGAGGGACTGACCAAGCGGTACGGCGAGAAGGTGGCGGTCGACGGGCTCACCTTCGCCGTGCGGCCCGGGATGGTGACCGGGTTCCTCGGGCCCAACGGCGCCGGGAAGTCGACGACCATGCGGATGATCCTCGGGCTCGATCACCCCACCGCCGGCGACGTCCGGATCGACGGCCGGCACTACCAGCAGCTGAAGGACCCGCTGACGTACATCGGCGCGCTGCTGGACGCCAAGGCCGTGCACGGTGGGCGCAGCGCCTACAACCACCTGCTGTGTCTCGCGCAGAGCAACGGCATCCCGGAGTCCCGGGTGGCGCAGGTGCTGGACACCGTCGGGCTCACCGCCGTGGCGCGCAAGAAGGCCAAGGGGTTCTCGTACGGCATGGGGCAGCGGCTGGGGATCGCGGCGGCGCTGCTCGGGGATCCGCGGATCCTCATGTTCGACGAGCCGGTCAACGGGCTGGACCCGGAGGGCATCCACTGGATCCGGAACCTGATGAAATCGCTGGCCGCGCAGGGGCGGACGGTGTTCGTGTCGAGTCATCTGATGAGCGAGATGGCGCTGACCGCCGATCACCTCGTCGTCATCGGGCAGGGACGGCTGCTCGCGGACACGTCCATGGCCGACTTCATCCGGGAGAACGCGCGGTCGTACGTCCGGATCCGCTCCCCGCAGCGCGAGCGGCTGCTCGATGTGCTGCACGAGGACGGGATCACCGTCGTGGAGGCCGGCGGGGACGCGCTGGAGGTGGCGGGCGGCAAGGCCGGGCGGATCGGTGAGCTGGCGGCGCGCAACGGGATCGTGCTGCACGAGCTGAGCCCCCGGCAGGCCTCGCTGGAGGAGGCGTTCATGCAGCTGACGGCCCAGGCGGTGGAGTACCACGCGCACGCCGAGCCGGGTCCCGCCCCGCAGGACTGGGGCACCGAGTGGAAGGGGGCCTGACAGCCATGGCGGCCGTGCAGGTCATCCGGTCCGAATGGACCAAGATCCGGTCGGTCGCGTCCACGGTGTGGACGCTGTCGCTGGCCGTGGTGGTCACCATCGCCCTCGGGATGCTCATCTCCGCTCTCTCGCGGAACCAGTTCGACTCGATGCCGGTGCAGGACCGGCTGTCGTTCGATCCGACCTACGTCAGCTTCGCGGGCATGAGCCTGGGCCAGCTCGCCATGATCGTGTTCGGTGTGCTGGTGGTCTCGAACGAGTACAGCACCGGCATGATCCGCACCTCGCTGGCCGCCGTGCCGCAGCGCGCGACCTTCCTGTTCGGCAAGATCGCGGTGGCCGGCGCGCTCGCGCTGGTGGTCGGCATGGCCACGAGCTTCGCCGCGTTCTTCCTCGGTCAGGCGATGCTCGGCCCGCACGGGGCCCGGATCGGCGACCCGGGCGTGCTGCGCGCGGTGCTCGGCGGCGGGCTCTACATGACGCTGATCGCGATGTTCTCCATGGGCGTCGCCGCGATGCTGCGCTCGCCGATGCTGTCGCTCGGCATCCTGATGCCGTTCTTCTTCCTGATCTCCACCGTCCTCGGCAACGTCGACGCCACGAAGAGGATCGGCCAGTTCCTGCCGGACCAGGCGGGCAGCCGGATCATGCAGGTGGTCCCGAGGGCCGACGACACGCCGTACGGGCCCTGGGGCGGGCTCGGGATCATGGTGCTGTGGGTGATCGCCGCGCTCGCCGGCGGTTACGCAGTGCTCAAGAGCCGGGACGCATAGCTTTACTTTCTCTTGGGCGGAACCGTCAGCGCCCCGATATCCTCCTAACCCTTACGGGGGCGGGTCCCCGCCTGAACCTTTCGATGGGTGCGGAGCATGATCGAGGCTGTCGGCCTGACCAAGCGCTACGGCGACAAGACCGCCGTGTACAACCTTTCCTTCCAGGTGCGGCCGGGTGCCGTCACCGGCTTCCTCGGGCCGAACGGCTCGGGCAAGTCGACGACGATGCGGATGATCCTCGGGCTGGACAACCCCACGTCCGGGTCGGTGACGATCGGCGGCTACCCGTACCGCAAGCTGCCCAACGCCCCCCGCCAGGTCGGCGCGCTGCTCGACGCCAAGGCCGTGCACGGCGGCCGGAGCGCCCGCAACCACCTGCTGAGCCTCGCCCAGCTGTCGGGGATCCCGGCCCGGCGCGTGGACGAGGTGCTCGGCGTCGTCGGTCTGCAGGACGTGGCACGCAAGCGCTCCAAGGGCTTCTCGCTCGGCATGGGCCAGCGCCTCGGCATCGCCGCCGCGCTGCTCGGCGACCCGCAGGTGCTGCTGTTCGACGAGCCGGTCAACGGCCTCGACCCCGAGGGCATCCTCTGGGTCCGCAACCTGATGCGGGCCCTGGCCGCCGAGGGCCGTACGGTCTTCGTCTCCTCGCACCTGATGAGCGAGATGGCGCTGACCGCCGACCACCTCATCGTCATCGGACGCGGCCAGCTGCTCGCCGACATGAGCGTGAGGGACTTCATCTCCGCCAACTCCGCCGACTTCGCGCGGGTGCGCACCCCTGACACCGAGCCGCAGCTGCGCGAGAAGCTCGGCACCACGCTCGCCGAGGCGGGCGGCCATGTGCTGCCGGAGCCGGACGGCGCGCTGCGCGTGACCGGGCTGCCGCTGCCCCGGATCAGCGACCTCGCGCACGAGGCGGGCGTCCGGCTGTGGGAGCTGTCGCCGCACCAGGCCTCGCTGGAGGAGGCGTACATGCGGATGACGCAGGGCGCGGTCGACTACCGCTCGACCATCGACCAGAAGGCGGGCCTGCAGCAGCCGCTGCCGCCGGGCGCCCAGCCGCCCATGCCGGTGCCCGGCCAGGGCCAGCCCGGCTGGTACGCCCCACCGCCGCCCCAGCAGGGCGGTCAGCCGTTCGCGATGCCCCAGACGCCCGCAGGCCCGTACGGCGCCCCACAGGCACCCGGCCACGGCACCCCCAACCCGTACGCCCAGCAGGCCCCGCAGCCCGGCTCCGCCCCGCAGGGCGTCCCCGCGCCGCAGACACTGGCGCTGGGCGCGGCCTCGGGCGCCCCAGCCGCCCCCCAGGCTCCACAGGCGCAGCCGTCGGCTCCCGCCGCCCAGCAGGCCCAGACGCCCGCCCCGGCCTCGCAGGCCCCGCAGACGCTGGCGCTGGGCGCAGCCTCGGCTCCCGCAGCCGCCCCGCAGGCTCCGCAGGCGCACCCGTCGCCCCCCGCCGTCCCACAGGCCGCTCCTGGGCTGCAGCCCCAGCCGACTGCTCCGGCGCCGCAGCCCCAGCCCGCCGCTCCGGCCCCGCAGGGCCAGCCGCCGGTCCAGGCACCGCAGCAGGCGCCCGTCGCTGCCGCTCCGGCCCCCGCCGCCCCGCAGGCTCCCTCAGCCGCTCCGGCCCCGCGGGAGCAGCCGTCGGCCCCTGTCCCGCCGCAGCAGGCGCCCGCCGCCGCTGCCCCGGCCCCGGCCACCGCCCCCGCCGACCTGACCAAGCCCGAGGACGCCCGATGAGCACCCACCAGCCCCCGATGCCGCAGGCCCCTGCTGCCGCGCCCGACTGGCAGGCAGCGGCGCCCGGTGGTTCGTACCCCGGTTACACCTCGCCGATCCCGGTCGTGCGCACCCACCTCGGGCACGCGCTGAGCTCCGAGTGGACCAAGATCAAGTCGGTGCGGTCGACGATGTGGACGCTCGGCGTGTTCGTCGTGCTCGTCCTCGCGATCGGCCTGCTCTCCGCCTCGGTGGTCAAGTCCAACTCCGGCGCGGAGAGCATGTCGGGCCAGAACCCGCTGCAGTTCGGGTTCTTCGGCCTGCTCCTCGGCAGCATGTGCATCATCACGCTCGGCGTGCTGACCACGGCCTCGGAGTACGGCACCGGCATGATCCGTACGACGATGGTCGCGTGCCCGAGCCGGGGCCGGGTGCTCGCCGCCAAGGCGATCGTGTTCTTCGTCGTCGCCTTCGTCGTCACCCTCGCCACGTCCGGTTTCGTGGCCATGGTCCACGCGTCCATGCTGAAGGGCGTCGGCGGTGCCCGTACCCCCTCCACCGGCGACTGGCTCAAGGCGACCGTCGGCATCAGCCTCTACCTCGCGCTGCTCGGGCTGTTCTCGCTGCTCGTCGGTTCGGTCATCCGGCACTCCGCGGGCGCCATCACCATCATGATCGGCGCGGTGCTGGCCCCGCTGGTGATCGCGCTGTTCATGGCCTCGCAGTCCCTGGAGAAGGTGCGGCAGTGGCTGCTGGAGTACTCCATCCCGAGCCAGATGAGCTGCTTCTACGACAACTCCCTGAGCCGCTCCGGCCCCACGGGCTGGGACCCGCTGTGGATCATGCTGGGCCTGTCGGCGGCAGCGCTCGCCGGTGCCTTCGCGCTGCTGCAGAAGCGGGACGTGTGAGACCGCTGCCGGACGGCCGCTAGAACCTCGGCGCGTTACGGGACCGCTGCACCCGCGTGGTGCGGCGGTCCTTCGCGTTCCAGCACGCCTTGTGCCAGTGGCGGCGGTCGTCCACGCCCGCGTACTCCGGCCAGGCCACCACGTGCGGGACCCCGGAGGGGATCATCTGGTCGCAGCCCGGGCAGCGGTAGGTCTTGCCCTCGGAACTCGCCCCGGCGACATGGCGCACGCTCCAGTCCTCGCCCTGCCAGTTCTCGGTCGACTGCCAGCCGCCGTACCGGCCGGTGCGATCGTCCTCGGCGCTCCGGCCCGACGATCCGGCGGCCTTCGGTCGGTTGTGACGCGGGGACACGGGACACCTCTCGGGGCTATACAGGAAGCACGGGCTGTATCCAGCCTACGCGCCGCCGTGTGGGGTACGCGTACGGAACCAACCCGCACAAGTCCCCCTCCAGGGCCGCCCATTCTGCAGACAATCCGCAAATCTCTCCGCCAGGCCGTGTCCTGGGCACGTGTCAGACGGTTATGCCGGGTGGGGGAGCTCCGAGCCGGAGCCAAGGAAGCAGGAAATGCGATGTACGTAGGTAGTTTTGTGCTGGGCGCCCAGTTCCCGGGCCAGGGCCCCGGGGAGGCCCTGCACCGGACGGTCCGCTCGGCGGAGGTCACCGAGGAGGCCGGTCTTGACGCCGTGTGGCTGGCCGAGCACCACTTCGTGCCGTACGGCACATGCCCGTCCGCCGTCACACTGGCCGCGCTGCTGCTCGGCCGCACCCGCCGCATCCGGGTCGGCACGGCGGTCAGCGTACTGCCCACCGCCCATCCCGTCGCCCTCGGCGAACAGGCCGCGCTGCTGCACCTGACGAGCGGCGGACGGTTCACCCTCGGCGTGGGCCGCGGCGGGCCCTGGGTGGACCTGGAGGTCTTCGGCGCGGGCCTGGAGGCGTACGAACACGGATTCCCGGAGTCACTCGATCTGCTGCTGCGCTGGCTGCGCGAGCCCCGGGTGTCGGCGTCCGGCGAAAGGTTCAGCTTCCGCGAGGTGCCGGTCGTACCCCGCCCGTCGGAGGCACTGACGGAGACCCCGGGCCCCGAGGTCGTCGTGGCCTGCACCTCCCCGGCGAGCGTCCGGCTGGCCGCCGAGCGCGGGCTGCCGATGCTGCTCGGCATGCACGTCGGGGACGAGGAAAAGGCCGAGATGGTGGCCCTGTGGCGGCGCTGCGCCCGCGCGGCGGGCCGGCCGGCCGAGGAGATCGCGGGCGCCGCGCATGTCTCGGCCGGGGTGTGCCAGCTCGCCGACCGGCGCACGGACGCGGTGGAGACGCTGCTGAAGGCCATGCCGGGCTGGCTGAAGCAGGGCCTGGAGGCGCATGTGACCGTGGACGGCCGGGCGCGTGCGATGCGCGACCCCTACGCCTACACCGAACTGCTCTGCGGACTGCACCCGGTCGGCACCCCGCGGCTGGCCGCCGACCGGCTCGCGGCCACCTCGGAGCGCACCGGCATCTCCCGCTTCGCCCTCCTGGTGGAGGGTTCGGGCGACCTCGCCGCGACGGAGGAGAACCTGCGGCGGCTGGGCGCCGACGTCCTGCCCCAGTTGCGCTGACCGACCTCAGCCCACCGGCCGGCATGAGGGCTTGCCGCCCCAGCACTGAATGCACCTCCCGCGGGTGGAGCGGCAAGCAAGCGGCTCACAACGTCCGCCGTACCGGGACCGCCCCGTCAGCAGTCCCGAAGCTCCGGCGACTGGTTCAGCAACTGGCTGCGTACCGACGTGAAGCGGGCCAACGTCTCGTCCACCGAGGCGTCCAGCGGGAACACCGCCACCCGGTGGCAGTTCTGGAAGGCCAGCCGCACACCGAAGTGCCGCTGCAGGGCGCCGCGGATGGCGTCACTCGCGAGCGCACGCAGCAGCTGACCGCGTGCCTGCTCGTCCGGCGGGGGCGTCTGGTTGTCGGCGAACGCTCCGCCGTCGACCTTCAGCTGGGCCACCAGGGAGCTGATCATCTCCCATGCGTAGGGCAGGGAGGTCCGGACGCAGTCGACGAAGGCAGCTTCGTCGACCTCGCCTCGCTCGGCCTGTTCGAGTAGGGCCGGTGAGACGTCGAGCGACATGGGTACTCCTCTCGCACCCCCGAAGAGCAGGGGTTGCCGGACAGATAAGGGAGTTCGCTATTTCGAACACGCTCAGTACATATGCGGCGACCTCCCGTTCACTACGGTAGGCAACCGTCGGTGACCACACCAGCAGAATGCGTATATGGAACGGTCCCGTTACGGGCACAATCGGCCAGGGATGAACAAGAGTTTCCAGGGACAATTGGGACGATCGATCGGGAGCAGGACGGGCGAATCGCGCGCACCTCGGGGCGTCGAGTAGCGTTGCCGACCATGCGTCTCGTCATTGCCCGATGCTCGGTCGACTACGCCGGCCGGCTCACCGCCCACCTGCCCTCGGCGCCCCGCCTGATCCTGGTCAAGGCGGACGGCAGCGTCTCCATCCACGCCGACGACCGGGCCTACAAGCCCCTCAACTGGATGTCGCCGCCCTGCACGCTGAAGGAGGGCGCGGGTGAGGACGAGGGCGTGTGGACCGTCGTCAACAAAGCGGGCGAGAAACTGATCATCACGATGGAGGAGATCCTCCACGACTCCTCGCACGAACTCGGCGTGGACCCGGGTCTGATCAAGGACGGCGTGGAAGCGCACCTGCAGGAGCTGCTCGCCGACCGCATCGAGACGCTCGGCGAGGGGTACACCCTCATCCGCCGCGAGTACATGACGGCCATCGGCCCGGTGGACATCCTGTGCCGGGACGCGGACGGCGGGACGGTCGCGGTGGAGATCAAGCGCCGGGGCGAGATCGACGGCGTCGAGCAACTCACCCGCTACCTCGACCTGTTGAACCGCGACCCCCATCTGGCCCCGGTCCGCGGCGTCTTCGCCGCCCAGGAGATCAAGCCCCAGGCCCGCGTCCTCGCCACCGACCGCGGCATCAACTGCCAGATCCTCGACTACGACGCCCTGCGCGGCATCGAGGACGACAAGCTCCGCCTGTTCTGAGCGGCAATCGTCGATCTGTGTCCCGCCGCGCCATCCGGCGGCGGGACGTGACCTAGATCACCGAGCCGGAAGACTGCGACGCGCTCCCCGAGCTGTTCGGCGTCGTCGGACCGCTCGCCGTGTTCGTCGTGGACGGGCTCGTGTTCGTCTGGGTCGGGGTGGGGGTGGGCGTGCCGGACGTCGGCGAGGGCGAGGTCGGCGTACCCGACGGAGTCGTCTTGGTCGGCGTCGGTGTGCCCGGCTTCGTCGTCCTCGACCTCGACGGCGTCGGAGACGTACCGCCGCCGCCCGTGCCGTGCGTACCGGTCGGGTCGGCCGACGGGCTCGTCGTGGCCGACGGCAGGGTCGGGGAGTCCGTCGTGCCGTAGGTGCCCGGGTTCGTCGGGTGGGCGGTGCTCGTGCGCGTGGCGCCGCCACCGCCGTTGCCGCCGCCGTCCTTCGGGTCGGCGCCCAGTGTGCCGTTGTCCGTGCCCTGGCTTGCCGAGGGGTTGACGTCGACCTTGCCGGCCGGATTCTTGTCGGCGTTCTCGTTGGACGTCATGCCGAGCGTGACGACCGTCCCCAGCACGGCGGCGAGCAGCGCCCCGGAGCCGACCGCGACGAGGTTGCGGCGGGCCAGCTGCAGGACGCCCCCGCCGCGTTCCGTGGCGGCCGGGAGCCGGGTCGTGACCAGGGGATCACCGAAGGGCACGTACGGCGGTGGCGCCGACTCCTCGTGCCGTACCTCCGGCAGCTCCTCCCCCGCCGTCACGGCGATTCCGGGTACGTCGCCGGAGCGGTCGGCGACCAGCGCGAGCGCCCGGCGCCCGGCGGTCGTGCCCCGCTTGTCGGCGAGCGCCCCGCGCAGCCCGATGGACGCCTCCAACTCGGCGCGGGCCCGGTCGAGCTGGCCGAAGCAGAGCGCGAGGACACCCAACTCGTGGTGGAAATAGGCCTGTTCGGACACCTCACCGGTGAGCCGGGAGGCCTCCGCGCCGGAGCGCAGGGCGCGTTCCCAGGCGCTCCAGTGCAGCCCGGCGGCGAACGCGGGCGCGGCCGTGCGGGCGAGCCGTACCGCGCAGCTCTCCTCCCCCTCGGCGGACGGCGCCGAGTCGGGAACGATCGCGGCGAGCGCGGCCAGGACCGCGTCCGCCTCCGCGCACACCCGCTCGGGAGCGACCGACGGATGCCCGGTCCACCAGGTGTAGTGCTCGGCGGCGGCCAGTGCCTGGGCCGGGGCGTCGTCGGCGTACCCGGCGGCCTCCAGCTGGGTCTGCACCCCGGCTGCGAGCCGGAAGCGGGCACCGACCGGCGAGACCAGTCCGCAGGCGGCCAGCTCACCGAGGGCGGCGTCGGCGTGGGTGTCGCCGATCAGCGCCGGCAGATGCGCCTGGTGCGGCACCTCGCCGCCGAGGGCGACGGCGAAGCGCAGGGCGGCGCGCGCGGAGACGCTGAGCCGGGAGGCGAGCAGCGGGGCGGGCGCGGCGGCCTCGCCGAGGGACGGCAGAGGAACCTCGTCCGCCGGCTCCAGGGCCGGCTCGGCCGGTTCGCGCACGTTCTCGAAGACGCCGTACTCGTCCACGGCCCCCGTGCTGGCCCGCAGTTCGTCGCGCTGCCGGAGCAGGGCGCCGGCCTGGACGAACCGCAGCGGCAGCCCCTCGGACTCGAACCACAGGTCGCCGGCCCAGTTGGCCTCCTCCTCGGTGAGGACGCGGCCGACGGTCCGCTCCAGGATCTCCACGCCGGCGGCGCGGTCGAGGCCGCCGAGGTAGACCTCCTCGACCCCGGAGGCGTCGGAGGGCGCCGGCACGTCGGGGGTGGCGGCGATCAGGAACGCGCACTCGGGGGTGGCGTCGAGGAGCTCGTCGAGGGCGGCGCCGCCGAACTCGATGTCGTCCAGGACGACGACCGCGCCGATCTCGCGGACCAGCGCGCGCAGTTCGTCCGGATCGGGACGGTGGCGCGGGGCGTCGTACACGGCATGGCAGAGGTCGTACAGGAGGTCGCTCGCCGTGCGGTGGAAGCCGGTGAGCCGGACCACGCCGTCGGGGGCGAGGTCCAGGCAGTCCTCGGCGACCAGGTCCAGCAGGGCGGTGCGGCCGGAGCCGCCGGGACCGGTGAGCCGTACGGAACGGCCGCGGGCCAGCAGCCGGACCAGGCGCTCGCGCTCGTCCTGGCGTTCCAGCAGGGAGTGCGCCGGCTGGGCGGGGCCGGGCGGCACGGGAGGCCGGGCGGCGCGTTCGGTCTCGGCGCGCTCGGCGGCGGTGCGCTTGCGGGGCCGCCCCGGCCGCTCGAGCGGCGGGCAGGGTTCTATCTCGCTGCCGTCGACGGGATTCACGGTCAGCAGCAGGTCGCCGGCCACGACGTGTGCCGTACGGGCGAGCGCGGGCGTGCTCTGGCCGAAGTCCGAGGTGAGGGACTCCCGGGGCGGACGGCGGCTCGCCGCCTGACCGTGCTCCTCGGGTTCCCGGTTGATCGGGTCCATGGGTTCCATGGGTTCAAACCCCCCAAAAGCGTCGTGTGCCCGGATTCCGGCCCCTCCCGGCCTTGTCGCACACCGCGCTGTCGCTTCTGGTCCGGGCCCGCTCGGTCGAGGGTTGCGAGGCGGCGGGCGACCGAACCCTAAACCTTCGCTCAGTATCTCCGACAGGGCGGGGTGCCGTGCGGTCCGAGACATCACAGTCCGGTGAGGATTGCCCTCGTCGTGTGCGCTTCGACGGCTCTGCCCGTCTCTCGCCGGCCGCAGGAGTCTCCGCCCGGCTCACATCCGTACATGCCTCACCCCCGCACGAACCTCACACGCGCGGCAGCGACTCCACCCCGATGCCGCCCTCGATGGCGAGGATGCGGTGCAGCCGGGTGGCCACCAGCAGACGCTGCATCTGCGGCGGTACGCCACGCAGCACCAGACGGCGGCCGCGGCGGCCGGCCCGGCGGTGGGCCCCCATGATCACCCCGAGTCCGGTGGCGTCCCAGGAGTCCAGCTCGGACAGGTCGAGGACGAGGTCGCCGACGCCGTCGTCGACGGCCGAGTGCAGGGCCGTACGGGCGTCCGCCGCGCTGCGGACGTCGAGGCGGCCCCCGACGACCAGCTCGGCGTGGTCGCCCCTGATATGCATATGCGCTCCCCGTGGACTGCGGTTTGGCGTACTCCGTGACGTTGCACCGTCTGACTGTGCGAGTGGTGGTGCGGTTGCTGCTTGTAAGCGAACCGATACCGAATTCACCCCGGGGAGTGATACCCCCGGGGGTGAGATCCGGCGAATGTCCGTACAGCTGGTGCTCAGTACCTGTAGAAGCCCTGCCCGCTCTTGCGGCCGATGTCACCGGCGTCCACCATCCGGCGCATCAGCTCCGGCGGGGCGAACTTCTCGTCCTGGGACTCGGTGTAGATGTTGCTGGTGGCGTGGAGCAGGATGTCCACGCCGGTGAGGTCGGCGGTGGCGAGCGGGCCCATGGCGTGGCCGAAGCCCAGCTTGCAGGCGAGGTCGATGTCCTCGGCGGTGGCGACGCCGGACTCGTAGAGCTTGGTCGCCTCCACCACGAGGGCGGAGATGAGCCGGGTGGTCACGAACCCCGCGACATCCCGGTTGACGACGATGCAGGTCTTGCCGACGGACTCGGCGAACTCCCGCGCGGTGGCCAGGGTTTCGTCGCTGGTCTTGTAGCCGCGGACCAGCTCGACGAGCTGCATCATCGGCACCGGCGAGAAGAAGTGGACGCCGACGACCCGCTCGGGGTGCTCGGTGGCCGCCGCGATCTTGGTGATCGGGATGGCGGAGGTGTTGGAGGCGAGCACGGCCTCCGGGCGCACGATCTTGTCGAGCGCGCGGAAGATCTCGTGCTTGACCTCCAGCTTCTCGAAGACGGCCTCGACCACGATGTCGGCGTCGGCGGCGGCGTCCAGGTCGGTGGTCGGGGTGATGCGGGCCAGGGAGGCTTCGGCGTCCTGCGCCGCCATCTTCCCCTTGCTCACGAACTTGTCGTACGAGGCCTTGATGCCGTCGGTGCCACGCCCCAGTGCCTCGTCGGTGACGTCCCGCAGGACGACGTCCCAGCCCGCCTGCGCGGCGACCTGAGCGATCCCGGACCCCATGAGACCGGCCCCGATGACGGCGAGCTTCCGTGCCACTCCGACTCCCTTGAACGCGCTTCAAGTCTGCTTCTCCGGCGGACCATAGCGCTCCGGCGGCGGTGTGTGAGCGGTTAGTAACGCGTGTCACGGTCTCAGGGACTGAGACGCCCGTCACTGAGCACCAATTCCTGGCGGACGCGCGTCGGTTGACGGCACCTTTTCTCACAGAACCGGCACGTTGGCCACGATCTGACCGCTACGCTCCGTGTCCAGACCGCAGCACATGCAGCACGAAGGGGGCACGCCATGCCGGCGCGGAAGGTGGTCACGGGACGCAGCCAGGAACCCCGCCGGCGCTACGCGGAGGAACTCCACCGCCTGCGCACCTCCAGAGGCTTGAGCCTGCGCGGACTGGCCAACGCGGTCGGCTGGGACCCGTCGCTCTTCAAGAAGCTGGAGAGCGGGGAGACCCTGGGCAGTCCGGAGGTCGCCGAGGCGCTGGACGAGCATTACGGCACGCCTGGACTGCTGCTGGCGATGTGGGAGATGGCGGTGGGGGATCCGACGCAGTTCAAGGAGCAGTACCGGCGGTACATGGTTCTGGAGGCCGAGGCGGTGAGCCTGTGGCACTTCGGAGTGAGCATCCTGCCTGGCCTGTTCCAGACGGATTCCTACGCCCGCGAGGTGCTCGCACTCGGCGGCTTCAAGGGCAAGGAACTCGACCAACAGGTCGCGGCGCGCACCGGGCGGCGGATGCTCCTGGAGGGCGAGGACGCCCCGCCGTTCCGCGCCCTCATCGCCGAGGCGGTGCTGCGCACCCGGCTGCGCGACACAGGGGCGTGGCGGGAGCAGTTGGACTACCTCCTGGAGGCGTCGGAGCGCCCGGACATCGCCCTTCAGGTACTACCGGACACTGCCGGTCTGCACGGCTTGGTGAGCACTGCCGTCATGTTCCTGCGGCTGCCGAACGGTACTACGGTGGCGTACACGGAGAACGCATACCGTGGTGAACTGATCGAAGAAAACGCTGCAGTTGAGCAACTGCAACGTGCTTACGATGCCATGCGCGACCAGGCACTGAACCCAGCCGAGTCGCGGAAGTTCATCCTGCGGATGTTGGAGGAAGTGCCGTGCGAGCCATCGACCTGAGCGGCGTGACCTGGCACAAGAGCAGCTACAGCAACACGAGCGGCGGCGACTGCCTCGAAGCCGGACTGACCTGGCGCAAGAGCAGCTACAGCAACCCCGACGGCGGTGAGTGCCTCGAAGTCTGCGACATGCTCCCCTCCGCCGTCCCCGTCCGCGACAGCAAGGCCCCCGACGGCCCGGTGTTGCTCTTCGCGGACCGCTCCTGGTCGTCGTTCGTCTCGGCCGTCATGGGCGGGGTGCTCGGCGGCTAGTTCCGGCTCACCGCGCCACGCGGTAGCGGAGGCAGACGACTCCCGAGCTGAAGGTGCGGGTCTCGACGAGTTCGAGATCCACCCGGCGCTCGCGTCGGGGAAAGAACGGAATGCCACCGCCGACCAGCACCGGGTGGACCACGGCCCGGTACTCGTCGATCAGACCCGACACGGCCGCCTCGGCGGCGAGAGTCGCGCCGCCGATCGCGATGTCGCCCTCCCCCGGCTCGGCTCGCAACCGCTCGATCTCCTCCGCGAGGCCGCCGGAAGCCAGGCGGGCATTGCCCTGTACTGCCGACAGCGTGGTGGAGAACACCACCTTGGGGAGCGCCTTCCAGATCGCGGCAAACTCGAGCGTCGAGAAGCCGGGCGACGGATTCTGGTCTGCGGTCTCCCAGTACAGCATCGTCTCGTACAGCCGTCGTCCCAACAGGTGGACGCCGACCTGTCGAATCTCGTCGGTCCAGAAGCGAAAGACCTCTTCGTCGGGCGGAGTCCAGTCGAAGTCGCCGTCCGGCCCGACGATGTAGCCGTCGAGTGAGACGTTCATCGAATAGGTCACGCTGCGCATCAGGGGTCCTCCTCGCTGACGGGTTCGACAGTACGACCGCCGGACGCCGCAGGACTCATCGCGGCCCGGTCACCCGGACCGCGTAACCGAGAACCCTCTCGCTCAGCAGGCTCTCGATGTCGTCCAGGAGGACGAGTACCTCGCGTGAGACCTCGCGCGGGTCGCGGCCCTTGACCATCTCGCGGCCGATGACCGCGATGACCGTGCCGTGGATCCAGCTGATCTGACCGGCCATCAGGTGGGGCAGTTCGTCGTCGGCCGGTGCGCTGGTCTCCTCACGCAGGACCTGCTCCAGGTTGGCCTGGACCTCCTGGGCGAGGGCCCAGAGGCGGGAGCGCAGGGCGGGGGCCTCCTCGATGACCTTCATGAACGCGGCGTAGCCGGGGAGCAGGCCGACCCGGGGGGAGACGGACTCGACCTCCTCGCGCAGCTCGCGCAGGACGGCGGCGGCGGCCGACTCGCCCTCGGGGCGGCCGCGGACCCAGCGGGCGAGGCGGTCGATCATGCCGGCGGAGCGGTCGAAGAAGAGGTCTTCCTTGGCGGGGAAGTAGTTGTACACGGTGTTGACGGAGACGTTCGCCGCCTCCGCGATCTCCGCGACCGTGACCGCGTCGAAGCCGCGCTCGACGAACAGACCCGTGGCGACATCCGAGATGTACTGCCTGGTCTGCCGCTTCTTCCGCTCCCTGAGCCCCTCTGCCATGCCCGCATCCTAGCTTCGCTGGGGGCCATGAAAACTTGGGTGTCATGAAAACTTGGTCTCATTGCAAAATTTCAGGGACTCTGCTTTTCTGTTCCGCATGGCAGCAGTCATCAACGCGGCGGGACTCGCCCGCACCTTCCAGACCAAGGCCGGCCCCGTGGAGGCGGTGCGCGGCATCGACCTCGCCGTACAGGAGGGCGAGATCCTCGGCTTCCTCGGGCCCAACGGCGCCGGAAAGACGACCACCCTGCGCATGCTCACCACCTTGCTGAAACCGACCGGTGGCGCCGCCACCGTCGCCGGGCACGACCTGGCGACCGATCCGGTGGGGGTGCGCGCGGTGAGCGGGTACGTCGCCCAGTCCGGCGGAGTCGATCCGCAGATCAGCGTGCGGGAGGAGCTGGTCACCCAGGGGCGGATGTACCGCCTGACCAGGAGCGCGGCCGTCGCGCGTGCGGAGGAGCTGGCGCGCGAACTGGGTCTCACCGGGTTCCTCGACCGGAAGGCCGGCGCGCTCTCCGGCGGTCAGCGGCGGCGGCTGGACATCGCGATGGCGCTCACGCACCGGCCGAAAGTGCTGTTCCTGGACGAGCCGACGACCGGCCTCGACCCGGGCAGCCGGGCCGACCTGTGGGACCTGGTCCGGCGGCTGCGCGACGAGCACGGTACGACCGTCTTCCTGACCACCCATTACCTGGACGAGGCCGACGCCCTCGCCGACCGCCTGGTGATCGTCGACCGGGGCACGGTCGCCGCCGAGGGCACGCCGAGCGCGCTGAAGCTGCGGCACGGCGGCTCGATCGACGCGACCCTCCAGGACACGTTCCTCGCCATCACCGGCCGCGGGCCCGCCCCGGCCGACTCCGCCCCCGCCGCCGTATGAGCCGCAGAGGACACCCACAGATGCTTCTTCACGACACCGCGCTCGTCTACGGCCGCTATCTGCGCCAGTCCCTGCGCTCCCGCTTCGCCCTGCTCTTCGGGGTGCTCACGCCCCTGCTCTATCTGCTCTTCTTCGGCCCGCTGCTGACCGGTCTCCCCCTGGGCGGCGGGGGCAGCTCCTGGCAGGTGCTGGTTCCCGGGCTGCTCCTCCAACTCGGTCTGTTCGGCGCGCTGTTCGCCGGGTTCACGGTCATCGTGGAGAAGGGGCAGGGGGTGGTGGAGCGGATGCGGGTGACTCCCGTCAGCCGGCTCGCCCTGCTCCTCGGCCGGGTGCTCCGCGACGCCACGGTCTTCGTGTTCCAGGCGGTGCTGCTGGTGCTGGCCGCGCTGGTGCTGGGCCTGCGCGCGCCGCTCGCCGGGGTGCTGATCGGCTTCGCCTTCGTCGCCCTGCTCACGCTCTCGCTGGCCTCGCTGTCGTACGCGCTCGGCATGAAGGTCCGCACCCCGCAGGAGTTCGGCCCGCTGATCAACATGGTGTCGATGCCGTCGATGCTGCTGTCCGGCCTGATGCTCCCGATGACCCTCGCGCCCACCTGGCTGAACGTCCTGTCGCACTTCGTCCCGTTCCGCTACCTGGTGGACGCGGTGCGTGACGCATATGTCGGGCACTACACGAGCGCGCACATGCTCTACGGCGTCCTCGTCGCCGTCGCTTTCGCGGCGCTCGCGGTGACGGTGGGCACACGAGTGTTCCGTACGGCCGGAGCGTAACTACGCTGGCCACATGGTCAATCTGACGCGTATCTACACCAGGACCGGCGACAAGGGCACCACCGCGCTCGGTGACATGAGCCGGGTCGCCAAAACCGACCTCCGGATCTCGGCCTATGCCGACGCCAACGAGGCCAACGCGGTGATCGGCACCGCGATCGCGCTGGGCGGTCTGGACGCGGAGGTGGTCAAGGTCCTCACGCGCGTCCAGAACGACCTGTTCGACGTGGGTGCCGACCTGTCGACGCCGGTGGTGGAGAACCCGGAGTTCCCGCCGCTCAGGGTCGAGCAGTTCTACATCGACAAGCTGGAGGCGGACTGCGACCGCTTCAACGAGCAGCTGGAGAAGCTCCGCTCCTTCATCCTGCCCGGCGGCACCCCGGGCGCGGCCCTGCTGCACCAGGCCTGCACGGTCGTACGCCGCGCCGAGCGCTCCACCTGGGCGGCCCTCGACGTGCACGGCGAGACGATGAACCCGCTCACGGCGACCTACCTCAACCGGCTGTCCGACCTGCTGTTCATCCTGGCCCGGGTGGCGAACGGGGAACTCGGCGATGTCCTGTGGGTGCCAGGCGGCGAACGTGGCTGAAACACCCTCCCGGCCGGGGGTCCGGGGGTTGTCCCCCGGGAAATGCAGCATCCTGGCCCGTATCGCCAACAAGGACCTCGGTGACGTGCTGTGGGTCCCCGGCGGGGAGCGCTGAGCGCCCCCGCCCGGGGACCCGTCGGGTCAGCGGTCGGTGCCGCTCGTCGCGTCCCGG
Source organism: Streptomyces sp. NPDC001153 (assembly GCF_053598315.1). Taxonomy (NCBI): domain Bacteria; kingdom Bacillati; phylum Actinomycetota; class Actinomycetes; order Kitasatosporales; family Streptomycetaceae; genus Streptomyces; species Streptomyces sp. NPDC001153. The sequence continues at coordinate 72,744 of NZ_JBSFJZ010000022.1, forward strand.
TCGGCCGCGGCGGCGGCCGACTCGGCCGCGCTCACCTTCTTCTGCATCTGCGCGTATCCGGAGGGCGTGCCGGACCCCGCCGGCGTCTTCGGGGACGCCCCGTCGTGGTGCGCGCAGCCCGCGGTGAGCGCCACGAGCAGCGCCACCGCCGGCAGCGCCGCCCGGCGTGCCCGCATCAGCTCGCCGCCTTGCCGCCACCGCCCGCCTGGCACCACGTCTTCACGTCGTTCAGGTCCTTCTGGCGCTGCTTCAGGTTGATGACCAGCGACTTGCGGAAGTCCAGCCGGTCCTGGAGGAAGGTCGCGACCTGGGTGTGGCCCGCCTTCTTGGCGTTGTCCACGCGCTGCTGCAGGCGGGCGATCGAGCCACGGGTGCCGGGCCCGGCGTCCAGCCGCTTCAGGGCGCGCTCGATCCGGCGGTCGATCTTCGGCACCCGCTTGCACAGGGCGTGCGCCCCGTCACCGGTGGGCCCGGGCGCGGGGGTGCTGGTGTCGGCCGAGGCCACCCCGGCGGTTCCCGCCAGTACGGCCGCCACGGCGCACCCGGCGAGCAGGGTGCGCGTACGTCGACGTGCGTTCATCGGTGTCTCCCTTCCCTTTCCGGACGTGACGGTCGTCCGTCCGTCCGACGAGACGTCAGGCTAGGAAGGGTCTTTGGGGAAACTCTGTGACCGGTTTGCCCCGGCTGTACCGATCAGCCAGTCCCGGCGGCCGGGCAGGACCGCGCCGCCCGACGGCAGCCGTACCTCGAAGCGCGCCCCGGTGCCGTCCGGCCCCTCGTACACGGTGACGCTGCCCCGGTGCAGTGCGGCCTGCTGGGCGACCAGGGTGAGGCCGAGCCCGGAACCCGTGCTGTCCGGGCCGCGCTGGAACCGTTCGAAGATCCGGGCGCGGGCGTCGGCCGGTACGCCGGGCCCGTGGTCGTCCACCGTGATGCGGACATGGTCGGCGCTGCCGTGCACCCCGACCCGCACCCGTGCCCGGCCCGCCGCGTCCCGGCCGTGGGCGAGGGCGTTGCCGAGCAGGTTGTCGAGCAGCAGACGCAGGCCGGGTTCCCAGCCGTGCACGGTGAGCCCGGGTGCCGCGTCCAGGGTGATGTCGGCGTCCGGGGCACGGCGGCGGGCCTCGGCCACGGCCGCGTCGGCGACCTCGGACAGGTCGACGTCCCGGAACGCCTCCGCCTCCACCAGGTCCCCGCGCCCCAGCTCGCGCAGCATCACCAGCAGGCCCAGCAGCCGGGCGTGCTCGCGCCGCAGATCGGCGAGCACCTCGCTGCGGTCGGCGTCCGGCAGGCGGGGGTGGTCGGCGAGGATGTCCAGGTTGGTGCCCATGCTCATCAGCGGGGTGCGCAGTTCGTGCGCGGCGGCGGCGGAGAAGGACCGGGCGGTGTCGAGGGCCTCGGCGGTGCGGGCGGCCTGCTCGTCGTAGCGGGCGAGCACGGTCCGCAGCGTGGCGGCCAGCTCGTCCACCTCCCGCACCCCGGTCCGCTCCTCAGGGAGCCGGGCCGCACTGGTGCGCGGGTCGAGGCCGGCGGTACGGCGGGTGAGGCGGCGCAGCGGTGCGCTCACACCGGTGGCCAGACCCCAGGCGAGCAGCCCGGACAGGGGTGCGGCGAGTAGGGCGGTGAGGTTCACCCGGCGCCGGACGAGCTGGAGTTGGGTGCGGTCGGCGGTGTCGGGCGAGAAGACCCACAGCGTGCCGGAGACGGTGGGGCCCTTCAGGGGCCGGGCCAGGACGCGCCAACTGCGCCCGCCGTCACGGACGGTGGCGAAGCCGGAGGACTTCTCGGGCAGGGCCACGGCGAGGCCCGGCTGGGGTCCGCCGCTGAAGTCCGCGCCGGGCCCGACGACGCGGACGCCGACGTCGAGCGCGGCGCTGAACAGCTCCCTCTCCCGGGTGTCGGCCGCCTTGGGCCGGCCGTTCGCCGTGGCCCGCAGCAGTGCCCGGGCCTCGGGGGCGACGGCCACCGCGCGCTGCCGCAGGTGCTGGTCCTCGGTGCGGTGCAGATCGCGGGCGACCAGGTTCAGCAGCAGCCAGCCGCAGGCCAGGACCAGCAGCGGGACGGTGCAGCCGACGGCAAGGGCGATACGGGTGGACAGCCTCATGACTGTTCCCTCAGGACGAAGCCCACTCCGCGCACGGTGTGGATCAGCCGAGGCTGCCCCTGCGCCTCCAGTTTGCGCCGCAGATAGCTGACGAAGGTGTCGACGGCGTCGGTGCGCACGTCGAAGTCGTAGCCCCAGACTCTTTCCAGGAGCTGGTCGCGGGTGAGGACCAGTCCGGCGTTGCGGGCGAGCACCTCCAGCAGCTCGAACTCGCGCCGGGTGAGGTCCAGGGGCCTGCCGTCCCGCTCGGCGGTGCGGGCGTCCGGGTCGATCACCAGGTCCGCGACCCGCACCTGGGCGTGGCCCGTGGGCGGGCGGCGGCGCAGCAGGGCGCGCAGCCGCAACACCAGTTCCTGCAGGGCGAACGGCTTGACCAGGTAGTCGTCGCCGCCCGCCTGGAGCCCGGCGATCCGGTCGGCGGTCTCGTCCAGCGCGGACAGCATCAGGACGGGCAGGTCCCGGCCCTCGGCGCGCAGCCGGGTGCACACCTCGATGCCGCTCATGCCGGGCATCGACACGTCGAGCACCAGCACATCGGGCGGCGCGTCCGCTATCGCCGCCAGCGCCTCCGCCCCGTCACCGGCGCTGCGCACCGCGAACCCGCTCAGCCTGAGCCCACGCTCCAGCGCCCGCCGGATCGCCGCGTCGTCGTCGACGACCAGCACCGCACCGCGGCTCGCCGTGTCCGTCATACGCCGCCCCCTCCTCGTCGCCGGTCAGCGTACGACCCGGCACCGGGCGCGCGGCAGTGCGGGCGGGGGGCTGTCGCGGCCACCTCGGCGCGCTGCCGGGCTCGCGGGGCAGCGGGCCGCGATGGACGCCTCGGCGGCGCGGCTCAGCGGCGGCGGTGGCTCTCCCGGCGACGGACCACCTCGGCGACGTACACGCTGACACCCGGGCGGTGCAGGACGTGCGGCGGCGCCGAGTCGTCCACGCCATCAGCGTACGGATGCCGGCACCGGCCCGGGGGGCTCAGCGCTGGCCGGTCGGCTCGCGCTTGGGGAACAAGGTGTAGCTCCCGGCGATCACCAGGTTGATGCCGATCACCCAGAGCATGCTCCGCTGCCAGGTCCGCAGGGAGCTGGTGTCGCCGTCGCCGACGTACCAGGCGGCGGCCTGGAGCAGCGCGAGGGCGACGCACGCGGCCAGGATCCAGCGGGCGGCGACCTTCCATTCGTGCACGGTGCGGGCCGTGCCGTACTTGGGGGGCTTGGGCGGGCGCGGGCCACTGGCGAAGCGGTGGGCGACCCAGGCGTCCGCCCATCTGATCGTGGAGTGGCCGAGGCCGACCGTGAAGCCGATGTAGACGGCGGCCAGGCCATGGCGCCAGTCCGGCTGCGCGCCGTTCTTCAGGTCGATTGCGGTCACGACGAAAAGCACCAGCTCCAGCAGGGGCTCGCACAACAGCAACGCCACGCTCGTGCGGCGCCACTTAAGCAGGTAACGCGTGGTCAGTGCCGCCGCGAGAAGCACCCAGAACGCCACCTCGCAGGCGATGACCAACCCGACGATCACGGTTCACTCCCCTCGCTCACCCTTCCAGGCTCCCGGCACCCGGGGCGCCGATCGTCGTCGGTGCGGGCGAGACCCGGCGTAAGCGAAAGTTGCAGCGCGGGCGGTTCAGGACCCTTCCCGGGGTGCAGGCCAACACGGCAGCGGGCCGTGTTGGATGGGGGCATGGCCCTCGCACTCCCCCGCCCCCATCGCGACGACGTTCGGATCGCCGTGGGCGGGCTGCTCGGCGGGGTGTTGCTGTGGGCGCTCGGGCTCCACCCCCGCGTGCCCTCGGCCCCGGTCGTGCTGTGGGCGGCGCCCTGGGCCCCGCTGGTGCCGCTGGCGGTGACGGCGGCGTGCGAGCCGCTGCGCCGCACCCGGCCCCGGTTCGGTCTGCTCGCCGGCACCCTCGCGCTGGCCGTGGACACGGTGACGGTCGGCAACGTCGTCACCGTCCTGCTGTACACCGACCTGGTCTACGCGGCCGTCCTGTACGGCACCCCGTCCTCGGCCCGCCGCCTCCCCTGGATCACCGGACTGCTGACGGTGCTCGGCGGAGTCGTACCCGCGGCTGTCTGGCGGGACCCGGCCGCGCTGCTGATCGGTGTGGGCGTCGGCGTGGTGGCGCTGGCGCCCGCCGCGACCGGCTGGGTGGTGCGCAACCATCGTGACGCCGCCGAGGCCGCCCGGCTGCGCGCCGAACAGACCGCGCTGCTCGCCGAGATGGACCGTGCCCAGGCGGTGACGGCGGAACGGGCCCGGATGGCACGGGAGTTGCACGACATGGTCGCCAATCACCTGTCGGCGATCGCCATCCACTCCACGGCCGCGCTGTCCCTCGACGATCCGGGGACCTCCCGGCAGGCCCTGACCGTGATCCGGGAGAACAGCGTGGAGGGGCTGGCCGAGATGCGCCGGCTGATCGGCATCCTGCGGGACAGCAGCGGCGACCTGGAGCCGGCCGCCACGCCGACCCTGGACGGCCTGGCCGCGCTGGTCGAGGGCGCCCGCGCGAACGGTCTGGACGTCCGGCTCGACGCCGGGCACGGCCGGGTGCCGGCACCGGTGGAGCTGGCCGCCTACCGGATCGTGCAGGAGTCGCTGACCAACGCGCTCAAGCACGCAGCGCCGGGGCCCGTCCGGGTCTCCCTGCGGCAGGCCGACGGCACTCTGCACGTCGAGGTCACGAGCCCCTACCGGCCCGGTGACAGGCCGCGCGCCCCCGGCTCGGGCTCCGGGCTCACCGGCATGCGGGAGCGGGCGACGCTGCTCGGCGGCGGCTTCGCGGCCGGACCCGAGGCCGGGCTGTGGGCCGTACACGCCCGTCTTCCGCTCACCGAAGGAGCCCCCGTATGAACCGGCCCGTCCATGTCCTCGTCGCCGAGGACCAGTCCGCCGTGCGCGCCGGGCTCGTCCTGATCCTGCGCAGCGCACCGGACATCGAGGTGGTCGGCGAGGCCGCGGACGGTGAGCGGGCGGTGGAGCTGGCCCGGGAACTGCGGCCCGACGTCGTGCTGATGGACGTACAGATGCCACGTCTGGACGGGGTGTCGGCGACCCGGCGGATCGTCACCGAAGGACTCGCGGACGTCCTCGTACTGACCACCTTCGACCTCGACGAGTACGTCTTCGGGGCCCTGCGGGCCGGAGCCGCCGGGTTCCTGCTGAAGAACGCCGAGGCCAAGGACCTCGTGACCGCCGTCCGTACGGTGGCGCGCGGCGAGGGGATCGTCGCGCCGGCCGTGACGAGGCGGCTGATCGCCGAGTTCGCGGCCGTACCGGTGCGGGAGGCGAAGGCCGATCCGGCCGTCCTCGAGGGTCTGACCCGGCGCGAGCGTGAGGTGCTGTCCTGCGTCGGTCAGGGGCTGTCGAACGCGGAGGTCGCCGAGCGGCTGGGGATGGCCGAGGGCACGGTGAAGACGCACGTCAGCCGGTTGCTGGCCAAGCTGGAGCTGCGCAGCCGGGTCCAAGCGGCGGTGCTGGCACAGGAGTTGGGGATCTAGCGGCGGTCGCCAGAGAATTGGTCCAGACCTATTGACCCGTGGTCCAGACCTTTCTACTCTCGCAGCACCGTGGGCGTGAAGGCTCAGTCATGCCCCTGTCATCCCCATCCCCACAACCCCATAACGAGGAGGCGCAGCATGCGCTTCAGACACAGAGCCGCGGCAGGGTTCGCGACCCTGTTGCTCCCCCTGGCCGGCCTCGTCGGTCTCGCGGGCCCCGCCCAGGCCGCGACGAACGCCACGGCGAGCTTCACCAAGACCAGCGACTGGGGAACCGGCTTCGGCGGCCAGTGGACCATCAAGAACACGGGCAGCACCAGCATCAGTTCCTGGACCGTCGAGTGGGACTTCCCCTCGGGGACGTCCGTCACCTCGGCCTGGGACGCGGACGTCACCAGCTCCGGCACCCACTGGACCGCCAAGAACAAGTCCTACGACGGCACCATCGCCCCCGGTGCCTCGGTCTCCTTCGGCTTCAACGGCGCGGGCCCCGGCTCCCCCTCCAACTGCAGGCTGAACGGCGGCAGTTGCGACGGTACGACGGCCCCCGGTGACGCGCCGCCCTCCGCGCCCGGCACCCCGACCGCCTCGAACATCACCGACACCTCGGTCAACCTCTCCTGGGGCGCCGCCACCGACGACAAGGGCGTGAAGAACTACGACGTCCTGCGCGACGGCAAGGTCGTCGGCACGGTGACGACGACCTCGTACACCGACAGCGGCCTGACCGCCGGCACCGACTACTCCTACACCGTGCAGGCCCGCGACACCGCCGACCAGACCGGACCGGTCAGCGGCGCCGTCAAGGTGCACACCACCGGCGGCACCACCACTCCCCCGACCACCGGCGACAAGGTCAAGCTCGGCTACTTCACCGAGTGGGGCATCTACGGCCGCAACTACAACGTCAAGAACCTGGTGACGTCCGGCTCCGCGTCGAAGATCACGCACATCAACTACGCCTTCGGCAACGTGACCAACGGCCAGTGCGCGATCGGCGACTCCTACGCCGACTACGACAAGGCGTTCACCGCCGACCAGTCGGTCAGCGGCGTCGCCGACACCTGGGACCAGCCGCTGCGCGGCAACTTCAACCAGCTGCGCGAGCTGAAGGCCAAGTACCCGAACATCAAGGTGCTGTGGTCCTTCGGCGGCTGGACCTGGTCCGGCGGCTTCGCCCAGGCCGCGGCCAACCCGACCGCCTTCGCGGACTCCTGCTACAACCTGGTGAAGGACTCCCGCTGGGCCGACGTCTTCGACGGCATCGACATCGACTGGGAGTACCCGAACGCCTGCGGGCTGTCCTGCGACACCAGCGGGGCCGCGGCCTTCAAGAACGTCATGGCCGCGCTGCGCGCCAAGTTCGGCTCCAGCGCCCTGGTCACCGCGGCCGTCACCGCGGACGGCTCCTCCGGCGGCAAGATCGAGGCGGCGGACTACGCGGGCGCCTCGAGTTACGTCAACTGGTACAACGTGATGTCGTACGACTTCTTCGGCGCCTGGGACGCGCAGGGCCCGACCGCCCCGCACTCCCCGCTCACCTCGTACAACGGCATCCCGAAGGCCGGGTTCGACACGGCCGACGCGATCGCCAAGTACAAGTCCGTCGGTGTGCCCGCCTCGAAGCTGCTCATCGGCATCGGCCTCTACGGCCGCGGCTGGACCGGCGTCACCCAGGACGCCCCGGGCGGCACGGCCACGGGACCCGCGGCCGGCACCTACGAGCAGGGCATCGAGGACTACAAGGTGCTCAAGACGTCCTGCCCGGTCACCGGCACGATCGCCGGCACCGCGTACGCCCACTGCGGCAGCAACTGGTGGTCCTACGACACCCCGTCGACCATCGCCGGGAAGATGAGCTGGGCCAGGTCCCAGGGGCTCGGCGGCGCGTTCTTCTGGGAGTTCAGCGGCGACACCAGCGACGGTGAACTGGTGAACGCCATCAGCAGCAACCTGTGAAAAAGAGCTCTTAAGCGACGTTGACGCTCCCCCAGACTTCGTCCGGGGGGACCCCCACCCAGCGAGTGAATGTGGCTACGCCACATTCACTCGCTGTCCGGGCGGGGCTGCTTCCAGCCACGCGAGGAATCCGGTCAGCGCGTCTTCGCTCATGGCGAGTTCGAGGCGCGTGCCCCGATGGGTACAGGCGAGGACCACCGCGTCGGAGAGCAGCGCCAGCTCCTCCTCGCCCTCGGGCAGCCGGCGGCCGGCCACCTCGATCTGCGCGCGCTCCAGGGTGCGGCGGGGGCGGAAGGCGTAGGAGAAGACGCGGTACCACTCGATGCGGTCGCCGTTGTAGCGGGCGACGCCGTAGGACCAGCCCTTGCCGCTGGCGTCGGGGTTCTCGGCGACGTCCCAGCGCAGGGAACAGTCGAAGGTGCCGCCGGAGCGCTGGATGAGCCTGCGGCGCAGGCCGAACAGGAACAGTCCCACCACCACGAGCGCGACCACGATCCCGCACACAGTCAGAGCGAGGACCATCGGCACCGACCTCCTCGTCTCCTAGGAACTGCTTCTGTTACTGAGTAATGAAACGGAAAAAACACCCACATCTGCCTCAGCCGCGACCGGCACCGGATTGCTCCGGGCCGACCGCGGCTGAGTGACGTCATACCGCGCGCTGGACTCAGCGCGCCGCCGCCGCGCGGAGGCGGACGTCCGCGCGGCGCTCGGCGGCGGCGTCGCCCTCCGCCTTCGCGCGCTCCAGCTCCCGCTCCGTGCGCTGGACATCGATCTCGTCCGACAGCTCGGCGATCTCGGCCAGCAGGGACAGCTTGTTGTCCGCGAACGAGATGAAACCGCCGTGCACCGCGGCGACGACCGTTCCACCATCACTCGTACGGATGGTCACCGGGCCCGACTCCAGCACACCGAGCAGCGGCTGGTGACCGGGCATGACGCCGATGTCGCCGGACGTGGTGCGCGCGACGACCAGGGTGGCCTCGCCGGACCAGACCTGGCGGTCGGCGGCGACCAGCTCGACGTGCAGCTCAGCAGCCAAGGGTGGCTCCTCGGGTCACCACCCGGCAGGGGCGCCGGGTGTTGGGGTCAATTCTAGTGGGCGTGGAGAGAGGGGCTGGACACACCCCGGAAGGGTGCGCCCGCGCCCCTCTCACACGAACTCAGGGAGTTCAGGAGACGCCCAGCTCCTTGGCGTTGGCCTTGAGGTCCTCCAGGCCACCGCACATGAAGAACGCCTGCTCCGGGAAGTGGTCGTACTCACCGTCGATGATCGCGTTGAACGCGGCGATCGACTCGTCCAGCGGCACGTCCGACCCGTCGACGCCGGTGAACTGCTTGGCGACGTGGGTGTTCTGGGACAGGAAGCGCTCCACGCGACGGGCACGGTGGACGACGAGCTTGTCCTCCTCGCCGAGCTCGTCGATACCGAGGATCGCGATGATGTCCTGGAGGTCCTTGTACTTCTGCAGGACCGTCTTCACGCGCATGGCGGCGTTGTAGTGGTCCGCGGAGATGTAACGCGGGTCCAGGATCCGGGACGTGGAGTCCAGCGGGTCCACGGCCGGGTAGATGCCCTTCTCGGAGATCGGACGGGACAGAACCGTCGTCGCGTCGAGGTGGGCGAAGGTGGTGGCCGGGGCCGGGTCGGTCAGGTCGTCGGCGGGGACGTAGATCGCCTGCATCGAGGTGATCGAGTGACCGCGGGTCGAGGTGATGCGCTCCTGCAGGAGGCCCATCTCGTCGGCCAGGTTCGGCTGGTAACCCACCGCGGACGGCATACGGCCGAGCAGCGTGGAGACCTCGGAACCGGCCTGCGTGAAGCGGAAGATGTTGTCGATGAAGAACAGCACGTCCTGCTTCTGGACGTCACGGAAGTACTCGGCCATGGTCAGGCCGGCCAGCGCGACGCGCAGACGGGTGCCCGGGGGCTCGTCCATCTGACCGAAGACCAGCGCGGTCTTGTCGATGACGCCCGAGTCGGACATCTCCTCGATCAGGTCGTTGCCCTCACGGGTGCGCTCGCCGACACCGGCGAACACGGAGACACCGTCGTGGTTGTTGGCGACACGGTAGATCATCTCCTGGATGAGCACCGTCTTGCCGACGCCGGCGCCGCCGAACAGGCCGATCTTGCCGCCCTTGACGTACGGGGTCAGCAGGTCGATGACCTTGACGCCCGTCTCGAACATCTCGGTCTTGGACTCGAGCTCGTCGAAGTTCGGGGCCTTGCGGTGGATCGGCCAGCGCTCGCCGTCGTAGGTTGCGTCGACGTTCAGCACCTCACCGAGGGTGTTGAACACCTTGCCCTTGGTGAAGTCGCCGACGGGGACGGAGATCGCCGCGCCCGTGTCGGTCACCGGGGCCTGGCGGACCAGACCGTCGGTGGGCTGCATGGAGATGGTGCGGACCAGGCCGTCACCCAGGTGCTGGGCGACCTCCAGGGTCAGCGTCTTCTTCTCGCCCGCGTTCGCCGGGTCGGAGACCTCGACGTGCAGGGCGTTGTAGATCTCGGGCATCGCGTCGACGGGGAACTCCACGTCGACGACCGGGCCGATGACCCGGGCGACGCGGCCCGTAGCCGTCGCGGTCTCAACAGTGGTGGTCATTTATCGGTCACTCCCCGCGGTCGCGTCGGCCAGGGCGCTCGCGCCACCGACGATCTCGCTGATTTCCTGGGTGATGTCGGCCTGACGGGCCGCGTTGGCAAGCCGGGTGAGCGTCTCGATGAGCTCACCGGCGTTGTCGGTGGCCGACTTCATCGCGCGCCGCGTGGCGGCGTGCTTCGAAGCGGCCGACTGGAGCAGCGCGTTGTAGATACGGCTCTCCACGTAGCGCGGCAGCAGGGCGTCGAGGACGTCCTCCGCCGAGGGCTCGAAGTCGTACAGCGGGAGGATCTCCCCCTTGGGGTGAGCCTCCTCGGCGACCTCTTCGAGGCGCAGCGGCAGCAGCCGGGCGTCGAGCGCCGTCTGCGTCATCATCGAGACGAACTCGGTGAAGACGATGTGGAGTTCGTCCACGCCGCCGTTCTCCGTCTCCTTCTCGATGGCCTCGATCAGGGGCGCCGCGACCTTCTTGGCGTCCGCGTACGACGGCTCGTCCGTGAAGCCCGTCCACGACTCCGCGACCTTGCGCTCACGGAAGTTGTAGTGGGCGACACCGCGCCGGCCGACGATGTACGTGTCGACCTGCTTGCCCTCGCGCTCCAGGCGCTCGGTCAGCTGCTCCGCCGTCTTGATGGCGTTGGAGTTGAAGGCGCCGGCCAGGCCGCGGTCGCTCGTGAGGAGCAGAACCGCGGCACGGGTCGGGTTCTCCGCCTCCGTGGTGAGCGGGTGCCTGGTGTTCGAGCCGGTGCCGACCGCCGTGACCGCACGCGTCAGCTCGTTCGCGTACGGCGTGGAGGCCGCCACCTTGCGCTGCGCCTTGACGACGCGCGAGGCGGCGATCATCTCCATCGCCTTGGTGATCTTCTTGGTCGCGCTGACGGATCGGATGCGACGCTTGTAGACCCGGAGCTGGGCTCCCATGAGTCAGGTCCCTTCCTTACGTCACTTGGCGGCAGCGGCAGGGGTGTCCTCGCCGAGCAGCTTGCCGTCGCTCGTCTCGAACTGCTTCTTGAACTCCGCCACCGCGTCGTCGATCGCCTGGATCGTGTCGTCCGACATCTTCGCGCCCTCCTTGATGGAGGTCATCAGGCCCTGGTACTTCCGGTGCAGGAAGTCGATCAGTTCCTTCTCGAAGCGGCGGATGTCACCGACCGGCACGTCGTCCATACGGCCGTTGGTGCCGGCCCAGACGGAGACAACCTGGTCCTCGGTGGCCATCGGCTGGTACTGGTCCTGCTTCAGCAGCTCGACCATGCGCGAACCGCGCTCCAGCTGGGCCTTCGAGGCCGCGTCCAGGTCGGAACCGAAGGCGGCGAAGGCCTCCAGCTCACGGAACTGGGCGAGGTCCACACGGAGACGGCCGGAGACCTGGCGCATCGCCTTGTGCTGCGCGGAACCACCGACTCGGGAGACGGAGATACCGACGTTCAGCGCGGGGCGCTGACCGGCGTTGAACAGGTCCGACTCCAGGAAGCACTGGCCGTCGGTGATGGAGATGACGTTGGTCGGGATGAACGCCGAGACGTCGTTGGCCTTGGTCTCGACGATCGGCAGACCGGTCATCGAACCGGCACCCATGTCGTCGGAGAGCTTGGCGCAGCGCTCCAGCAGCCGGGAGTGCAGGTAGAAGACGTCACCCGGGTAGGCCTCACGGCCCGGCGGGCGGCGCAGCAGCAGGGACACGGCGCGGTAGGCGTCGGCCTGCTTCGAGAGGTCGTCGAAGATGATGAGGACGTGCTTGCCCTCGTACATCCACTGCTGGCCGATGGCCGAACCGGTGTACGGCGCCAGGTACTTGAAGCCGGCCGGGTCGGACGCCGGGGCGGCGACGATGGTCGTGTACTCCAGGGCGCCGTTCTCCTCCAGCGCGCGGCGCACGCCGGCGATGGTGGAGCCCTTCTGGCCGATGGCGACGTAGATGCAGCGGACCTGCTTCTTGGGGTCGCCCGAGCGCCAGTTGTCGCGCTGGTTGATGATCGTGTCGACGGCCAGGGCGGTCTTGCCGGTCTGGCGGTCACCGATGATCAGCTGACGCTGACCGCGGCCGATCGGGGTCATCGCGTCGACGGCCTTGTAGCCGGTCTCCATCGGCTCGTGCACCGACTTGCGCTGCATGACCGTGGGGGCCTGCAGCTCCAGCGCACGGCGGCCGGACGTCTCGATCTCGCCGAGGCCGTCGATCGGGTTGCCGAGCGGGTCGACAACGCGGCCGAGGTAGCCCTCGCCGACCGCGACGGAGAGGACCTCACCGGTACGCGTGACCGGCTGACCCTCCTCGATGCCGCTGAACTCACCGAGGACGATGGCACCGATCTCGCGCTCCTCGAGGTTGAGGGCGAGGCCGAGGGTGCCGTCCTCGAACTTCAGCAGTTCGTTGGCCATGGCCGAGGGAAGACCCTCGATCTTCGCGATGCCGTCGCCGGCAAGGGTGACCGTACCGACCTCCTCGCGCGAGGCCGCGTCCGGCTTGTACGACTGGACGAAGTTCTCCAGCGCGTCCCGGATCTCCTCCGGCCGGATCGTGAGCTCCGCCATCTGGGTTCCCTGCTCTCCTTGTTGGGCCCGAAGTTTCACTTGGGGGGGATGGGGACTCCCCCCTATAAGAGGTGAATCCTCTGCACGGCCCAACCAGGGCCGTAATTACGTACTGCTTTTCTCGAAATATCGAGTTGTCTCGAATATCGAGTTGCTGCTAGCTCGCCATGCGGCGGGCGGCGTCGTCCAGGCGGTCCACGATCGAGCCGTTGATGACCTCGTCACCGACCTGCACCCGGATACCGCCGATGACCTCGGGGTCCACGTCCAGGTTGAGGTGCATCCGGCGGCCGTAGAGCTTGGCGAGGGCGGCGCCGAGGCGCTGCTTCTGGCCGTCGCTCAGCGGCACCGCCGAGGTGACGACAGCGACCATCCGGTCCCGGCGGTCGGCGGCGAGCTTGGACAGGGACTCCAGTCCCGCTTCCAGGCTACGTCCACGCGGCGCGGTCACAAGGCGCGTCACCAGACGCTCGGTGATCGGCTTGGCCCGTCCGCCGAGCAGCCGGTGCAGCAGCTCGGTCTTGGCCGCCGCGGAGGCGGCGCGGTCGGTCAGCGCGGCGCGCAGCTCGGTGCTGGAGGAGACGATCCGGCCGAACCGGAACAGCTCGTCCTCGACGTCGTCGAGGGTGCCCGTCTTCTCCGCGGCCGTGAGGTCGGCGATGCTCGCCAGCTCCTCCAGCGCGTCCACCAGGTCGCGGGGCTGCGACCAGCGGGAGCGCGCCGTCCCGGCCACCAGGTCGGCGGTCGCGCCGCTGACCTGGCCACCGATCAGACGCTGGACCAGCTCCGCCTTGGCCTCTGCGGGCTGCGCCGGGTCGGTGAGGACCCGGCGCAGGCCGGCCTCGCGGTCGAGCAGCGCGGTGACGGCCGCCAGCTCGTCGGCGAGCGAAGCGGCGTCGACGGACGTGGAGTCCGTCAGCGCGTCGAGACGCTCACGTGCGGCTGCCAGGGCCTCGCGGCTCGCTCCGTTCATCGCGTGGCCTCGGCCTTCTCCTCGAGCTCGTCGAGGAAGCGGTCGATCACACGGCTCTGGCGGGCGTGGTCCTCGAGGGACTCACCGACGAGCTTGCCGGCCAGTTCGGTGGCGAGCTTGCCGACGTCCTGACGCAGCGTCTGCGCGGCGGCCTTGCGGTCGGCCTCGATCTGGGCGTGACCGGCGGTGACGATCTCCTCGCGCTGCCGCTGGCCCTCGGCCCGCATCTCGGCGATGAGCGCGGCACCCTGCTCCTGCGCCTCCTGACGCAGGCGCGCGGCCTCGTGCCGGGCCTCGGCGAGCTGGGCCTTGTACTGCTCAAGGACGCTCTGAGCCTCGGTCTGCGCGGCCTCGGCCTTTTCGATACCGCCCTCGATGGCCTCGCGGCGCTCTTCCAGAACCTTGTTGATGTTCGGGAGGAGCTTCTTGGCGAGGAAGCCGAAGACGATGACGAAGGCGATCAGGCCGATGACGAGCTCCGGCCACGGCGGAAGGAGGGGATTCTCCTTCTCCGCCGCAAACTGAACCCATGAGTGGGTCATCTCAGTGCCTTTCGTCGAATGGGCTGTCGCTGACGTTCGTCTTAGTAGACGAACGGCATGACGAGGCCGATCAGGGCCAGCGCCTCACAGAACGCGAAGCCGAGGATCTGGTTGGCGCGGATCAGACCGGCCGCCTCGGGCTGGCGGGCGAGGGCCTGCGTGCCGTTGCCGAAGATGATGCCGACGCCGACGCCGGGGCCGATGGCGGCCAGGCCGTAACCGACGGAGCTGAGCGAGCCAGTGACAGCGGCAAGGGTCTGGGACATGCCAGTTCTTCCTTTTCTTTACGGACCGGTGGGGGTTGGCCACCGGACGACCAGGGGGTGCGGAGCGGGGCAGCTCAGTGGTGCTCGGCGAGCGCGCCCTGAATGTAGGAGCAGGTCAGCAGGACGAAGACGTACGCCTGGACAGCCTGGATGAAGAGCTCGAAGGCGGTCATGACGATCGTCATCGAGAAGGAGACGGCGGAGTAGGCGATGCCGATGCCGTTCAGCATGTACCAGCTGGCGACCGTGAAGAGCACGAGCAGCGTGTGACCGGCGAACATGTTCGCGAAGAGTCGCACCGCGTGCGTGAACGGGCGGACCAGCAGGTTCGAGAACAGCTCGATGGTCATGGCCAGCGGGAGCACCGCACCGAGCGACTTGTCGTAGCCGGTGATGTTCTTCCACGCGCCGACGAAACCGTGCCGCTTGAAGGTGAGCGGAACCCAGACGAGGTAGACGATCAGGGCCAGGACCATCGGGTAGGCGATGATCGAGGTGACCGGGAACTGGGCGACCGGGATGATCGACCAGAGGTTCATCATCCAGACGAAGAAGAACAGCGAGACGACCAGCGGGACGTACTTCTCGCCTTCCTTCTTGCCGATGGTCTCGTAGACGACACCGCGGCGGATGAAGTCGTAGCCGGCCTCGGCGACCATCTGGAGCTTGCCCGGGACGACCTTGGGCCTGGCGAACGCGGCCCAGAAGAAGCCCACCACGATGATGGAGCCCAGCAGGGCAAGCAGCATCGGCTTGTTGAAGTAGATGCCGTTCGTATTGCCCCAGAGCGGCTTGAAGAGGAACGAGTGCAGGCCCGGAGCGACGGTGTCGAAACCGCACCCGGAGAACAGGTGGCAGCTCGAGTCGAAAGCGAGCGTCTGCGTCGGGTCAGCACTCACCGCGGGCTCCTTCAGCGTGGCGCATAGGTACGGCAACCTCGTTGTGTCGGCGCGGCGCACGGCCGCGGTTCGGCACGGGACTGGTGTTACGGATGTGGGGGCGGCTGGGGGGCATCTCGCCTCGCGATTGAGCAGGCGTCAGCTCGGATGCCCGCGCCCGCGATGCCGCAGTTGGCACCGGACGATAGCAGGGTCTCTCTGGCGTCTTTATCCCGGCCCTACCCCTCACGACGAGTGCCCCGACTTGTGGGACTTTTCGCTGCTCGAGGAGGACGTCGAATCGGGCTCGACATAGAGAATCTTGGACTTCATGTGCGCACGCGTCTGTGCGGCGATCCAGGCGAGCGTGCCGGCGACGAGCGTGAGCGCGAAGGCCCTGGGATTGAAGAGCGTGGTGTTCTTGAACGCGGCCACGAAGACGAACATCAGCAGGATCTGGGCCGCGTAGAGCATCAGTCCCATGGCCTGGAAGAGATGCGGAAGCGATCGGGCGGTGCGCTGGAGCACGTAGAGGCCCAGCCCCATGAAGAGAATCACCAGCAGCGTCGCGACGACGGCCCCGATCGCTCCCTTGCCGCCCGCGACCACACCGCTGACGACGGCGGCAATCGCGCCGACGGCAGCCGTGGGCACGGCAGCCTGGGCCAGAATCCGGACGTCATTGGACGGCATGGCGGCAACTCCGCTTTCACAGGGGGCAGGGTGTCGTCATGGACGAGCGTAGTCCCGGGCTGAGTGATCGAATCCTCAGGTCGAGGGGCCCACGCACTTGGGTCCTTCGACTGTCTCCGGGTTCTCGTGAACCGTATCACAAACTATTTGATGAGGTCTTTACCCGGTGGGTGTGCTTGCTGTCACACATGAGAGTGACAGTGCCCGTCTGTGCAGAAACGGCACCCACTTGTCTGGTATTAGGGGACTTTGCTCCCCCATGAGCGGGCAATGCTCTCGTTAGATTCTTACCTTGGACTGGCTCAGTGTCGGTCAAGGAAACGCGAACGAGCGCCGATCGCGGTCGCTCCGTTGACGCCCGAGATCCCGGCGGTGACAGGGGCCCGTTCCTCGGCCTCCTGCGTCTCCTGAGGCTCCTCGGCCTCCCTCGCCACGGCGGCCCGGGCCGCACGGCGGCGCAGCCGGTAGCGCGGCGGCACGAACCGCTGGGCCCACACCGGCACCCGCGGCGTGAAGCGCGGGAGCAGCAGCAGGACCAGTCCCACCGCGCTGAGGAAGACCACGCCCAGCACGATCCACATCGAGGCCGAGTTGACCGAGTAGGCCAGCGCGCCGAAGGCGATCAGCGCCGACCAGAAGTACATGATCAGCACCGCCCGGCTGTGCGAGTGGCCGATCTCCAGCAGCCGGTGGTGCAGATGGCCGCGGTCGGCCGCGAACGGGGACTGGCCGCGCCAGGTGCGCCGTACGATCGCGAGGACCAGGTCGGCCGCCGGCACCGCGATGATCGTCAGCGGCAGCAGCAGCGGGATGTACACCGGCACCGTCTGGTGCACCGCCGCCTTCTCCGACCCCGTGAACAGCGCGAGCGCGTCCGGGTCCAGCTGACCGGTGATCGAGATCGCGCCCGCCGCCAGCACCAGGCCGATCAGCATCGAGCCGGAGTCACCCATGAAGATCCGCGCCGGGTGCATGTTGTGGGGCAGGAAGCCCAGGCACATGCCCATCAGGATCGCCGCGAACAGGGTCGCCGGGGCGGCGGCCTCGATGCCGTACGAGTACCAGATCCGGTACGAGTACAGGAAGAACGCGGCCGCCGCGATGCAGACCATGCCGGCCGCCAGACCGTCCAGGCCGTCCACGAAGTTCACCGCGTTGATCGTGATGACGACGAGCGCCACGGTCAGCAGCGTGCCCTGCCACTGGGTCAGCGCCACGTTGCCGACGCCGGGGATGGGCAGCCACAGGATCGTCAGACCCTGGACCACCATCACGCCCGCGGCGATCATCTGGCCGCCCAGCTTGATCAGCGCGTCGATCTCGAACTTGTCGTCCAGGACGCCGATCAGCCAGATCAGGGCCGCGCCGGAGAGCAGGGCCCGCGGCTCGTTCGACTTCGCGAAGACCTCGTTGAGGTTGGTCAGGTGGTCCGCGACCAGCAGGCCCGCGCACAGGCCGAAGAACATGGCGATACCGCCGAGACGCGGAGTGGGTTCGCGGTGCACGTCACGCGCCCGGATCTCCGGCATCGCCCCGGCCACGATCGCGAACTTCCGTACCGGCCCTGTCAGCAGGTACGTCACCGCGGCCGTGATGCAGAGCGTCAGCAGGTATTCACGCACAGGCTTCCCCACGGGTCTCGCTGGCCATCACAGCCCCATACCCTAGCGATGGACGTATACGGATGGGGACTTCCGGGTAGCCACGATGGTTGCACGCCTGGCTGTGGATCCTGGCGCACATCGGGATGTACGGGGCAGCGCCTACCCCCGTTCAGCCCGGGTACGGCGGAAAACCTCCTGTGAGAACGCGCACCTCCTCCCGGGCCCCGGCCGCGTCCCGCTCGTCGCGCAGCACGGCCGCCATCAGCGCGGCGATCCGCACCATCTCCGGCTCCCCCATGCCCTGCGTGGTCACCGCGGCCGTGCCCAGGCGCAGGCCCCGGCCGTCCCCGTGCGGCAGCGCGCAGCAGTCCAGGACGATCCCGGCGGCGGCGAGCCGGCCGCGCGCGGTGCGGCCGTCCACCCCGAGCGGTGCCGGGTCGGCGGTGATCAGGTGGGTGTCCGTGCCGCCGGTGGTGACAGTGAGGCCCTCGGCGGCCAGGTGACCGGCGAGCACCCGTGCGTTGGCGACCACCTGATGGGCGTACACGGCGAAGGCCGGCGTCGCCGCCTCACCGAACGCGACGGCCTTCGCGGCGATCGTGTGCATCTGCGCGCCGCCCTGGGTGAACGGGAACACCGCCCGGTCGACGCGCTCGGCCAGTTCGCTCCCGCACAGGATCATCCCGCCGCGCGGACCGCGCAGCACCTTGTGCGTGGTCGCGCAGACGATGTCGGCGTACGGCACCGGGTTCGGCGCCGCGCCGCCGGCGACCAGCCCGATCGGGTGCGCGGCGTCGGCGATCAGATAGGCCCCGACCTCGTCGGCGACCTCGCGGAAGAAGGCGTAGTCGATGTGCCGGGGATAGGCGATCGAGCCGCACACGATCGCCTTGGGACGGTGGCCCAGGGCCAGGTGACGCACCTGGTCGTGATCGATGAGCCCGGTCTCCGCGTCCACCCCGTACCCGACGAAGTCGAACCAGCGGCCGGAGAAGTTCGCGGGCGAGCCGTGGGTGAGATGGCCGCCGTAGTGCAGACCGAGGGCGAGGACGGTGTCGCCGGGGCGCAGCAGGGCGGCGTAGGCGGCCAGGACGGCCGAGGAGCCGGAGTGGGACTGGACGTTGGCGTGTTCGGCGCCGAACAGCTCCTTGGCCCGGTCGATGGCGGCGCGTTCGGCGAGGTCGACGAGCTCGCAGCCACCGTGGTGCCGGGCGCCGGGATAGCCCTCGGCGTACTTGTTGGCGAGCGCGGAGCCGAGGGCGGCCAGCACGGCCGGCGAGCAGTAGTTCTCGGCGGCGATCAGCTGCAGGGTGGTGGACTGCCGGTCCAGCTCCGCGAGGAGGATCTCGGCCATCGCCGGGTCCTGCCGCCGCAGGACGTCGGTCTCGAGGGTAGGGGTGACCGACATGGCGGGCTCCCGGGCGGTCGACGGTGACGTATGACCAATGTAGGCCGGGGATGTGCGGTATGCCCGGTATCGACGTCGAACGTCTACGTACGCGCCGGTAGCCCGGTCAGCGCCGTCACCACCGGATCCAGCGCCTGGTGTATCTCGTCCCCGATCGACCGGAAGAACGTCAGGGGTGCCCCGTACGGGTCGTGGACCTCGTCCGCCTCCACCGTGGGCGCGAGCAGCCACCCGCGCAGCGCCGCCGCCGCGCGGACCAGGGCGCGGGCGCGCATGACCACGCCGTCCTCCAGCGGCGGCAGCGTGGCCGGGTCTATCGCGCGGACCAGGCGGGTGAACTCCTTCAGGGTGAAGGTGCGCAGGCCCGCCGAATGGCCCATGGAGATGACCTGGGCGCGGTGGTCGCGGGTCGCGGTGAGGACCAGGTCGGCCATGATGACGTGCTCGTCGAGTAGCTCCCTGCCGGTGAAGCCGGAGGCGTCCGCGCCGAAGTCGGCCAGCACGGCCTCCGCGTTGGCCTCCATCGGGGCGCCCTCGTGGCCCCAGGTGCCCGCGCTCTCCACGATCAGCCCGCCGCCGAGCACGCCGAGCCGCTCCGCCACGAAATGGCGGGTCAGCCGCTCGGTGATGGGCGAGCGGCACACGTTGCCGGTGCTGACGTGGAGGATGCGGAAGGTGTCGCGCGGAAAGCCGAACGTCGTCGTCTGTTCCGCCGCACGTTCCCCGATGCCTATGCCACGCCCCGCTTCAGGGGCCGTCAATTGGCCACCTCGAGGTCGGGTACGACCTTGCGCAGCTCCTCCGGGGAGATCGCGCCCTCGCGCAGCAGCACCGGCACCCGGCCGGTGACGTCCACGATGGACGACGGCACGTTGCCCGGGGTCGGGCCGCCGTCGAGGTAGACGGAGACGGAGTCGCCGAGCATCTCCTGCGCGGCGTCGCAGTCCTCCGGCGCCGGGTGGCCGGTGAGGTTGGCGGAGGAGACGGCCATCGGGCCGACCTCGGTGAGCAGCTCGATGGCGACGGGGTGCAGCGGCATGCGGACGGCCACCGTGCCCCGCGTGTCGCCCAGGTCCCACTGGAGGGACGGCTGGTGCTTGGCGACGAGCGTCAGGGCGCCCGGCCAGAACGCGTCGACCAGCTCCCACGCCAGCTCGGAGAAGTCCGTGACGAGGCCGTGCAGCGTGTTCGGGGAGCCGATGAGGACAGGGGTGGGCATGTTGCGGCCACGGCCCTTGGCGGCGAGGAGGTCGGCGACCGCCTCCGAGGAGAACGCGTCGGCGCCGAGGCCGTACACCGTGTCGGTCGGCAGGACCACCAACTCGCCCCGGCGGACGGCGGACGCGGCCTCGCGCAGACCCGTCACGCGGTCGGTCGCGTCGTTGGTGTCGTATCGCCGTGCCATGTCTAGCGGGCCTCCTCGTACACGTGCTGCGGGACTTCGGAAAAGACTGTGGTCGGGGTGGTCACGGCAGCGCCTTGCGGGCGGTCGCGAACCGGGGGCGGTTGTTGAGGTCGGGGTGGTCGGCCGCGTCGGCCCAGCCCCGCTCCTCGGTGAAGATCCACGGCACCTGGCCGCCCTGGGTGTCGGCGTGCTCGATCACGACGACACCGCCCGGGCGCAGCAGCCGGTGCGCGGTGCGCTCGATGCCCCGGATCAGGTCGAGGCCGTCCTCGCCGGAGAACAACGCCATCTCGGGGTCGTAGTCACGGGCCTCCGGGGCCACGTACTCCCACTCGGTGAGCGGGATGTACGGCGGGTTGGAGATCACCAGGTCGACCTGCCCGTCGAGGTCGGGGAAGGCCGACAGGGCGTCCCCCTGCCGCAGGTCGACCCTGGACCCCGCCACGTTCTTCCGCGTCCACACCAGGGCGTCCTCGGACAGCTCCACGGCGTGCACTCGGGAGCGCGGGACCTCCTGGGCGAGGGCGAGCGCGATGGCGCCGGAGCCGGTGCACAGATCGACGATGCACGGCTCGACGACGTCCATGGCGCGCACGGCGTCTATGGCCCAGCCGACCACGGACTCGGTCTCGGGCCGGGGCACGAAGACGCCCGGCCCGACCTGGAGTTCCAGGTAGCGGAAGTAGGCCCGCCCGGTGATGTGCTGCAGCGGCTCGCGCTGTTCGCGCCGGGCGATGACCTCCCAGTACCGGGCGTCGAAGTCCGAGTCCTTCACGGAGTGCAGTTCGCCGCGCTTCACACCGTGCACGAACGCGGCGAGCTCCTCCGCGTCGGTGCGCGGCGAGGGCACGCCGGCGTCGGCCAGCCGCTGGGTGGCCTGGGCCACCTCCGCGAGCAGCAGGTTCACGCAAGTCCTCCGTGTCGTGCTCGTCGTTGCGTAGGTGTCTTACGCGGCCGCCAGCTTCGCCGCCGAGTCGGCGTCGACGCAGGCCTGGATGACCGCGTCGAGGTCGCCGTCCAGGACCTGGTCCAGGTTGTACGCCTTGAAGCCGACGCGGTGGTCGGAGATGCGGTTCTCCGGGAAGTTGTAGGTGCGGATCTTCTCGGAGCGGTCGACCGTGCGGACCTGGCTGCGGCGGGCGTCGGCGGCCTCCCGCTCGGCCTCCTCCTGCGCCGCGGCGAGCAGCCTGGAGCGCAGGATACGCAGCGCCTGCTCCTTGTTCTGCAGCTGGCTCTTCTCGTTCTGGCAGGAGGCCACGACGCCGGTCGGGAGGTGCGTGATGCGCACCGCGGAGTCGGTGGTGTTGACCGACTGGCCGCCCGGGCCGGAGGACCGGTAGACGTCGATGCGGAGGTCGTTGGGGTTGATCTCCACGTCCACCTCCTCGGCCTCGGGGGTCACGAGGACACCGGCGGCGGAGGTGTGGATACGGCCCTGGGACTCGGTGGCCGGCACGCGCTGCACGCGGTGCACGCCGCCCTCGTACTTCAGCCGGGCCCACACGCCCTGGCCGGGTTCGAGCTGACCGCGGGCCTTCACCGCGACCTGGACGTCCTTGTAGCCGCCCAGCTCGGACTCGGTGGCGTCGATGATCTCGGTCTTCCAGCCGACGCGCTCGGCGTAGCGCAGGTACATGCGCAGCAGGTCGCCGGCGAAGAGGGCCGACTCGTCGCCGCCCGCGCCCGCCTTGATCTCCAGAATGACGTCCTTGTCGTCACTCGGGTCGCGCGGGATCAGCAGGAAGCGAAGCTTCTCGGTGAGCTCCTCGCGCTGCTTCTCCAGGTCCTTGACCTCGGCGGCGAAGTCGGGGTCGTCGGCCGCCAGTTCGCGCGCGGTCTCGGTGTCGTCGCCGGTCTGCTTCCAGGAGCGGTACGTGGCGACGATCGGGGTGAGCTCGGCGTAGCGCTTGTTCAGCTTGCGCGCGTTCTGCTGGTCGGCGTGGACCGACGGGTCGGCGAGCTTCTTCTCCAGATCGGCGTGCTCGGCGACGAGTTCCTCGACGGCCTCGAACATCTTGGGCTCCTGTACTGCGGTGAAGGGAAGGGCGGGCGACCAAAAACGCCGGTCCCGGGCACACCCCCACGAGGGCGTGACCGTGGACCGGCGAAATGGGGCTCGCTACTTCTTGGAGCCGGCGGCAGCCTTGCCGAAGCGGGCCTCGAAGCGGGCCACACGGCCACCGGTGTCGAGGATCTTCTGCTTGCCCGTGTAGAACGGGTGGCACTCGGAGCAGACCTCGGCCCGGATGGTGCCGGACTCGATGGTGCTACGGGTGGTGAACGACGCGCCACAGGTGCAGCTGACCTGCGTCTCGACGTACGCGGGGTGGATGTCGCGCTTCAAGGTGTCTCCTAGGTTCCGGGAGGGCGCCGGGTCGCTGCCGCGGGGTGCGGGAGCGTGAACCGGAGCCGACGTACCAGTCTGCCAGGACTGGGGCCATCCACCCAAACCGGGGGTGCGGTTGTTCTATTCCTGCGGGTGAGCCGGAGTGTTCCCGCGGGTGAGCGGGAGTGCCGCCGGCTACCTCACCACGCCCTGGGCCTCGCCCGTGGCCGTGCCCGCCGTGGCCGACCTCGGGATCGGGCGGTCGTTCTTCAGGGCGTCCCAGACCAGCTGGGCCTTCCGCTTCTCCATGAGCACGCGGTTGGGGTTCGCCGGGTCGTACTGGACCGGCATGGTGATCATGGTCATGTTCTTGGCGCCGATGCCCTTGAGGCCGTCCGCGAAGTCGATCAGGGAGTTGACCGAGCCGAGGTCGGAGTCGGTGGTGACCGTCCTGGTGGCGGTGTCGGCGAGGTCGTACAGCTTCTTGGGGCTGGTGAGGACACCGACGTGCTTGACCTGGTTGAGCAGCGCCTTGACGAAGGCCTGCTGGAGCTGGATGCGTCCCAGGTCGGAGCCGTCGCCCACGCCGTGCCGGGTGCGGACCAGGCCGAGGGCCTGCCGGCCGTCGAGGGTGTGGGTGCCGGCCTGGAGGTTCAGGTGGCTCTGCGGGTCGTCGATGCTCCTGGACGTGGTGACCGGGACGCCGCCGAGGTCGTCGATGAGCTTCTGGAAGCCCGCGAAGTCGACCTCCAGGTAGTGGTCCATGCGGATACCGGTGAGGGACTCGACGGTCTTCACCGCGCAGGCCGCACCGCCGGTCGAGTAGGCCTCGTTGAACATGGTGCCGTTCGCGGCCGGGTGCGTGGTGCCCTTGGTGTCGGTGCAGGCCGGGCGGTCGATCAGGGTGTCCCGGGGGACGGAGACCACACTGGCCTTCTTGTGGCCCTCGTAGACGTGGACGATCATCGCCGTGTCGGAGCGGGCGCTGCCGTCGTCGGTGCCGCCGCCGAGCTTCTTGTTGGAGCCGGAGCGGGTGTCCGAGCCGAGGACCAGGATGTTCTCGGAGCCGTTGTCGATCTTCGAGGGCCGGTCGTTGCCGAGGGCCTGGTCGATGTCGACGCTGCGGATGTTGCCGTTGAGCTTGAAGTACAGGTACCCCGCGCCCGTACCCGCCAGCACCACCACACCGGCGGCCGTCCAGGCGGCGACGCGCACGGCCTTGCGGCTCTTGCCGCGGGCCCTGCGGCGGCCCTTGCCACTGCGGCGGGGGCCGTCCTCGCCCGGCGTGGTTATGGCGGGCTCCGGCGTGCTCTCGGCGGACACATCACTCCTAGGTCTCGTCGGTCGGTTACCCCCTGCTTTCAGGGTCAGGCGCGGTCGCTACCGCTCCATCGTCGCCCCGTAAGGGCAGACGGAGAAACCCGGGCAAGGGTTGCACAACGCACAGTGCCCATCGCGTGGCGCGATGGGCACTGTGCGTCATCGATGTACGGCCGGTGAGCCTCGCTCACCTGGGGTTTCAGCCCCAGATGTCGTAGGCCTGGAAACCGGTGCCGACCGAGATCCTTGTGGCAAAGATCTCGCTGGTCGCCTTGCCGGTGCCCGGGTACAGGTAGAGCGTGCCGCCGGTGTTGCGGGCCAGGAAGTCGGCCTTGCCGTCACCGGTGACGTCGCCGACCGCGTCGAAGGCGTTGTAGCCGGTCCAGGCGCTGCGCACCTTGATCCGCGGGGCGAAGGCGCCCGAGCCGGCCGTGCCGGTGCCCCGGTACAGGTAGACGTCGCCGGTGCTGCTCTGGCGGGCGATCAGGTCGGCCCTGCCGTCGCCGTCGAAGTCGCCGTGGCCGCGCAGGGAGTTGTACTGGCCCCAGCCGGAGCCGACCTTGACGGGGGTGGCGAAGGAGCCGTCGCCCTTGCCCGGGTAGATCCACAGGTTGCCGGAGGAGTCGACCGAGAGCAGGTCGGGCAGGTAGTCGCCGGTGACATCACCGGGGGCGACGGTGAACTTCCGGGTGGACCAGTTGCTGAAGATCTCCTTCTTGCTCCAGCTCTGGGTGGCCGGGATGTAGTGCGGCCAGAAGACCGCCCCGTCGCTGCTGCGGCGCAGGACGAAGTCCTGGTAGCCGTCCCGGTCCAGGTCCGTCTGCAGGATCGTGTTGTAGCCCGAGAAGCTGCCCCAGGAGATGCGGGCCCCGAACGAGGTGCCCTGGGAGTCCTTCTCGTACCCGGTGGACGTGGACTGGCTGCGGATGAACAGGTCTGCCTTGTGGTCGCCGCTGAGGTTGGTGTCGTCGATGCGCGGGTAGGCGGCGCCGACGTACGTCTTCACCTTGCTGAACACGCTGTAGGCACCCTTGGCGACGCAGTT
The DNA here is from genome assembly GCF_053598315.1 of Streptomyces sp. NPDC001153. Classification (NCBI taxonomy): domain Bacteria; kingdom Bacillati; phylum Actinomycetota; class Actinomycetes; order Kitasatosporales; family Streptomycetaceae; genus Streptomyces; species Streptomyces sp. NPDC001153. The sequence goes on from NZ_JBSFJZ010000022.1 coordinate 97,905, forward strand.
CTGCACGCCCCAGGAGACGATGCCGACGATGCGGTTGTTCACGATCAGCGGGCCGCCGGAGTCGCCGTTGCAGGTGGCCGTGGTGCCCGAGTCGCTGCCGGTCGCGGGGTTGCCCGCGCAGACCATGTGACCCGCGATGAACTCACTGCCGTAGGCGCCGGAGCACGTGCTGTCGGACTGGATCGGCAGGGTCGCCGTCCTGAGCGTCTGCGAGATGTCCTGGCTGGTGGAGCTGGTGCGGCCCCAGCCGTAGACCTTGGCGCTCGTGCCGGCCGCGTAGGACGCCGTGTCGGTCGACGTCGTCATGCGGATCGGCGTGGCCCTGACCGGGTTCGCCAGGGTCAGTACGGCGATGTCGTTGTCGATGGCCGTCGCGTTGTACGACGGGTGGTTCCACTGCCGCCAGACACCGGAGACCGTGCCGCCGTGCAGGTCGGTGTTGCCGGAGGTGTCGGTGGTGGGCAGTTGGTCGGTGCCGGTGACGATGGACCCGTGGGCGTGCCAGTCGAAGCCCTTGACGCAGTGCGCGGCGGTCAGGATCTTCGTCGGCGCCACCACGGCACCGCCGCAGAAGAAGCCGACGTCGTCAGAGGTGTCGGTGGTGCCCTTGTCGTCGTAGTACCAGAGCTGGGCCATCCACGGCGCCGAGGTGATGGTCGTGGTGGTACCACCGATGATCATCGGGCTGACGGTGCCGGTGCCGGACGTCGTGGACGAGGACGACGGGGCCGACGGGGACGGCGAAGAAGACGAGGCCGACGAAGAAGACGAGGCCGACGAAGAAGACGCGGAAGCCGTCCCGCCGGTCTTCGTGTCCTTGGTCCTCGAGGCCTTCTTGAAGTCCTTGTCGGTGGCGAGCGCGCCCGCGACGCGGTCCGTCAGCTCGGTGAGCGAGGCGGAGCTGGTGGCCGGCTTGACGGTCGGCGAGGCCGAGGCCGTCGAGGCACCGGCGGAGGTGGTCAGCAGCGCGGCGGCGACGGCCGCGGCGACACCGGCGGCGGCGACGGGCAGGCCGATGCGTATCCGGCGTCTGTGCCGACCGGCGCGGGGCAGAGGTGTGGACAAAGAGTCCCCCATGGAGCGATGAGTCAGAAGGGGCACGTGATGCGCACCCGTACCTCTCAGCGCCAAAGGGCCGCCCCCCGTCACCGATTGACGGGGGGCGGCCCTCTCTCCTGCCCGGTCTCTACCGATTAGTCGCCGTTGCCGGGTGTCGGCGTCGTCTTCTGAATCTGCATCAGGAACTCGACGTTCGACTTGGTCTGCTTCATCTTGTCCAGCAGCAGCTCGATCGCCTGCTGCTGGTCGAGCGCGTGCAGCACACGACGCAGCTTCCAGACGATGCCCAGCTCCTCGGCACCCAGCAGGATCTCCTCCTTACGGGTACCGGAGGCGTCCACGTCCACGGCCGGGAAGATCCGCTTGTCCGCCAGCTTGCGGTCGAGCTTCAGCTCCATGTTGCCCGTGCCCTTGAACTCCTCGAAGATCACCTCGTCCATGCGGGACCCGGTGTCCACGAGAGCCGTGGCCAGGATGGTCAGCGAACCGCCGTCCTCGATGTTCCGCGCCGCACCGAAGAACCGCTTCGGCGGGTACAGCGCGGTGGAGTCGACACCACCGGACAGGATGCGGCCGGAGGCCGGAGCCGCCAGGTTGTAGGCGCGGCCCAGACGCGTGATCGAGTCGAGCAGCACGACGACGTCGTGGCCCAGCTCCACCAGGCGCTTGGCGCGCTCGATGGCGAGCTCGGCGACCGTGGTGTGGTCCTCGGCCGGACGGTCGAAGGTCGAGGAGATGACCTCGCCCTTGACCGACCGCTGCATGTCGGTGACCTCTTCCGGACGCTCGTCGACGAGGACGACCATCAGGTGGCACTCGGGGTTGTTGTGCGTGATCGCGTTGGCGATCGCCTGCATGATCATGGTCTTGCCGGTCTTCGGCGGGGCCACGATCAGACCGCGCTGGCCCTTACCGATCGGCGAGACCAGGTCGATGATGCGGGTGGTGAGCACGCCCGGGTCCGTCTCCAGACGGAGCCGGTCCTGCGGGTAGAGCGGGGTCAGCTTGTTGAACTCCGGGCGGCCACGGCCGTGTTCGGGCGCCATGCCGTTGACGGAGTCGAGGCGGACCAGCGCGTTGAACTTCTCGCGGCGCTCGCCCTCCTTCGGCTGACGGACCGCACCCGTGACGTGGTCGCCCTTGCGCAGGCCGTTCTTGCGGACCTGGGCGAGGGAGACGTACACGTCGTTCGGGCCCGGCAGGTAGCCGGAGGTCCGGATGAAGGCGTAGTTGTCGAGGATGTCCAGGATGCCCGCGACCGGGATCAGGACGTCGTCCTCGGCGAGCTGCGGCTCGGCGACGTCGTCGCGGCCACGGCGGCCACGGCGGTCCCGGTAGCGGCCGCGACGGCCCCGGCGGCCGCCCTCGAAGTCGTCGTCGTCCTGCTGGCGGTCCTGGCGGTCCTGGCGGCCGCCCTGCGGCTGGCCCTGCGGCTGGCGCTGCTGGCCGCCCTGCTCGTCGCCCTTGCCACGGCGGTCACGGTCCCGGTCGCGGTCCCGGCCGCGCTCACGGCGGTCGCGGCGGCCACGGCCATCGCCGTCACCGGCGTCGCCCTTGGCGGCCTCGCCCTGCGCCTGCGGCTGCTGGGCCGGCGTCTCGGCCTTGGGCTCCGCCTTGGCCTCGGCGGCGACGGTCTCGGCGCTGCTCGCGGCGGGGCTGCCGGCCTCGGCGGTGGCGCGGCGGCGACGGCGCTCGGTCGGGGCGTCGTCGGAGGCCGGCTGGCCCGGGATCTCGATCTGCTGCTGGGCTACGGCCTTCTCGGCGGGGGCCTCGGTCTTGGCCTCCGCCTTCTTCTCGGCGTCCTCGCCGGTACGGGCCTTGGAGGTGGCGCGGCGCTTCGGCTTGGCCTCGGCGGCGGTCTCGGCCTTGGGGGCGGCACCCCCGGCGGCCTGCGCCTCCTTGATGACCTCGATCAGCTGGCTCTTGCGCATCCGCGCGGTGCCCCTGATGCCGAGGCCCGAGGCGACCTGCTGCAGCTCGGCCAGCACCATGCCCTCGAGGCCGGTACCGCGGCGCCGCCGGGAGCCGGCACCGGTGGCAGGCGCGGAGGCGTCCGTGGCGGGCGCGGCAGCGGTCTCCTCGACACGTGCGCCCATCAGATCGGTGGTGTCGCTCACGAAGGGTCCTTCCCTGGAGCGGACGTCGGCCTGTCTGGCTCGGCGACCGGTTGTGCTGTCCGGCTACGGTCCTGTCTTCCGTGAACCGTGCCGGGGCGGTGGTCCGCCAAAGCGGCGGAGGAAATGTGCGGTGATTGGCGCTTCCGCGAGCCGTGGCACCGAGTGTCACGTGGCGTGGTAGCACCGATTCCGGAGCGTGCCCGGCGGCCCGCTCAGTGCCCGCATACGACGTACTGCCCAGGTACGGCGTACGGAACACGGAGTGGCGTGGGGGGCTCCCGGAAGAATGTCTGTCCCGGACTGGGACACGAGGCACCTCGCCATGGTGGGGTCGGGTGCAGACTTGAGGTTAACACTACCGGATCCAACAAACATTCCCCCTCTCCAAATCCGGCAACCGTGTGTCAGGTCGCAAGCGGCAGCACGCTCGCTCCCTGGACATCGAGGTCCAGCCGGTTCGCGGCCCAGCCCGCACCCGCGAGGTGGGCCACCTTGTCGGCGCTCTCGGCGTCGGCCAGCGCCATGACGGTGGGCCCGGCGCCCGAGATGACGGCCGGGATGCCGTCGGCGCGCAGCCGCTCCACCAGCGCGGCGCTCTCCGGCATGGCCGGGGCGCGGTACTCCTGGTGGAGGCGGTCCTCGGTGGCGGGCAGCAGCAGCTCGGGGCGCCGGGTGAGGGCCTCGACGAGCAGGGCGGCACGGCCCGCGTTGACGGCGGCGTCGACGTGCGGCACGGTGCGCGGGAGCAGGCCGCGCGCGGTCTCGGTCAGGACCGGCTTTCCGGGCACGAAAACCACCGGAACGATGGAATCGACGGGCTCCATCCTGATCGCCCGGGCGGCGCCGGCCTCCATCCAGGACAGGGTGAAGCCGCCGAGCAGACACGCGGCCACGTTGTCCGGGTGGCCCTCGATCTCGGTGGCCAGCTCCAGCAGCGCCGCGTCGTCGAGGCGGGCCTCGCCGCCTATGGTCACCGCGCGGGCGGCGACGATGCCGGCGCAGATGGCGGCGGAGGAGGAGCCGAGGCCGCGGCCGTGCGGGATGCGGTTGGCGCAGACGATCTCCAGGCCGCGGGGCTGACCGCCCAGCAGGTCGAAGGCGGTGCGCAGGGAGCGGACGAGAAGGTGAGACTCGTCACGCGGAAGGGTCTCGCTGCCCTCCCCCGCGATGTCGATGTGCAGCCCGGAGTCGGCCACCCGGACGACCACGTCGTCGTAGAGCCCCAGCGCGAGGCCGAGGGCGTCGAAGCCCGGGCCGAGGTTGGCGCTGGTGGCGGGAACGCGCACCCGGACGGCGGCGGCGCGGAACGCTGGACCGGCCATCGCTCGTTGACTCTCCTTGAGCTGCGTGACTGTCGAAGACATTCGATACGTACGTGGAGACCCTCCGGCCGCGCAGACGGCGCGGCGTCGCCCATATGCGCAGCCATATGCCAGGCATATGCAGCGGGCGGGTTCAGTACAGCCTATCGAAGGAAGGTTCTGTGGCGACATAGGGCGCACAGGAGGCGCACGATGCGTGTCGCAAGCCCCCTGTGCACCCTGTCAGGGTTTTCCGGGGTTCAAGCCAGGCCGAGGCGCTCGGCGGCGGCCGTCGCGTCGACCGGGACGGTGACCGGCTGCGGGGCTCCGGCGACCGCCCAGTCGGGGTCCTTCAGGCCGTTGCCCGTGACGGTGCACACGATGCGCTGCCCCGGGTCGACCTTGCCCTGCTCGGCGGCCTTCAGCAGACCGGCCACGGAGGCCGCGGAGGCGGGCTCCACGAAGACGCCCTCCTGCGCGGCCAACAGGCGGTAGGCGCGCAGGATTTCACGGTCCGTCACCTCGTCGATGGCGCCGCCCGACTCGTCGCGCGCGGCGAGGGCGTATTGCCAGGAGGCGGGGTTGCCGATGCGGATGGCGGTGGCGATGGTCGACGGGTCCTTGACCACCTCGCCGCGCACGATCGGCGCGCTGCCGGAGGCCTGGAAGCCCCACATGCGCGGGGTCTTCGTGGCGATCCCGTCGGCGGCGTACTCCTTGTAGCCCTTCCAGTAGGCGGTGATGTTGCCCGCGTTGCCCACCGGCAGGACGTGGATGTCGGGGGCGTCCCCGAGCATGTCCACGATCTCGAAGGAGGCCGTCTTCTGGCCCTCGATACGCACCGGGTTGACCGAATTGACCAGCGCCACCGGGTAGTTCTCGCTCAGCGAGCGCGCGAGGGTGAGGCAGTCGTCGAAGTTGCCGTCGACCTGGAGGATCTTCGCGCCGTGCACGAGGGCCTGGCCCATCTTGCCGAGGGCGATCTTGCCCTGCGGGACGAGAACGGCCGAAACCATGCCGGCCCGCACGGCGTAAGCGGCGGCGGAGGCCGAGGTGTTGCCGGTGGAGGCGCAGATGACGGCCTTGGCCCCCTCCTCCTTCGCCTTGGAGATGGCCATGGTCATGCCGCGGTCCTTGAAGGACCCCGTGGGGTTGGCGCCCTCCACCTTCAGGTGGACCTCGCAGCCCGTGCGCTCGGAGAGCACCTGCGCGGGTACGAGGGGCGTGCCGCCCTCGCGGAGCGTCACGACCGGCGTGCTGTCGGATACCGGCAGCCGGTCCCGGTACTCCTCGATGATTCCGCGCCACTGGTGGGTCATTGCTGGTTACTCTCCTTCAACCCGCATGATGCTGGCGACACCCCGCACGGTGTCGAGCTTGCGCAGCGCCTCGACGGTCCCGGTGAGGGAGGCGTCGGACGCACGGTGGGTGACGACGACGAGGGAGGCCTCGCCGTCCTTGCCCTGCTGGCGCACCGTATCGATCGACACCCCGTGCTCGGCGAACACGGTCGCGACCTGGGCGAGAACACCAGGTTTGTCCGCGACGTCGAGGCTGATGTGGTAGCGCGTGACGACCTCGCCCATGGGCGAGACGGGCAGGGCGGCGTACGCCGACTCACCGGGGCCCGTCGCGCCGCCCCGCCGGTTGCGGCACACGGCGACGAGGTCGCCGAGCACGGCGGAGGCGGTCGGGGAACCGCCGGCGCCGGGGCCGTAGAACATCAGCTGCCCGGCGGCATCGCTCTCCACGAAGACGGCGTTGTACGCGCCGCGCACGGAGGCGAGCGGGTGGGTCAGCGGAATCATGGCGGGATGCACGCGCGCGGTGACGGACGCCCCGTCCTTCGAGCGCTCGCAGATGGCCAGCAGCTTGATGGTGCAGCCCATCTCCTTCGCCGAGCGGAAGTCGGCGGCGGTGACCTCGGTCATGCCCTCGCGGTAGACGTCGTCGAGGCGCACGCGCGTGTGGAAGGCGATCCCGGCGAGGATGGCGGCCTTGGCGGCGGCGTCGAAGCCCTCGACGTCGGCGGTCGGGTCGGCCTCCGCGTACCCGAGCGCGGTGGCCTCGTCGAGCGCCTCCTGGTACCCGGCGCCCGTGGAGTCCATCTTGTCGAGGATGAAGTTGGTCGTACCGTTGACGATCCCCATCACCCGGTTGATCTTGTCCCCGGCCAGGGACTCGCGCAGCGGGCGGATCAGCGGGATGGCGCCGGCCACGGCGGCCTCGTAGTAGAGGTCCCGGCCGTGCTCCTCGGCGGCGGCGTGCAGGGCGGCCCCGTCCTGGGCGAGCAGGGCCTTGTTGGCGGAGACGACGGAGGCCCCGTGCTCGAAGGCGGTGGTGATGAGCGTCCGCGCGGGCTCGATACCCCCGATGACCTCCACCACCACATCGATGTCCCCGCGTTTGACGAGGGCGGTGGCGTCGGTGGTGACGAGGCCGGGGTCGATGCCCTCGCGGACCTTGGACGGCCGCCGTACGGCGACCCCCGCCAGCTCCACGGGAGCGCCGATCCTGGCGGCGAGGTCGTCGGCGTGCGTCGTCATGATGCGCGCCACCTCTGAGCCGACAACCCCACAGCCCAGCAGCGCCACCTTCAGCGGACGCGTACGCATCATCCGACCTCGTTTCCTCATACCGTCTACGGTTGGACCAGTCTCACTCACCGGACGGGAGTTTCTACCCTTCGTCCGGATCGTGAGACATGTATTTCATGGGCACGGGGCCGGAAGACCGGAGATCTTCCAGCCCCGTCGGTGGGCTATCCGACGTCGAGACGCAGGAGGTCCTCCTCCGTCTCACGCCGCACGATCACCCGCGCCTCGCCGTCCTTCACGGCGACCACCGGCGGTCGCAGCACATGGTTGTAGTTGCTGGCCATGGACCGGCAGTACGCACCGGTGGCCGGTACGGCGATGAGATCCCCCGGCGCCAGGTCGGCCGGCAGGAACGCGTCCCTGACCACGATGTCCCCGCTCTCGCAGTGCTTGCCGACGACGCGGGCGAGCATGGGCTCGGCACTGGAGGTCCGGGACACGAGGGCGACGCTGTACTCGGCGTCGTACAGGGCGGTGCGGATGTTGTCGGACATACCGCCGTCGACGGACACGTACGTCCGCAGCCCGTCCAGCGGCTTGACGGTGCCCACCTCGTAGAGCGTGAAGGCCGTCGGCCCGACGATGGCGCGCCCGGGCTCGACGGAGATGCGCGGGGTGCGCAGCCGGGCGGCCTCGCACTCGCGCGTGACGATCTCGGTGAGCGCCTTGGCGATCTCGTGGGGCTCGCGGGGGTCGTCGTCGCTGGTGTAGGCGATGCCGAGCCCGCCTCCCAGGTCGATCTCGGGCAGCTCGACGCCATGCTCGTCGCGGATGTCCTTCAGCAGCCCGACGACACGATGGGCGGCGACCTCGAAGCCGGACATGTCGAAGATCTGCGACCCGATGTGCGAGTGGATCCCGATCAGCTCGAGCCCGTCGAGCTGCAGCGCCCGCCGCACGGCCTCCGCGGCCTGCCCCCCGGCCAGCGGGATCCCGAACTTCTGGTCCTCATGGGCGGTGGCGATGAACTCGTGCGTATGAGCCTCGACCCCGACGGTGATCCGAATCTGGACCTTCTGCCGCTTGCCCAGGGACTGCGCGATGTGGGCGACGCGCACGATCTCCTGGAAGGAGTCGAGCACGATCCGCCCGACACCGGCGCGGATGGCCCGTTCGATCTCTTCCACGGACTTGTTGTTGCCGTGGAAGGCGATGCGCTCGGCCGGCATACCGGCGGACAGGGCGGTGGCCAGCTCACCCCCGGAGCACACGTCGAGGTTGAGTCCTTCCTCATGGAGCCACCGCACGACGGCCCGGGACAGGAACGCCTTCCCGGCGTAGAACACGTCGGCGTCGGCCCCGAAGGCGGTACGCCACGCACGCGCGCGTGCCCGGAAGTCGGCCTCGTCGAGGATGTAGGCGGGGGTGCCGTGCTCTTCGGCGAGGGTCTTCACATCCACGCCGCCGACGGTGACGACCCCGTCGGCGTTGCGCCCGACGGTCTGGGACCACACCTTGTGGTCGAGGACGTTGAGGTCGGCGGGCGGCGCGGAGTAGTGCCCCTCGGGCAGCACGTCGGCGTGGCGGGGCCCGGCGGGATGGGCGGAACGGCTCATGACGGTGACTCTCAGACTCTCTGTCTCTCTCCGGGCATCTCTCGCGAGAGGCCTCAGAGGTGTTCGGGTGCGTCGATGCCGAGCAGGGACAGGCCACCGGCCAGCACCGTCCCGGCGGCTTCGGCGAGGGCGAGCCGGGCGCGGTGGGCGGCCGAGGGTTTCTCCTCGCCGCAGGGCAACACGGAGGGCAGGAAGGGCAGCACGGCATCGGCGACGGTGACGAGATGCCGGGCAAGCCGGTCCGGGGCACGGTGGGTGGCGGCCGCGGTGAGGATGCGGGGGTGGTCGGCCAGGGGGGTGAGGAGGTCGCGGGGGGTGCGATTGCCGTCGGCCTCGGCGGGGGTGGCCGAGGGGGTGTGGTCCTGGCGGGCGTTGGGCAGGGCGGCGTCAGCCAAGGGGCTGGTGTCGAGCGGGCCGGGCTCGGCGGCGAAGCCCAGGCGGTCGGCGTTGCGGCTGAGGGACCGGATACGGGCATGGGCGTACCGCACCCGGAACAGCGGATTGCTCTCCCGCTGGATCAGATGATCGGCGGTGATCCGGGGCCGGTCGTGCGGGGCGGGATGCAGCAGGGCCCACTGGGAGGCGTCGTGGCCCAGCGGCGCGGGATCCTCCGGCGCGGGCACGGGCCGCAGATTGACGGGCTCACCGTGCTCGACGGTGGCACGCCCGCCCTGCGTGGCGATGATCCGCACGACGGCGTCCGCGACGACCTCGGCCCGCACCTCGTACGGCACCCGCAGCGCGACGACCTGCCCGGCGAGGGCGTCCCCGTGCCCGTAGGCGGCACCACGGTCCCGGATCTCCCGGACGAGCCCGGCGACGAGGTCGGCCCGCTCGTCGAGCCGGATGTTGAGAAACCCCGGCCCGGTCACGACGACGTCCCGGATGCCATCGGCACCGATGAGCCGGGGCCGCAGAATCTCGGCGACCCGCCGCGGGGGCTGCCCGGCCGGCCGGGCGAGCTGCAGGGCGACGTTGGTGGCGAAGTCCCCGCACCCCCCGGGCCCCGGCTCGGTCACCACGACCCGATCGGGCACGGCCACACTCAGCTCCCCGTCGTCGACAGCACAACGCACCGCGTGCAGCACGGTGCGGGACAACTCGACGGGGGTCACGGGACAAGCGTAGGGGAGGAAGGAGGTGGGGAGGCGAGGTGGTTCTCACTGTGGGACGGCGTTCCGATGGGCCCGGACTCCCGACGGATCCGTACCCGGCCACTTACCCACCGGACGAACTACCCACCGGACGAAATCCCACCCGGTACGCCATCGGAGATCCCATCGCCGAAGCCCCCGGGAACCCTGCCGTCCCCCGCGTCTCCATCGACACCGTCCCCTCCCCCGCCCCCCTCACCATCTCCGTCACTGCCACCACCCCCGCCACCGCCACCGCCGCGGTGCCCTCCCTGCCCTCCCCCGCGCTCATCTCCCCCGTCGCCCCCGCCCCCGCGCTCGATGAGGTGCTTGACGAGTCGTACGAGCTCGGCAGGCTCGAAGGGCTTGGCGAGGAAGGCGTCCACGCCGACGTCGAGGCCGGTGTCGACCTCGTACTGCGTGCACGCGCTGATGATGGCGACGGGCAGATGATGCGTACGGGGATCGGCGCGGAGCCGGGCGGCGGTGCGCAGGCCGTCCAGCCGGGGCATGACGACGTCGAGGGTCACGACATCGGGCCGCACCTGGTGCACCACATCCAGACACTCGGCACCATCGGCCGCGGTCACGACCTCGAGACCTTCCAGCTCGAGGTTGACCCTGATCAGCTGCCGGATGACCTTGTTGTCGTCCACAACAAGCACCCGACCCGAGGCGCCTGGCACAACTCGAGAGTAGGTCCGGACCGGCCACCGCGTCCGGGTTTTCCCCACTTCCACCCCGTACAGGGGACCCGCCCCGGCCCACCCTGCCCGCCCCCTGGAAACGGGTTCCTGATCACCCCGCCCGACCTGATAGTGTTCTACCCGTCGCCGCGAGCGAAGAGCTCCGCAACCGACACGCCCCCGTAGCTCAGGGGATAGAGCAACGGCCTCCGGAGCCGTGTGCGCAGGTTCGAATCCTGCCGGGGGCACCCAGCATGAGGTGCCCAAAGACCCCGTCACCAGCGGAAACGCTGAGGCCGGGGTCTTCGCGTTTGTGCAGCCGTATGCGGCCCGAAGCGGCCGCATGTCGGGGTCTGTGGACGAGGCGTGGACGGGATCTTGCAGCGTCCACCGAGGTCAGCCGCCATATTCGACGGACCGTCAGCTGCATCCGGCCGCCGTCCCTCCGAGGGCTCGGACGCCACCAACCGCTCCGCTCGGCACCAAGTGGGCGCGTGGCGCCAGGCCCGGCTCCAGCGGCACCCGATCCCGCTCAAGCGTCGCCTCCTCTTCGGAGGTCAGACCGTGACGTATCTCATGAAGCGGTCAGAGCCGAGCTATCTCATAAAACCGACACAGCGGGCACCGAACCAGTCGCTACTGCGCAGGAGACAACCCAACACGCGAAAGCCCCGCTGCCACCTGGACTGAAGCCGTGCGACAGCCAGGCCGGCATGCGTGCCGTCGATGGGTTGCCCAGGCCGCGCGGGACGCGCTCGGCATGGACATAGGTGATCGAAGCGGACGAAGCAGTGACAAGCCACACAGGGTCAATCCCTTGCCTCACGGACGGCCTCGCGGTGGGATCGCAGACCACGGCCGAGCATGGTCTAGTCCACTACGAGGAGCATCTATGCGCAGGATTCACGCGCGGCGGCGCACCGCGGCCGCCGCAGCCTGGATCACCAGCCTCACCAGTCTCGCAGCGATAACAGGGCTTTTGTCTGGTTCCGTCGCCGTCGCTGCACCCGGGCAACCGGCGCAAGAAGTCAAGCCCGTGCCGGCGGCCGGACAGCAATCGAAGAGCGCGCCCGGCAGCCTGATGACCACTGCGCAGTGCCGGGAGAAGTGGGGGTTCGACTGCTACAACGCGCTCCAGTACCGCCAGGCGTACAACCTGAACCCGCTGTACAAGGCAGGAGTGACCGGCAAGGGGCGCACGATCGTGATCGTGGATCCGTTCGGCTCGCCGACCATCCAGAAGGACCTGGATGTCTACAGCGCCCGGTTCGGCATGAAGAGCACCCATGTCGACGTGGTCAAGTGGGGCAACGTCCCGCGCTTCGACCCCAGCGACTCCGACCAGCTCGGCTGGGCCGGGGAGACCACCCTCGACGTGGAGATGGCACATGCCGTCGCCCCGGACGCGCACATCGTCCTGGCGGAGACCGGGGTCGGCCGGATCGGGGACGGCACCACCGGCCTGCGAGAGGTCATGGACGCCGAGAAGTCGCTCATCGACCGCGGCGTGGGCGATGTGATCAGCCAGAGCTGGGGCGTGGCGGAGAACAACTTCCCCGGCTTCAGCAAGGGTGACTTCTCCAGCATCCAGAACCTGCGGTACGCCTACAAGGACGCGGCCAAGCACCGTGTGACCGTCACCGACGCTTCCGGCGACAGCGGACCCACCGACACCACCTCGAACGGCCAGACAACCTATCCGTACAGGGTCAACGCCTGGCCGACCGACGACCCCCTGGTGGTCTCGGTCGGCGGCACCCAGCTGCACCTGGACGCCAACGGCAACCGCATCGCGCCGGACAGCGTCTACAACGACCACGGCGCCAGCGGCGGCGGCCAGTCCCACGTCTTCGCCCGTCCCTCGTATCAGAACGGGGTGGTCGGCAATCACCGCAGCACCCCGGACGTCTCCATGTCCGCCGCGCTGAAGGGCGGCGGATGGGTGTACTCCAGCTACGACCCGAAGCGCGTCGGCTGGGAGGTCTACGTCGGCACCAGCGAGGCCAGCCCGCTCTTCGCAGGAATCGTGGCCCTGGCCGACCAGGTTGCCGGGCACCGGCTGGGAGACATCCACAAGGCGCTGTACTCGCTGTACGCGAAGTCCTCGTCGAACCCGTCCACCGGGATCGTGGACGTGAAGGACGGCACGAACAACAGCTACGCGGGAGTCACCGGCTACACCGCGGTGAAGGGCTACGACATGGCGACCGGCGTCGGAACGATCGACGCGGCCCGCTTCGTCCCGGCCCTCGCCAAGGCGGGCTGACCGCATCCTGTCCCCGAGGCGCGGGCGCCCGGCGTACCACGGCGCCCAGGGCGCCGGGCCACGTTGACGCGCAGTACCAACGGCGAGGCCCCTGGACGCAAGGCGGATTCCAGGGGCCTCGAACTTGTTCAAGCGGATTCACTCGTACTCGCGAAGCAGGTCCTCGATACGCCGGTTGGCCACGTCCTGCCGACCGTCGAGGCACTTCGCGTACCGGGTCAGCAGGACCTCAACGCTGTTGCCGGCGCGTTCGGCGACCTCAGTCGGGTCGACCCCGGCATTGAGCCACGTCGACAGCGCCGAGTGCCGAAGGTCGTACGGCCTGCTCGCGAGCGGCGAGGCCGCGACGGCCGGCGGGAGCGCCAGGAGCCGAGCCTCTGCCACACGCGGTAGTAGGTCGAGGACGGGACCACCGAGCCCTTCTCACTGAAGAAGAGCCGCCCGTCTTCCGCCGTGCCGAACGTGGCGAAGTGATCGTGAAGCACCGTGACAAGCTGAGGCGGAATGGGCACACGCCGAACGTCCTCAGTCGGCCGATTCTTCGCACCCAGAGCGGCCGCGGCCGCCTCGTGGTCGCCAACCAGCAGCCGTTCGAGTAGTTCCCGCTCCACGCCGCCACCCCCACCAGTGATGACACTCGATGTATCCGACGCCCCGCCGGCCGTACGTCGCCTCGAAGTCGCAGCCGCAGGCCTCACAGAAGAGCCAGCGCCCTTGACGCAACACGGAATCGATCTTTCCGTTACGCAAACGTTTGTCCTGTTCGCGAGTTCTGTGGCGGCGGATCAGCAACCCGCCCTCGGGGTCGCTGTAGTCGTCTTCTTTCCTCGTCGGCCTCCGGCAGCATTTCCTGAAACTCACCCGTGGTGAGGCCATGCCGTATCTGCCGAGCCACCTCCGCCATCTCAGTTGGTCGAGAGAGGAAGGCATTCACGACTTCGACATCGAGGGCGTTGCCGTTGGTCGGCTTTCCTGGGTAGTCCGGGTACCGGGGCGTAATGCCGACCGTTTTGCGAGCTATATCGTCAGGAGACCACCAGGGCCCGCTGGGAGGGGCGGAGCTTGCATCGTCGGTCACCCTCGCGGGTGACAATCAGCATCGTTACCCACTCAACGAGGGCAATGCGTGAGGTCCAGTGCGCAAGGATGAGTGGCCAACAGGGCTCCCTTGCCGGGTGGTTGAGACGTCAGACATCTCGCCCAACAGCCGGGGGCCCTGCTCGTTACGGTCCAAAAGCCGTCACCCGATCGGTGGACAGGCCGAAGAGGTTCACTGAGGGCCCGACAGGCAACGCGGCCACGCTCGCCACACACATGAGTACGGATACTCAGCCGCCGTGGGGACTGACGCCGATGCGGTACGGCGACCTTCCGGCTACGGTGTGAGTCGATCACCGCACTGTGGCACTGCGGACACGGGGGAGGAAACACGCATGGCGTGGGACGAGTGGGAGCAGCTCAAAGCAGCCGCGGCCAACGGGGACGGTGCGCACATGCAGTTGAACCATGTGCCGTCGGACCCGGGAGGATCCGGCACTCTGGTGTCGAACAAGCCGGCCTGGTCCAAGGCAGGCCAGGCCGTCGGCTCGCTCAGCGGCTCCATCACCACGGCGCTCGGAAAGCTGACGGACGGGCAGAAGGGCTTTGTCGCGGAGAGCGGCTGCCAGACGTCCGGGGCTCAGAAGGAAGTCCACGACTCGTGGGATCGCTACGTCAAGGCTGTGAGCGGGCGCTGCGGCAGGCTTTCGGACCTGCTGGACAAAGTCGGCAATGACCAGTTGAAGACCGATGAGTCCGTCAAGGCCGAGATCGGCAACCTCAAGGTGGACTACGCGGATACGCCGGCGGTCGGCGGCCAGGACAAGGGGCGGTGACCAGAAGTCATGGACCTTGCAACCCTGAAGGCGCTCGACCCCAAAGAGTTTCTGGACGCGGCCGACGGATACCGCAGCACCAGTGACATGGCCGGCGCGGCCAAGGACCGCATCGAGAACGAGATCTCCGTGGCCATGAGGAACTCCCTCAGCAGCGAGGCCGCGACCGCGGCGATCGGCCAACTGTCGGAGCTGGGCAAGAACTTCCACTACATCCAGATCGAATGCGGACTGGTCAGTACGGCTCTCGAGGCGTTTTCGTACGAGATCGAAGCGGCCAAGAAGAAGCTTCAAGCGGCCATCGACGGCGCGCAGGCGGCGAAGCTCACCGTGAACGCCGACGGCTCGATCACCTATCCCGCGGGCGGGGAGAAGGATACGGACGGAAAGGTCCCCGGCGGCGGCACGGTCAGCGGCACGGCGGGCGGCCTGTTCGAGGGCATGGTCGCGGCAGTGAGTCGTCAGTCCGCCAACCTAGACCCCAATCCGAACCACCGCCTCGCCCTGGACTACGCGGATGAGATCGCCTGCGCCCTCAAGGAGGCGACGGAGTCCGACGAGAAGTGGGCGCCGAAGCTGCGGGCGCTGAAGGCGGACGACGATCTCACCGTCTCCGACAAGGACCTTGCCGACGCGTCCTCGGACACGAGCGGGGTGCGCGACGCGGGCAAGGAGTACCTCGACTCGCTGCCGCAACCGCCCAAGAACGGCAGACCGGCGGACAACGCGAAGTGGTGGAAGGGGCTCAGTCCGGAGCAGCAGGCCGCGTGGATCTCCATGCGTCCCGACTCGGTCGGCGCGCTCGACGGACTCCCTGCCACGGTTCGGGATGAGGCCAACCGGACAGTGCTCTCCGAGGCGCACGGTGTCGCACAGGTCAGATACGACGCCTGGTTGCAGGATCACCCTGAGCCTCCGCGGTACCAGGACCATATCAACATGCACACCGGGGTGAAGCAGGGGAAGGAGGAACTCCCGGCGTGGGAGGAATGGGAAGCCGAACGGGAGAAGATGCACAAGGGGATTGACGGCATGGACGCGATACAGGAGCGTTTCGACACGACGGGGACCAAAGGACTGCCCGAGGCGTACCTACTGGGCTTCAGCGCCGACGGAGACGGCCGCGCGATCATCGCCAACGGGAACCCGGACACCGCGGTTCACCAGGCTGTCTACGTTCCGGGTACGACCTCCGATTTGGACAGCATCAAGGGGAACATCAACCGGATGGTCAATGTCTGGCATGCAGCCCATGATGAAGCGGATGGGAAATCCGTCTCCACAATCACCTGGCTCGGCTACGACGCACCTAACGACGTCGTGAAAGACGCGACTTTCACTCACTACGCATACGACGGCGCACCGGACTTCAATAAGTTCCTCGATGGACTCGACGCATCGCATTCCGGCGATTCGGCACCGCACCGTACCGTGATCGGCCACTCGTACGGATCGAGCCTCGTGGGCGCCGCGGCCCAGACGGGCGATCTCCACGCCAACGACATCGTCTTCGCAGGCAGCCCAGGCGTGGAGGTTTCCAACGCCGATCAACTGGACGTCCCGAAGGGGCACGTGTGGAACGAGTACGCCGACGGGGACCCGGTTCCAGAGCTCGGCCGCGTGATCCATGGCGGCGGTTTCGGGCGTGAAATTCCTGCCGATTCGAGCTTCGGCGCCAACCAGATGTCGACGGACACCCAGGGGCACGGTGGTTACTGGGACGAGGGCTCCCAGAGCCTGAAAAATCAGGCTCTGGTGGTGGTCGGGAAATACGATCACGTAGTGGCAGCACCGGAGCCAACCAGGCCATATACACCGCACACCGTGTGGGAAAAATAGTATTGCCGATATGCAGGCGCCGACATGTAGACGACGCAATGACCGACTAATAGTCCAGTCCGACGAAATAAGGCTCCTGTCATGAAGGACAAGCTGAGCACCCTTGTGCTCGCCGCACCCCTTGCACTCATCACTATCACGGGATGCAGCATGAACTCCGATGAATCCTCGACCGTCGGCACGAGTACCTCATTGGACGCCGCCGATGCAACAGAAAAAGTATCCAGTGGAATATACGACTTGATCGGCGTCAAGGGAAAGGCGTCCGACAGTCAGTCAGGGGTCTTGGAATGTTCCGGGAAGGACCCGGATAAATACTTCAAAATCTTTCATCCGTGGAGTTTCTACCCAGCCTCGCCGGGCGACCTTGAAAAGGCTATGAAGAACCTCAAGACGGAACTCAAGAAACATGGCTGGAAGATCGTTGAATACGGTCCGAACAACAGCAAGGCCAGGGACATCAGCCTGACCGCAGACAATGATGAGAAGAAGGTCGGCGTAAACATCGTTCAAATGCTCAAGAACGATCCGCCAAAGCTGAGCCTGACCGTCGTGTCCGGCTGCTACAGGGTCCCGGACGGTCAGAAGGTCCAACACTTCTGAGGGCGGCTGGTACGAGTGCCTCAAGGGACGTATCTGACCTGCGTAGAGTGATGGTGAGTCAGGCTGAGACTCCGGCCGCTTCCGGAAGACCCGGCCGGAATGAAGCGGGCTGAGGAATTCCGCAACTTCACGGAGCTGGGGCGGGATCGGTGCGAGCCGGGCCTCTTCGGCCACCGGTTCTTCAGGCTGCTGTCATCGAGGTGGCCACAGAGATGATCGCGGCCGGCGTCCCGCGGTCCCCGGCGCGACCTCGGCGGCCACGCCACGGCCGTTTGATCTCAGTGACCGGCACGCGTCGAAACAGCGACCGCAACTCATCAGGAACGAACCGCTCGACCACGTCCGCCACGCCTCTCAACGACCGGCTTCACGCAGAAATCCCTTCGCCGCCACGGCCGCCGTCGCTCTAGGGTGCTCGAGTGCTGAGCGACAGTCAGATGAACGAGTTCGCCGAGCGGGGCTTCGTCGTGGTTCCGCAGGTGGTGCAGGACGATCTTCTGGACCGGGCGGCCCGGCGGATCGATGAGGTCATCGCCGCCCATCCACCCGCCGCCGGCAAGCAGGGCAGCCACTTCTACTTTCTCCGGACCGAGGACGAGCCGGCGCTGATGGCGCCTTTGACCGGCAGCCCCGCCTTCGGTCTCGCCGAGGAACTGGCCGGGACCGGGACACTGGAGGTCCCCTGGCAGGTCCAGGTCGCGCTGAACATCCCGCCGTACTCGCACCGTCCCGGCCTTCCTCACATCGATGCCGGCAACCCGGAGCCGACCGGCGAGCCGGTCCGCGGCACGTTCACGCTCCTGGCCGGTGTCCTGATGTCCGACCAGCTCACGGAGAACTCCGGCAACCTCTGGGTCTGGCCGGGCACGCATCTCACCCACGCCGCATACTTCCGTGATCACGGCCCTCAGATGTTCTGTGCCTACCCGCCGATCGACCTGCCCGAGCCCGAGCAGATCAAGGGACGGGCGGGGGACCTGCTGCTCGCGCACTACCTCCTCGGGCACAACATCGGCGGCAACTACGCATCCGAGCAGACGCGACGTGCGCTGTACTTCCGGATCAGCGCTCTGGACCACGCCTCCCATCGAAACGAGTTCCTCCAGGACCCGTGGCTCGACTACGGGCCCCTCAGGTCACAGTCATCGACATCGTCCACGCCACCTGTATCTGGCTGACCACCGGAGAGATGGGTGATCTGGACCGACTGACCAGTTCCAGCCCGGTCCTCATGCCGTCCGCTTGCGGGATGCCGTCTTCTTCGCCGTCGTCTTCTTCGCCGTCGTCTTCTTCGCCCCCTGAACCGTCTTGGACGCCGCCTTGGACGCCGTCTTGGACGCCGCCTTGGACGTCGACTTGCGCGCCGGTTCCGGCTTCTTCGCGGTGGGCGTCCTCTTCGCCGTGGACGTGGACTTCTTGCCGCCCGCGGCCTTGGGGGCGGCCCGGCGTGGCAGGGGTCTGACCTCGGCCTCGGTCCCGGTGGGCTGTTCGCCGCGCGACTCGCGGGCCGCTCGCACGCTGTTCTCCAGTGCGGCCATCAGGTCCAGCACCTTGCCGCCGGCGGCCGGCTCCGGGGCCTGGGGTGGGGCCTCGCCGGAGGCCTTCGCGGCGATGACCTCCTCCAGGGCCTCCCGGTACTCGTCGTGCAGGTCTTCCAGGTCGACCTCGCCGAGGGTGTCCATCAGCGCGTCGGCGAGGTCGAGCTCCTTGTCGCGGATGGTGACGTGGGCGTCGGGGGCGACGCCCTCGGGGGCGCGGACCTCGTCCGGCCAGAGCAGGCCGTGCATGGCGATGGCGTCGCCGACGACCCGGAGCATGCCCAGGCGTTCGCGGCCGCGCAGGGCGTACTTCGCGATGGCCACCTTGTTGCTGCGTTTCAGGGCCTCGCGGAGCAGGGTGTACGGCTTGGCCGCGGGGGCCCCGCCGGCCGCCAGGTAGTACGCCGCGCCCATCTGGAGCGGGTCGATCCGGTCGGTCGGCACGAAGGCCACGATCTCGATCGTGCGGGCGGTCGGGATCGGCAGGTGGGAGAGGTCGTCGTCGGTGATCGGGACGATCGTGCCGTCCGCGTCCTCGTACGCCTTGCCGATCTCGGCCTGGCTGACCTCGCGGTCCTCCAGCTCGCACACCTTGCGGTAGCGGATGCGGCCGTTGTCCTCGGTGTGGATCTGGCGGAAGGAGATCGAGTGGCTCTCCGTGGCGTTCACCAGCTTGATCGGGATGCTGACGAGCCCGAAGGAGATGGCGCCGTTCCATATGGATCGCACGTGCCGCACCCTTCCTCTGCCGATTGCGCAGGTTGACCGGTTCCGCCTGGTTCCCTGGGCTTCACGAGTTTCACCGGTATTTCTGGGATTGTCATCGTATGACGCCTATCACAGAGGTGGAGGGGCGGCGGGTCGCGCTCAGCAACCTGGAGAAGGTGCTGTATCCGGGGACCGGCTTCACCAAGGCGGAGCTGGTCCACTACTACGCGACCAGCGCCGACGTGCTGCTGCCGCACCTGCGCGACCGGGCCGTGTCCTTCCTGCGCTATCCGGACGGACCGGAGGGGCAGGTGTTCTTCACGAAGAACGTGCCTCCGGGTACGCCCGAGTGGGTCACCACCGCCGAGGTGCCGCGGTCCTCGGCGGACAGCCCGGCCCGGATGGTGGTCCTGCAGGATCTGGCGAGCCTGGTCTGGGCGGCGAACCTGGTCACCGAGTTCCACACCCATCAGTGGCTGGTGCAGACCCCGGACGAGGCCGACCGGCTGGTCTTCGACCTCGACCCGGGCGCGCCCGCGACGATCGTCCACTGCTGCCAGGTGGCCTTGTGGCTGCGCGAGCGGCTCGCGGCGGACGGCATCGAGGCGTACCCGAAGACGGCCGGCTCGAAGGGGCTGCACCTGCTGGCCTCCGTCCGGGGCTCGTCCTCCGAGCGGACGAGCGAGTACGCGAAGGCGCTGGCCGTGGAGGCCGAGCGGGCGATGCCGCGGCTGGTGGTGCACCGGATGACGAAGAGCCTCAGGCCGGGGAAGGTGTTCGTCGACTGGAGCCAGAACGCGGCCCGCAAGACCACGGCCACGCCGTACACCCTGCGCGCCCGCCCGGCCCCGCTCGTCTCCGCACCGGTGACCTGGGAGGAGGTCGCCGGCTGCCGCAGCCCTGGTCAGCTGGAGTTCCTGGCCGGCGACATCGCGGCGCGGCTGCAGGACCTCGGGGATCTCATGGCCGGACTGCTGGATCCGGAAACAGCCGCGCCGCTCCCCTGATTCGCGCCCCTTCCCTGCTCCACGCCGCTCCCCTGATCCGCACCCCTCCCCTGATCAACGCCTTCGCCTACACCCTCCCCCACGTGTTCCGGTCCCGCGCCATCCCGTGCAACGCCTCCACGTCCGCTGGTTTCAGCACCCCGCCCAGCCGGGCCAGACCCGTCAGCTCGGTGTCCTGCAGGATGCGTACCGAGCGCGGCGGGGCGGTCACCGTCACCTCGGCCGGACCCGCCAGGGCCAGTACCGGGCGGACCTCGGCGGTCAGGGCGTAGGAGGCCCGGTCGGCGACGGAGCGCAGCCGGCGCAGCAGCGGCTCGGCCTCGCGGCGGCCGACGGTGACCATCGGGTCGGCGACCTGGACCCGGGCCTTACGGGCGTACAGGGCGTGTACGGCGAACACGCCGCCGGGGCCGAGGAGCAGATGGTGGATGCGGTCGCCGCCGGGCAGGGATATGGAGTGCAGGGTGTGCCAGCCGGCGCCCTCCAGGCCGTCCAGGGCCGCTCCGACGGTCTCCTCGGCCGTCAGGGCGCGCCGGCGCGGGTCGGGGCGCAGGCGGCGGGCGGGGCCGGGGTCGCGGTCGAGGGCGACGAGCAGGGCCTCGCCGGGGCGGTTGGGGGCCAGGTCGTCGTCGGGGTGCAGGGTCAGCCGGGCGAGTTCCGCAGGGGTCGGGACCGGCGGCGGGCCCACGGTGACCGGGCCGGTCAGGAACGGTTTCAGGGCGTCCAGTACGTCGTCCCTGGCGTCCTGGCCGAGCAGGTTGACCCGGCCCGTCTCACGGTCGTACCAGGCGACATTGCTTCCGTCCGGGCGGCAGACGTACAGCCGTTCCCGGCCGTGCCGATAGGCCGGCACCACGCGCAGTGCGCTCATGCGCCATCACCCCTCGACCATGGGAACAGGAGGGGTGCTCCCGGGGCAAGACCGGTTACGGTGGAGGGCGGCCCCGCGAGGGGGAGTTGGGGAGGCGCCGTTGCGGAACCGCGGAAAGCAGCCCGACGTACCGGTTCCGGAGAGCCCGTGGAACGAGATCGTGCCCGGCCTGTGGATGGGCGGGCACGAGTTCCGGGGCCGCTCGGGACGGCCGGAGCTCGCCGTCGTACATGATGAGTTCGATGTGGTGCAGACGCTGCTGCGGCTGCCGGGGTACGGCCCCGATCCGGCGGTCGAGCACCATGTGTGGCCGATACCGGACGGCCCGCTGGACGGCACGCAGCTCGCCGGGGTGATCCGGCTGGCCCGGGCGGCGAACGAGGCGCTCGACGCCGGGCGCCGGGTCCTCGTGCGCTGTTACCACGGGTACAACCGCTCGGGTCTGGTCGTCGCGCACGCGCTGGCCCAGCGCGGGCATGCCCCGCCCGACGAGGTGATCCGGCTGATCCGGGCCCGGCGCTCGGCGTGGGCGCTGCACAACGAGCTGTTCGTGGAGTACCTGCGCGCGGGCCTGGCGACGGTGCGGCTGCTGGAGGAGCTGGCCGAGTAGCCCTGACGCCCGTGGAGGACCGCGGAGGAGCCTCTCTGGGCAGGCCGAGAGGCCCCGAGTAGCCTCTCCTCCAGCGTCACTCCCATGGATGCAAAAAGTACTTACATGGGAATTTACTCGTCTACGCATAGGGTGTACGGGGCCCGAGCGACCCCAGTGACCCCGACACCCCAGGAGCACCGTGCCAGCCCGCCGTCCCGCGCGCACCGCCCTCACCGCGGCCGCCGTCGCCCTGCTGTCGGTGACGGCGGTGGCCTGTGGGGACGCCGGCGGGCTGCGGAGCGCGGGCGCCACTCCGGCCGCCGTCAGCCCCGCCAAGCTCTGGCCGGACCTGCGCCCGGCGTCCAGCCCGGCGTACCCCTACGACGTGGCGACCAGGGAGGTCGTCAAGGGCATCACGGTCCCCGGCGACGACATCCGCAAGGTGGACCCGGTGGACGTGGTCGAGGCCGAGGTGAAGGCGCATCCGGACGACTACGGTTCGAAGGGGGCGTACCACGCGACCGTGGACCGGCTGAAGGACTGCCGGGCCGGCGGCGACCGGGCCCGCTGCCCGCTGCTGAAGCCGTACTACCGGGATCTCACCGGCGACGGCCGGGACGACATGACGCTGGGTTTCCGGCTCTACCCGACCAACCAGACGGGCGTGCGGGTCTACACCGTCGAGAAGCACAAGCTGGTGCAGGTGCTGGCCGACAACGACGCGATCCTCGGCGTGGAGCTGGCCGGCCGGTCACTGATCGAGCGTTCGCCGGCCGACATCTCCGGCTACGAGTACCGCACGACCTGGGTGTGGGACCCGGGGCAGCGCGCGATGGTGTTCTCCCGCGACGAGTACCTGCACACCGGCAACGGCCGGCACGCCCAGAAGCCTTCGCCCACGCCCTCGCCCAGGCCCACGCTCTCTCCCTCGCCGTCCACCTCCTCCTCGGCGGGCGCGCGGTGAGGCTCGCGCTGCCCCGCTGGGCCGGGCCGCTCGCCGTGAAGGCGGCCGTGTTCATCACGGTCATGTGCTGTGCCCTGGCCGCGCTGCTCGGCGTCCTGGTGCACGTCTCGGTGACCAACCAGACCGTCGGCCAGGCCCGCGGCAGGGCCCTGTCCCGCCTCGCGGACGCCACCGCGGCGTACGAGGCCGGGGACACGCTGATGCCGAACGCCGGGGTGGACCCCCCGGGGCTGCCCGCGCCGCTGCGCGCCCTGGCGGCGGCCGGCGCGCGCGGCACCATGGTCTCCCAGCACGACGGACGCCCGACCATGTGGGCGGCGGGCCCGGTGGCCGGGCACCGGGCGCTCGCCGTGGCGGTCGACTATTCGCAGCAGTCCCGCACCATCAGCGGGCTCGACAACTCGATCCTGTGGTCGTCGGTGCTCGCGATCGGGGCGACAGTGCTGGTCGGCGTGTTCGGGGTGACCCGGGTGACCCGGCGGCTGCACGGCACGGCCCGGGTGGCCCGGCGGATCAGCGCGGGCGACCTGGACGCGCGCGTCGAGGACCCCCGTACGAAGGATCCGTCCCGTCCGCAGGACGAGGTGGCCGCGGTGGCGGCGGCGCTGGACTCCATGGCGTCGAGCCTGCAGAGCAAGCTGCTGAGCGAGCAGCGGTTCACCGCGGACGTGGCGCACGAGCTGCGCACCCCGCTGACCGGGCTGCACGCGGCGGCGGAGCTGCTGCCCCCGGGGCGGCCGACGGAGCTGGTGCGGGACCGGGTGGCGGCGCTGCGCACCCTCACCGAGGACCTGCTGGAGATCTCCCGGCTGGACACCGGGCGGGAGAAGCCGGCGGTGGACACCGAGGACCTGGCGGCGCTGGCCCAGCGGGTGGTACGGGCCTCCGGCACCGACACGGAGGTGCGCGTCCTGGCCGACGCCCGGGTGGAGACCGACCGGCGGCGGCTGGAGCGGGTGCTGGGGAATCTCGTGGCGAACGCGCACAAGCACGGGCGGGCGCCGGTGGTGCTCACCGTGAACGGCGCGGTGGTGACCGTACGGGATCACGGGGAGGGGTATCCCGAGTACCTGGTGGCTCATGGGCCGCAGCGGTTCCGTACGGAGGGCGGGGCGACCGGGCACGGGCTGGGGCTGACCATCGCCATGGGGCAGGCGGAGGTGCTGGGGGCGCGGCTGTTCTTCGCCAACGCGGTGGACGGCGGGGCCGTCGCCACGCTGGTCCTGCCCGCGGTGGCGAGGCGGTAGAGAGCCCGGGGCCACCGGTGGTCCGCCGGGTGCGGGTCGTTCGTGGTTTCTCCCGTGGTTCCCCGCGCGCCTTTGGGGCGCACTGCCCGGTTTGGGTAGGTTCCGGGCATGACCAAGGCCGGAACCACCGGAACCACCGGAACCACCGTGGCGGCGGCGCGGACTTCCGCGGCCGTCGTACGTCTCCCCCGGCGCCGCGGCATCGAACTCGCCCTGATCGTGCTGGCCGTCCTGCTGTCGGTGTACGGCTACTGCGCGGTGGGGCTGGCGCGGACCGGTACCGTTCCGCCGGGGGCCGTCGGTTACGGCGCCGGGCTCGGTGTGCTCGCGCTGTCGGCGCATATCGCGGTGCGCATCCGGGCGCCGTACGCCGACCCGCTGTTCCTGCCGATCGGTGTGCTGCTCAACGGGCTCGGGCTGGTCCTGATCTACCGGCTGGACCGGGAGACCCCGCACGACCAGGCGGCCCCGGCCCAGCTCGTGTGGTCCACGCTCGGTATCGGGCTGTTCATCGGGGTGGTGCTGGTGCTGCGCGACCACCGGGCGCTCCAGCGGTACGCGTATGTGTGCGTGGCCGCCGCGCTCGGGCTGCTCGCGCTGCCGATCCTGTTCCCGGCGGTCAACGGCGCCCGGATCTGGATCCGGATCGCCGGATTCTCCATCCAGCCGGGCGAGTTCGCGAAGGTGCTGCTCGCGGTGTTCTTCGCCGCCTACCTGGCCGACAACCGCAACGCGCTCGCGTACTCGGGCCGCCGGCTGTGGCGGCTGCAGTTCCCGACCGGGCGGGTGCTCGGGCCGATCGTGACGATCTGGCTGCTGAGCGTCGGGGTGCTGGTCCTGGAACGGGATCTGGGCACCTCGCTGCTGTTCTTCGGGCTGTTCGTGGTGCTGCTGTACGTCGCCACGGGGCGGACCGGCTGGATCGCGGTCGGCCTGCTGCTCGCCGTCCTCGGTGCGGTGGCCGTCGGGCGGATGGAGCCGCATGTGAACCAGCGGATCGAGGACTGGCTGCATCCCTTCGCCACCATCGAGGCCGGGCGGGGACCGAACCAGCTCTCCCAGTCGCTGTTCGCCTTCGCCGCCGGCGGGATGCTCGGCACCGGGCTCGGGCTCGGGCACTCGGTCCTCATCGGCTTCGCCGTCAAGTCGGACTTCATCCTGGCCACGGCGGGCGAGGAACTGGGGCTCGCGGGGCTCGCGGCGATCTTCCTGCTGTACGCGCTGCTGGTGGAGCGCGGCTACCGGGCGGGCCTCGCCCTGCGCGAGCCCTTCGGCCGGCTGCTCGCGGTCGGGCTGGCGTCGATCCTGGCGCTGCAGGTGTTCGTGATCGCGGGCGGGGTCACCGGGCTGATCCCGCTGACCGGCATGGCGATGCCGTTCCTCGCCCAGGGCGGCTCCTCGGTGGTCACCAACTGGACGATCGTGGCGCTGCTGATCCGGGTGAGCGACTCGGCGCGCAGCCAGTACGACGGGCGGGAGGCACCGTGAGCGAGTACGCCGTAGAGGAGGCACCGTGAGCGACTACGGCGGTGGGCGGCCGATGGCGCGCTACATCCGGCACGCCTGCGCGTTCTGCGCGCTGCTGCTGGCGGCGCTGCTGGTCAACGCGGCCCGCGTGCAGGTGGTGCAGTCCCGGGTCTACGACGACAACCCCGCCAACCGGCGCGCCGAGATCGCCCGTTACGGCCATCCGCGCGGCGACATCGTGGTCGGCGACGAGCCGGTCACCGGCTCCGTGGACACCGGCGAGCAGCTGCGCTACGAACGCACCTACAAGAACGGCCCGTTGTACGCGCCGGTGACCGGCTTCGCCTCGCAGTCGTACGGCACCACGTTCCTGGAGCACGCCGGGGACGGGGTGCTCTCCGGCACGGACCCGCTGCTGTGGCCGCTGCCGCTGTGGAACGACATGACGCGCCGGCCCGGTCCGGCCGGCAACGTCGTGACCACGCTGAACCGGCGCGCGCAGGAGGCGGCGTACCGGGGGCTGGCCGGGCGCAAGGGCGCGGTGGCCGCGATCGAGCCGACCACGGGCCGCGTCCTGGCGCTGGTGTCGAGTCCGTCGTACGACCCCGGGGTGCTGTCGGGCAACGGCGAGGCGGTGACCTCGGCGTGGGCGCGGCTCAACCACGACCCGGAGAAGCCGATGCTCAACCGGGCGGTGCGGCAGACCTATCCGCCGGGGTCGACGTTCAAGGTCGTCACCGCGGCGGCGGCGCTGGACGCGGGGGCGGTCACCGACGTGGACGCGCACACCCACTCCCCCGACCCCTACTGGCTGCCCGGCACCAGGACGCGGCTGACCAACGAGGCCGACGGCTGCCGGGACGCCTCGCTGCGGTCGGCCTTCGAGTGGTCCTGCAACACGGTGTTCGCCAAGCTCGGTGTGGACGTCGGGGTGAAGGGCATGGCGGCCACGGCGGGGGCGTTCGGGTTCAACGACACCGGGCTGCGGATCCCCTTCTCCGTCGCGCCCAGCACCTTCGACCCGCACGTGGACCGGGCTCAGCTGGCGCTGGCCTCGATCGGGCAGTACAACACGCGGGCCACTCCGCTGCAGATGGCGATGGTCGCGGCGGCCGTCGCGGACCGCGGGCAGCTGTGGTCGCCGTACCTGGTGGAGCGGACGACCCGGCGCAACGGCGAGACGGTGGCGGGGAACGGGGCGCATCCGGTGCGGCAGGTGATCAACCCCTCGACGGCCGAACGGCTGAAGGAGCTGATGGCCGACGTGGTCCGGGAGGGCACCGGAACCCGGGCGGCCATCCCCGGCGCCCTGGTCGGCGGCAAGACCGGCACCGCGCAGCACGGGGTCGGCAACGCGGGTGTGCCGTACGCCTGGTTCGTCTCCTGGGCGCAGGCCGACAACTCCCTGGACCCGCAGGTGGCGGTCGCGGTGGTGGTGGAGGACGCCTCGGCGAACCGGGGCGAGATCAGCGGCGGCGGGAACGCGGCACCGATCGCGCGGGACGTGATGCGGGCGGTGCTCGGCCGGTGAGCACCGCCCGCGTCGCGTCCTGAACGGAGTGCGGAGGTCAGCCGATCGGCTTGACCGCCTCGGAACGGACCTTGAGGGTGTCCTTCGCGGCCGCCTCCAGGTCGATGTCCGACGGGCTCTGCGACGCGAGCGGCGTCACGGTGGCGACCGTGGCGCCCGTGTTGCCGTCGGCCCAGGCGCACATGGGCACGGTGAACTTCGTGCCCACCTGCTCCTGCGTCACGACCTCGCAGCTGATCGTCACGCCGCTCAGGTCGAAGTCCTTCGCGGGCACGGCGATCTTGCCGTTGGCGCCCTCGGCGGCGCCCGTCATCATGTTCCTGCGGGCCGCGTCGGTGTTCTTGAACCGGCCGTACATGCCCGAGACCACCAGAGTGCCCTTGGTCGCGTCGCCGTCCACGTTGTACGTGCCGACCACACCGTGCAGGTCCTTGGCGTCCCAGGCCCCGTGGGCCTCGTCCTCGATCTTCTTGCCCTCGGAGCCGGAGAGGTCCTGGGCCAGCCGGTACTTCCCGTCGAGCAGCGTCTGGGGCAGCGTGAGCTTGTTCTTCGCCTCGGGGAAGCCGCTCTCGACCGCCATCCCGATCAGGACGAGCACCACGACGACCGCCACGACGACGCCGCCCACGATGCCGAGGATCAGCCCGACCCGCCGCTTCCTCGGCAGCGGGGCCATGGGCGGCGCGCCCCAGCCCGGGTACGGCTGCTGGGCGTAGGGCTGCTGGGGCGGGTACGGCTGCTGCGGCGGGTACGGGGAGCCGTACGGGCCGGGGGCGGCCTGCGGGGGCTGCGGGCCGTACGGACCGGTGGCGGCGGCCTGCGGGGGCGGGCCGTACGGGTTCGGCGGCTGCTGGGGGCCGGCGGGGTACGACGGGCCGTTCGGGTACGGCTGCTGCGGGGGCGGAGGCATGGACACGCCAGCACGCTACTGCACACGGGTGAACGCCCCGACAGCCACCTCATCCCTCCACCGCCCCACCAGTTCACCCACCTCAGCCATCCGCCCGGCGAGCCGGGGGGCGTGCGGGGCTGAGGGCCGGCGGAAGGGAGGGGGGTGGCTGGGGCCCGGCCGAAAGGCGTGGGGCGGCCGGGCGTCGGGCGAACGGCGTGGGGCGGCTGCAGCAAAACCGAGAGGCGTGGGGCTGCTGGGCGTCGGGCGGACGGCGTGGGGCGGCTACGGTCCAACCGAAAGGCGTGGGGTTGCCGGGCGTCGGGCGAACGGGGTGGGCCCCGGCCTACCGCCGCCTCAGCCGTCCGGCATCTCGGCCGCCACCCGCGTCAGGCCTCCGCTGCCCCAGCCCTCCCCCCGGCCGACGGGGCGAAGCGTGCGGGGCTCGGGAGCCGGCGGAAGGGTCGGCCGCCACCCGCGTCAGGCCTCCGCTGCCCCAGCCCTCCCCCCGGCCGGCGGGGCGAAGCGTGCGGGGCTCGGGAGCCGGCGGAAGGGAGCGGGGGCGCCCGGGGTCCAACCGAAAGGCGTGGGGCGGCCAGGCGTCGGGCGAACGGCGGGTGGGCCCCGGCCCTCCATCGCCTCAGCCGTCCGCCATCTCGGCCGCCACCCCGTCAGGCCTCTGCTGCCCCCGACTCGATCGCCTCCCGGACCTCCGCGATCCGCTCGCGTTCCTCGGTGGCGAAGCGCTGGGCGTCCAACTGCTCGGCCAGTTCCTCGTCCTGGGCCATCAGCAGATCCAGGTTGGCGTCGCCCATCTCGAAGACGCCCATGTCCGCATAGGCCTGCTGGAGCCGCTTGCCCCACAGCCCGATGTCCTTGACGCAGGGCACGATCCGGCTGAACAGCAGCTTGCGGAACAGCTGCAGGAACTCCGAGCGCTCGCTGAGGGCCTCCGCCTCGGCCTTGGGGATGCCGAAGTTCTCCAGGACCTCCACGCCCCGGAGCCGGTCGCGCATCAGATAGCAGCCCTCGATGACGAACTCCTCGCGCTCGCGCAGTTCGGCGTCGGTGAGCTGCTTGTAGTAGTCCCGCAGCGCCAGCCGGCCGAAGGCCACGTGCCGGGCCTCGTCCTGCATGACGTAGGTCAGGATCTGCTTGGGCAGCGGCTTGTCGGTGGTGTCCCGGATCATTCCGAAGGCGGCCAGCGCGAGACCCTCGATGAGGACCTGCATGCCGAGGTAGGGCATGTCCCAGCGGCTGTCGCGCAGGGTGTCGCCGAGCAGGGACTGGAGGTTGTCGTTGATCGGATAGACGAGCCCGATCTTCTCGTGCAGGAACCGGCCGTAGATCTCGGCGTGCCGGGCCTCGTCCATGGTCTGGGTCGCGGAGTAGAACTTGGCGTCCAGATCGGGCACCGACTCCACGATCCGGGCCGCGCAGATCATCGCGCCCTGCTCGCCGTGCAGGAACTGGCTGAACTGCCAGGAGGCGTAGTGCCGCCGCAGCTCGCCCTTGTCCTTCTCCGTCATCCTGTCCCAGTACCTGGTGCCGTACAGGGTCATGGCCTCCTCGGGCGTGCCGAGCGCGTCGTACGGGTCGACCTCCAGGTCCCAGTCGATGCGCTGCTGCCCGTCCCACTGCTTGTCCTTGCCCTTCTGGTACAGGGCGAGCAGGCGTTCGCGGCCGTCGTCGTACTCCCAGCTGAACCGGGCGGCGCCGCTCGCGGGCACCTGCCAGGGGGAGTCTCCGGGGTCGTTGGCGTACAGGTCATGGGTCGGCATACCCCGCAGGCTCACACGTAGACGCGAAGTCAACAAGTCATGCGCAAGGGATTGACGGTCTTGCTGACAGGCAGTCTCATAAGAGACAGGACGACTACCCCCGGGTAACGAGGTGAGGGAGCCATGACGACCCTGACGGAAGCGGACGCGCTGGACGGTCTGCGCGATGCGCTCGGCCTGCTCAAGGACCGGGAGCAGGTGGCCGAACGGCTGCTCGCGTCCTCCGCCAAGCACTCCTTCGACCCGGACAGGGAACTGGACTGGGACGCGCCCTTCGAGGAAGGCAAGTGGTTCTGGCCGCCGGAACTGGTCTCGCTCTACGACACGCCGATGTGGAAGCGGATGAGCGAGGAGCAGCGGATCCTGCTCTCCCAGCACGAGGCGGCGGCACTGGCCTCCCTCGGCATCTGGTTCGAGATCATCCTGATGCAGCTGCTGGTGCGGCACATCTACGACAAGGCGGCGACGAGCGCCCATGTCCGCTACGCCCTCACCGAGATCGAGGACGAGTGCCGGCACTCCAAGATGTTCGCGCGCCTGATCTCGCACGGCGGCACGCCCTGGTACCCGGTCGGCAAGGTCCACCAGAACCTCGGCCGCCTCTTCAAGACCATCTCCACGACCCCCGGTTCCTTCACCGCCACGCTGCTCGGCGAGGAGGTGCTGGACTGGATGCAGCGGCTGACCTTCCCGGACGAGCGGATCCAGCCCCTCATCCGTGGCGTCACCCGCATCCACGTCGTCGAGGAGGCCCGGCACGTCCGGTACGCCCGCGAGGAACTGCGGCGCCAGATGGTGACGGCGCCGAAGTGGTCCCAGGAGTTCACGAGGATCACGTCCGGTGAGTTCGCGCGGGTGTTCTCGATCGCGTTCGTGAACCCCGACGTCTACACGAACGTGGGCCTGGACAAGCGGGAGGCCATGGCCCAGGTGAAGGCCAGCGGGCACCGCCGCGAGGTCATGCAGACGGGCGCGAAGCGGCTGACGGACTTTCTGGACGACATCGGTGTGCTGCGGGGAGTGGGACGGCGGCTGTGGAGGTCGTCCGGCCTGCTGGCGTAGGCGAGTGTGCCGACGTGAGGGGCGCGGGGCCGTATCGACGTGCGGCTCCGCCGCGCGGGCGCGACCAGCCACAACGGACCGGCAGACAAAAGACCGCCCCCCGAGCGGAGCGATTAGGCTGCGGTCCATGACCCCCGCCGCCACCCCCGCCTACCGCCGCCTGAGCGTCGAGGAGCGGCGAAGCCAGCTCCTCGCCGCCGCCCTGGGCCTCTTCGCCCACCGCGCCCCCGAGGACGTGTCGCTGGACGACGTGGCGGAGGCCGCCGGAGTGTCACGCCCCCTGGTGTACCGGTACTTCCCGGGCGGCAAGCAGCAGCTGTACGAGGCCGCGCTGCGCTCGGCCGCCGAAGAGCTGCAGCTGTGCTTCGACGAGGCCCGCGAGGGGCCCCTGCTGCCCCGCCTGTCCCGCGCCCTGGACCGGTATCTGAGCTTCGTCGACGAGCACGACACCGGGTTCAGCGCGCTGCTCCAGGGCGGCAGCGTGGTGGAGACCTCGCGGACCACGGCCATCGTCGACGGGGTCCGGCGGGCCGCCGCCGAGCACATCTACAGCCACCTCGGCGTCGCCGAGCCCGGCCCGCGGCTGCGGATGACCGTCCGGACCTGGATCACGGCCGTCGAGGCGGCCTCCCTGATCTGGCTGGACGAGGACAAGCAGCCCCCGGTGGAGGAGCTGCGCGCCTGGCTGGTGGAGCAGTTCGTGGCCGTACTCACCGTCACCGCGGCCCGGGACGAGCAGACGGCCGCCGTCGTCGGCGCGGTCGGCGAGGATGGCCGAGACTGAAGCGGTGAAGAGTCAGGAAACCCCCTTCGAGGGCGGCCCCATGGACGGGCGCGTGCTGCCGGTCATGGTCGGCCCCACCGGACACCCGCCGAAGACGTACCGCATCCCCGTCCCGGACCCCGAGGGCGGCCCGCCCACCGTGCTCGTCTACCGCAGGGTGCCGCGCGGGCACAGCAAGCGGCTGGGGCTGATCCAGGGATGGAAGTACCAGTACGACCCGGACGACACCTCCGGCGGACGGCTCAGGTGGCCCTGGTCGAAGCCCACCGCCACGCCGCCCGGTGAACCGGACGCCACGAACGAGTGACAGCTTGCGCCGAACCGCGCACGCCGGGAGCGCGCCCCGCACGGATACATCTGATTATCGCGGTGCGATAGGAGGCGACCAGCCCGCCCGCCGGGAATCCCTCCCCGCACCCGAGGTGATCACGTGTCAGGAATGCTCGTGCGCCTGGCCTGTACGACCGCGCTGGCGGCCCAGGCCGTGCTCGTGCCCGCACCCGCCGCGGCCGCACCGGACCCGCAGCGGCCCGGTGCGGGTCCGCAGAGGTCCGTGTCCCAGCTGCTGACGGACCTTCAGCAGCTGTACCGCCAGGCCGAACAGGCCACCGAGACGTACAACGCCACGGCCGAGAAGCTGAAGCGTCAGCGCGCCGAGGTGGCCCGCCTCGACGGCGAACTGGCCCGCACCCGGCTCGCCCTGCAGGACAGCCGGGCCGACGCCGGCCGGCTGGCCCGCCGGCAGTACCAGAGCACCGGCGGTCTCGGCCCGTACGTCCGCCTGCTCCTCGCGCCCGATCCGCAGGACGCGCTGGACGAGAGCCATGTCATCGGCGAACTGGCCCGTGTGCAGGCCCGCACGGTGCACCGGCTGACCGCCGCGGAGAAGCAGCGGGACACCCTGGCCCGGGCCGCCCGCAAAGCCCTGGACGCCCAGCTCACCCTCGCCGACCAGCAGAAGAAGCAGCGCGACGAGGTGCGGGGCAAGCTGGGCGATGTGGAGCGGCTGCTGGCCACCCTGACCCCGGGCCAGCTGGCCGCGGTCGCCGCGCTGGAGCAGCGGGGCGTCACCGAGGCCCAGCACAAGCTCGTCACCGCGGGCTCCCTCCCCGCGAACCGCGCCGCCTCCGCCGAGGGCGCCCGCGCGGTGCGCTACGCCCTGTACCAGCTCGGCAAGCCGTACATGTGGGGTGCGGAGGGCCCCGACGGCTACGACTGCTCGGGCCTCACCTCCGGGGCCTGGCAGTACGCGGGCAGATCCATCCCCCGCACCAGCCAGGAGCAGTGGCGGCGCCTGAAGCACATCCCGCTCGGCGACCTCCGCCCCGGTGACCTGGTGGTGTACTTCCCGGACGCGACCCACGTGGCGATGTACGTGGGCGACGGCAAGGTCGTACAGGCACCGAGGCCCGGAGCGAACGTCCAGCTGTCACCGCTGGCGTCCAACCCGGTGCTCGGTGCCGTACGACCGGACGATCAGGCTCCCGCGACCGACGCCAGATAGGCGGCCGTCTTCTCCGGGTCGTAGAAGAAGTTCTCGAAGTCGGCCGGGTCGTCGAAGGCGTTGGCGAAGCGGTCGGCCACGGGCTGGAGCCCGCCGGCCGCGCCGATGAGGTTCAGGATGTGCTCCGGCGGCGGCATGAGCATCGCGTTCGTCCACTTGGTGACGTGCTGCGCGGTGTTCCAGTACCGGTCGAACGTGGCCTGCATCCACTCCTCGTCGAACGGCTTGTCACCCTGCTCCAGGATCGACGCGAGGTACGCGGCCGCGCACTTGGACGCCGAGTTGGAGCCCTGGCCGGTGATCGGGTCGTTGGCGACGACGACGTCCGCGACGCCCAGGACCAGGCCGCCGCCGGGCAGC
The DNA here is from genome assembly GCF_053598315.1 of Streptomyces sp. NPDC001153. Lineage (NCBI taxonomy): Bacteria > Bacillati > Actinomycetota > Actinomycetes > Kitasatosporales > Streptomycetaceae > Streptomyces > Streptomyces sp. NPDC001153. The sequence continues at coordinate 131,241 of NZ_JBSFJZ010000022.1, forward strand.
CGGCCGATGGGGTTGCGCACCGTGGGGGCGTAGCGGCCGGCCAGCGTGCCGCCCGCGTCGGTCAGTTCGACCTCGGTCGCCCGCGCGTACTCCCAGGGCGTGAACTTCTCCATGAGTTCCAGGGTCAGGGAGAGGTGCTCCGCCGGGTCCTTGACGCCGTTGAAGACGTCGAGCGGGCCGCCGGGTATGCCCTCCCAGAACAGGATGTCGGCCGGTCCGGAGGTGGTGAGCGTCGGCATGACGAACAGCTCGCCGACACCGGGGACCAGGTTGCAGCGGACGGCCGCGAAGTCCGGGTGCTCCGGGCGGGGGCCGAGCCCGTGGACGTACGACACCGCCAGCGCGCGCTGCGGCTCGCTGTACGGGGAGCGCGAGGCGTCGCGGCCGAACATCTGGACCAGCTCACCCTTGCCGGCGGAGACCAGGACGAGGTCGTAGGTGCGGGAGAAGTAGTCGAGGTCGCCGACGGCCGCGCCGTGGATGACCAGCTGGCCGCCGCGCTGTGCGAAGGTCTCCATCCAGCCGGCCATCTTCACCCGCTGGTCGACCGACTGCGCGTACCCGTCCAGCCTGCCCACCCAGTCGATGGCCCGCTGGGTGGGGCCCGGGTCGTGCGAGCCGGGGGCCGCGACCGAGACGCCGAGTCCTTCGATCTTCGGGGCCTGGGACTCCCAGAAGTTCAGCTTCAGATCGCGCTCGTGCTGCAGTGCCGTGTGGAACATGCACTGCGTCGACATGACCCGGCCGGTGCGGATCTCGTCCGCGGTCCGGTTCGACATCAGGGTGACCTCGTAGCCGTGCGACTGCAGGCCGAGGGCGAGCTGGAGACCGGACTGGCCGGCTCCGACGACGAGTATCTTCCGCATGCGGGTGGGGACTCCTAACGGGTACTGCTCGGGGACTACTCGGGGGTTTCGTCCAGCGCGTGGCCGACCAGGGCCAGCAGTGTCTCGATGACCGAGATCCGACGCCGCGCATCCATGATCATGACAGGGACGTGCGCGGGGATCGTCAGTGCCTCCCGTACGTCCTCCGGCTCGAACAGCTCACTGTCGTCGAAGTGGTTGACCGCGACGACGTACGGCAGTCCGCAGCTCTCGAAGTAGTCCAGTGCCGGGAAACAGTCCTTCAGCCGGCGGGTGTCGGCCATGACGACCGCGCCGATCGCACCGCGCACCAGGTCGTCCCACATGAACCAGAACCGCTGCTGGCCCGGCGTGCCGAACAGGTAGAGCACCAGGTCGTCGTCGAGCGTGATGCGGCCGAAGTCCATGGCCACGGTGGTGGTGAGCTTGCCCGGCGTGGCGGTGAGGTCGTCCGTCTCCTCGCTCGCCTCGGTCATCAGCGCCTCGGTCTGCAGGGGCGTGATCTCCGAGACGGAGGTGACGAGGGTTGTCTTGCCGACACCGAAGCCTCCCGCCACGACTATCTTCGTGGCGATGGGGGCGCGGGTGCGGTCCATCTGCCAGGACCTCAGGTCCTCGTCGGGCTCGGTGAATCCGGCGACGAGAGGGGCGCCTCCGACGGCGGAGGCGGCGGCGTCAGAGACGACGGAGTCCACTCAGCACCCTTTCCAGCAGCGCACGGTCCGGGCGGCCGGTGCCGTGACCGGTGCCGGTGCCGTACACACGGATCTTTCCCTGGTCCGCCAGGTCGCTCAGGAGCACGCGGACCACGCCGAGCGGCATCTTCAGCAGCGCGGCGATCTCGGCCACCGTACGCATACGGCGGCACAGTTCGACAATGGCCTGCATCTCGGGCATCACCCGGGTGCTGAGGGAACCGTTCGTCAGTTCCTTGCGCTCCTCGGGGGCCTCCAGCGCCGCCACGAACGTCTCCACGAGCAGGACGTGGCCGAAGCGGGTACGGCCGCCGGTGAGCGAGTAGGGGCGGACCCGGGCGGGTTTGCGGTCGCCGCCGCGCACGGGGAGTTTCCTTCCGGGTCCGCTCATCGGGCGCTCCCCGCCGACTCCGCCTCGGCCTGCAGGGACTTGCGCAACTCGCTGCGGAGTTCCGGGGTCAGGACGTGGCCTGCGCGGCCGACGAACAGCGCCATGTGGTACGCCACCACGCTCATGTCGCACTCGGCGGAACCGTGCACGCCGAGCAGCGAGCCGTCGCTGATCGACATCACGAACAGGCTGCCCTCCTCCATCGCGATCATCGTGTGCTTGACGCCGCCGAAGTCCATCAGCTTCGCGGCGCCGACGGTGAGGCTGCCGATGCCGGAGACGATGGTGGCGAGGTCTGCGGAGGAGCCGCGGGGGCCCTTCGCCGGGCGGGCCTTGCGGGACTGCTCGGTGTGACCCGGGTCGGACGAGAGGAGCAGGAGACCGTCCGAGGAGACCACGGCGACGGACTGGATGCCGGGGACTTCCTCGACCAGGTTGGTCAGCAGCCAGTGCAGGTTGCGGGCTTCACTGCTCAGTCCGTAGGTACTGGAGGTACTGGGCGCGGTCAACTGCTTGCCTCCTCGGCTGTGCCCCCCGTGGCGTTTTCGGTACGTGCTGTGATCTCTGCCTCTACGTCGCGGTAGCCGGCCTGGGCGCCCTGGCGGAAGCCGCCCAGCCTCCTGCGGAGGGCTTCGGCGTCCACAGAGCGGGTCCGCTGGCGTGGGGCCTGGGTCGGTACGGTGATCTTGGGTGTGCGCTTGGGGAGGCCCTTGCTGGTGACCTGCTCCTCCGCCTCGGCCTCGCCTTCGGCGGGGATTTCGTGGCCGGGTGCGGGTGGCCCCTGTGGGGCGTCCTCGCCGGCGGCGGCCGCCGGGACCATGGGGGGCTGCGTCAGGTCCGGGAGCAGCAGCTCCATCGTCGTCTCGGCGAACGTCTCCGCCGGGGCCTTCGGGCGGGTCTCCGCGTCCTGGGCGGCCGGGCCGGCCTGCTCATGCACCGCCTGCTCCACCGGCTTTCCGGCCCGGCCGCCGAACGCATCCCACACCGCGCCCTCCGCCTGAGCACCCGGCCCGCCGAAGCCGCTGTGCGTCTCACCGGCCGGTGCGGCGGAGGCGCCCGCCGTCTCCCCGGCCCGTCCGGTGAAGGCACCCTCCGTCTCCCCGGCCCGTTCGGCGGAGGCGGTCTCCTCGGCGAACGTGCCGAAGGCGGTCGCGGTCTCCCCCGCAGGCGTCACGACCGTCGGCTGCGCCGGGCTGTCGATCTCATCGGCCGGACCGCCGGGGGCGGCGCCCGAACCGCGGGAGTCGGTGGCCGCACCGGTCGAGTCGGTGGGCCAGCCGCCAGAGGCCGTGACCGGACCGCGGGAGTCGGTGGGCCGACCGCCGGAATCGATGGCCGGACCGCCCGAGGTCGTGGCCCGATCGCCGGAGACCGCGGCCGAACCGCGGGAATGGGTGGCCTGACCGCCGGAGTCGCCGGCCCGACCGCCCGAGTCGGCGGCCGAACCACCCGAGACCATGGGCGCACCGCCCGACACCGTGGGCGCACCGCCGGAGGCCGTGACCGGACTGCCGTAGTCGTCGGCCCGCCCCCCGGAATCGGTGGCCGAACCGCCCGGGTCGGTGACCGAACCACCCGAGAGCATGGCCGCACTGCCCGGGACAGTGGCCGCACCGCCGGAATCGCCGGCCCGACCGCCGGAATCAGTGGCCGAACCACCCGAAGTCATGGCCGCACCGTCCGAGGCCACGGCCGTACCGTCCGAGGTCGTGGTGTCCCGGAGTGCCTGTTCTGCGAGGGCCACCAGTGGGTCGGTGTCCTTGGTGCGGGCGTGGAGGACGTTGGAGTTGGCCTCGGCGTCGGCGCCGGGGAGGGAGAAGGTGCCGGTGGTGCTTCCGGACGAGGTCTGCGGGGGCAGGGCATCGGCGAGGAGGGTGGCCGGCAGGACGACGACCGCCGCGACGCCGCCCTGCTTCTGCTCGCGCAGCTGCACACGGACACCGTGGCGGTGGGCGAGGCGGGCGACGACGTACAGGCCGAGGCCGAGACCGGCGTCGCCCTCGTGGTCGTAGGCGGACTCGGGGTCGAAGTCGGCCAGGCGGACGTTGAGGCGGTCCATGCGGTCGGCCGCCATGCCGATGCCCTCGTCCTGGACGGAGAGCATGACCTCGCCGCTCTCCAGCAGCCAGCCGGAGACCTCGACGGGCATCTCCGGCGGGGAGAACGAGGTGGCGTTCTCCATCAGTTCGGCCAGGAGATGGGAGAGGTCGTCCGCTGCGAAGCCCGCCACGTGCGCGTGCGGGGGCAGGGCCGCGATACGGACCCGCTCGTAGCGCTCGATCTCGCTGACGCCCGCCCGGACCACGTCGACCAGCGGCACCGGGCCGTGGTGCTGCTGGACGTGCTCGGCGCCGGCCAGGACCAGGAGGTTCTCGCTGTGGCGGCGCATGACCGTGGCGAAGTGGTCCAGCTTGAAGAGCGTGGCGAGCCGCTCGGGGTCCTGCTCGCGTTCCTCCAGGCCCTCGATGACCGCGAGCTGGCGTTCGACCAGGCCGAGGGTGCGCAGGGCCAGGTTGACGAACGTACCGCCGATGCTGGTGCGCATCCGCTCCAGCATGTCGGCCGACTGCATCAGCTCGGCCTGGAGGGCCTCGCGGGCGTCGGCCATCTTCTGCCGCTGGCCGACCAGGTGCTTGCGGTCCGTCTCCAGGGTGGCGACCCGCTCGCCCGCGGCGATGGTCTGCTCGCGCAGGGCGACCGCGTGCGCGTGCAGGGCGTTGACCGAGCGGACGACCTGGGCGAACTCGTCGTTGCGGCCGGTGAAGGCGATCGGCTCCTGGCCGGCGGGGTCCCCGGACTCCGCCAGGCGGGCCGAGCCGCGGCGGAGCACCGACAGGGGGCGGGTCAGGGTGCGGGCCATGGCCGTGGCGAGGCCCACCGCGACCAGCATCAGCGCGCCGAGCACGGCGATGCGGATCTCCAGCGCCGTGACGTCGTCGTCGCGGAGTTTCGCCAGGTCCTTGGTGCGGTGCTCGTAGAGGGCCGATTCCGCGCCGCGCATCAGGTCGACGCGCGCGGACAGGGCCGCGTCCAGCTTCTTGGTGCTGGTGGTCAGCTCGCTGTCGGCCAGCGTCGGCCGGCCGGTGAGCGTGGCGAGGTACTTCTCCGCCGAGTTGACGTCGGTGCCGGTGACCGTGGAGTCGTAGGAGTCGACGGCCGCCTTGGGGGCGGTGGCGCGGAAGTCGGCGAGGGCGGCGTCGGCGCGCAGCCGGGCCTGCTGGGCGGCGGCGGACAGAGCGTCGCGCTGCTTCCTGTCGGCCTCGGAGGTGGTGGAGGTCGTGGTGGGCAGGCCGGTGACGGGGCTGATCACCGTCCGGGTGGAGGACGGCACGTTCAGCGCCGCGAGCAGCAGGCCGCGGGCGGCGGCGGACTGCTGGACGGCGGTGTCCAGCTCGGCGAGCGCGTGGGCGCCGGAGCCGGCCCGCGGAGGCGTCTGGTCGGCGAGCTGCTCGGCGATCCGGTGCAGCTCGGTGATGGCCGCCGAGTACGCCTGGTGGGCCTGGAGGGCCGTGCTCTGGCCGGTGAGGGCGGCCCGGCGGACGGCGGCGATGCCGTCGAGGTCGCCGCGCAGGCTCGCCGGGGTGTCCTCCTCGGCGCGCAGGTCCTCGACCTGCCGGTCGACGCGGGCGCTGCGGTCCTCGGAGGGGGCCTTGGACCTGGGGCGGCCCGCGGCGATGTAGGAGGTGACCTCGTCGCGCTCGTCGGCGAGGGAGTTCGCGAGGGCGAGGGCGTCCTGGGTGCGGGCGGCCAGCGTCACCAGGTCCTGGGAGTCGCTGACGTCCTGGGATCCGGTGAGCACGGAGGGCGCGCCGGCTCCCGCGACCGCGGCGGCCACCACGGCGACGGCGACGATCAGCCGGGTGCGCACATGGGTGGGGCGGCCGGTGCCCACGGGGGTCTGCTGGGCGGTCCCCGTGGGGTCCGTCTGCCTGCCTGTGCGCCGAGGCCGCTTCATCTGCACCGGTGCTCGCATTCCTGAACTCGTCTACCCAGGGTCCGGGTGGCGCCCCGTCATATCGGTGCCAAGTGGTGCGTACACCCGGTTCGTACGGTTCCCGACCCTCCCAGCGCCGGTGAGCAGTGGTCGCGCATCACCTGACCCGCCACCCGAAGGAGTGAACATCGGAGGGGAGTTGGCGGGCAAGTTCCCGTGGCGCGTGGGGCGCTGCCGTGCGGCATGCCGGTTGGACGCGCGGGGCAGGCTTTGGCAGTATTCGCCACCACGCCTTGCCGGAGTGGATCATTCCATGCCAAATCAGGCGCCTGACCTGCGGAGTCGTGCCAATTCGGCGGCGGTTGCCAGCCTTTGGCGCATCCTGTGAAGGCCTCGTGCAGACTGGCCGAATGCGAACTGATCTCGTTTCGGAACCCGGCGACGCGAACCGACCCAACGAGGACTTCGCCGCTGTCGGACTACCCGCCTCCGGACAGGGAGGTTGTGTAATCGTCCTGGACGGGGTGACTCCGCCGCGGGGTGAGACGGGGTGTCTGCATTCCGTCCCCTGGTTCACCGCCCGGCTCGGCGGCGCGCTGACCGAACTGACCGTTTCGCGCGGAGATCTGACGCTCCCGGGGATTCTCTCGCGGGCGATCGGCCGCACCGCCGAGGCCCACGCGCAGACCTGTGAACTTTCTCACCCGCGAACCCCCCAGGCGACTGTCGCCCTGGCCCGCTGGTCCGCCGGCACCGTCGAGTACCTGGTGCTGTCCGACTCCGCGCTGCTGCTGCAGGGCCCCGACGGCACGGTCACCCCGGTCCTCGACGACCGGCTGGCCCGCCTCCCGCGTTCCGCGCTCGCCACCGACGCCCTGGTGGACGCCACCCTGCGCAACAAGGAGGGCGGTTTCTTCACGGCCGCCGCCGATCCCTCGGTGGCCGCCCGCGCGGTCACCGGCACCGTGCCTCGGGGCGAGGTCCGCGCCCTGGCCGCGCTGACGGACGGTGCGACCCGCTGGACGGAGAAGTTCCACGAGGGCGACTGGCAGGCCCTGTTCGAGACGGTCGCGAAGGAGGGCGCCCGGTCCCTGGTGGAGCGGGTGCGGGAGCTGGAGGCGGCGGACCGCGAGGAGCGGGCGTTCCTGGGCCGGAGCAAGACGCACGACGACGCGACGGTGGTCTACGCGCAGTTGTGAGCCCCTCGCCGTTTCCGGCCGTGCGCCTCTCGCCGATTCCGGCCGTGCGCCTCATGCCGATTCCGGCCGAGAGCCCCTCGCCGTTTCCGGCCGTGAGCGCTCGGGCCCTTCCGGGTGCCCTACTTCTCCATGACGCCGTTCAACTGGTTCAGGAGGCGGGCGAGTTCGGCGACCTCACGGCGGTCCCAGTGGGCGAGCTGCCGGACGTAGCGGGCGCGGCGCGCCTCGCGGACCTTGCCGACCCGGCCGCGTCCCTCCTCGGTCAGGGTGACGAGCCAGGCGCGGCCGTCGGCGGGGTCGGGTTCGCGGGCGATCAGGCCGAGCTCCTCCAGGGCGCGCAGCTGGCGGGACATGGTGGCCTTGCCGACGCCGATGTAGGCGGCGAGGTCCGTGGCCCGCTGGCCGCCGCACTCGTCCAGGCGGATGAGCAGGCCGTACGCGGAGGACTCCAGGTCGGGATGGACCTCGCGGGCCATCTCGCCCTGGTTGGCCCGGGCCCGGCGGAGCAGCACGGTCAACTCCCGTTCCAGTGCCAGGAATTCCTGGTCTGCACCACTGGGCGTCATCTTCTGGGCGGCGCGATGTGCGTCGCCGTTTCCGTCCTCGTGCACGTCAGCACCCCTGCTCGGTTTCGCGATCCTGAAAGTTTCTGCCAAAAGTCGTCATTGCCGCAGCTCTGTAAGTATTTCGCAGGGCTAGACCAACGGCGGAGCCCGGACCCCCTTCCCCCGTCGTATCTACGTGCGTAGCTTCCCTACCAGGCACATCAATGGCATGCCCACGCCAGTGCGGCATCCGGTACACGGTCACAGCCACGTTCTCCCCACCCCACTCCCCGGAGGCACGTCATGCCCGTGCGCAGACCCGGCTCCGACCGCTCCGCCCGCTCCCTCCGCCCGCGTCCCCTCGCCGTCCTGGTCACGGCCCTGCTCGCGGCGCTCCCCCTCACCCTCCCCCTCACCTCCGCCCGCGCCGCGACCGCGCCCGCCCGCGGCTCCGCCCACATGGGCATGGGCGTGCCCGCGCACGACGGCCGGCACGGCACCCCCGCCCTCGGTGCCGTCACCCAGACCGAGGGCGTGGACGTCGCCGGCTACCAGGGCAACGTCGCCTGGTCGACCCTGTGGAACAGCGGGGTGCGCTGGGCGTACACGAAGGCGACGGAAGGCACGTACTACACGAACCCGTACTTCGCCCAGCAGTACAACGGCTCGTACAACATCGGCATGATCCGCGGCGCCTACCACTTCGCGACCCCGGACACCGCCGGCGGCGCCGCCCAGGCGAGCTACTTCGTCGGCCACGGGGGCGGCTGGTCCAGGGACGGCAAGACCCTTCCCGGCGCGCTCGACATCGAGTGGAACCCGTACGGCGCCGAGTGCTACGGCAAGTCGGCGAGCCAGATGGTCGGCTGGATCGCCGACTTCCTGAACACCTACAAGTCCCTCACCGGCCGGGACGCCGTGATCTACACGGCGACCAGCTGGTGGAGCGACTGCACCGGCAACTACGGCGGCTTCGCGGCGAACAACCCGCTGTGGATCGCCCGCTACGCCTCGGACCCGGGGACGCTGCCGGCCGGCTGGTCGTACTACACGATGTGGCAGTACACCTCCTCCGGCCCGGCCGTCGGCGACCACGACAAGTTCAACGGGGCCCTGGACCGGGTGCAGGCCCTGGCCAACGGCTGAGCCCGCACAGACCCAGGGAGATCGCGATCCGCGTCAGCTCGGCCGTACCGGTGTGGCCGAGCTCGGCGCGGATGCGGCCGGACCGTGACGCCGGTCATCGAGTCCTCCCTGTTGTCACCCCCCAGCAGGATGGGTAATGCCGCAATATGGGCATTTGTCTCCTTCATACCGGGAAGCCCCCGGCCGGTTGCGGACGACCGCGGTTTTCTTCCCGCGGCCCTGCGTTGGTGCTCCGCGCCGCCCGGGATCATGCTGGTCAGGAGAGCCTGCCGAGCAAGGGCGACAAGGGCGAGATGAGCGGCGATGGAGCGACCGGAGCGACAGTCGACGTACACGGCCACGGCCACCATCGATGAACAGGGCATTCTCACCGGTTGGAGCGAAGGCGCCGAGCGGCTGCTCGGCTACGACTCACCGGCCGTCGTCGGACGGCCCGCCACGGCGCTCCTCGCCACCGACGGCTCCGCGGCCCGGCGGATCGTCGCCGGCCGGGACCGCTGGAACGGCACCGTCCCGCTGCGGCACCGCGACGGCCGGCTGCTGGAGCTGGGCGTGCTCGCGCACCGCCGGACCTCGGACACCGGAGTCACGGACTGGCTCGTGGTGAGCGCCGTGACGGCACGCGCGCAGCCGCCCCGGGGCGAGCCCCTGGAGGAGTGGACCTTCCTCCAGTCCCCCTTCCCGCTGGCCATCTTCGACGCCGAGCTGCGGCTCGTGCGCGCCAACCGGCGGATGGAGCACGCCCTCGCCCTGCCGGAGGCCGCGATGCGCGGACTGCGGCTGCCGCACATCATGCCCGGCGGCGCGAGCGAGGAGGCCGACCGGTCGATGCGGCTCGCGCTGGAGACCGGCCGGCCGCAGGAGGCCCGGGCCCGGCTCGGCGCGGAACTGGGCCGCGCCGCCGCGCTCACCCCGCTGAAGGACGCCGACGGCCGGGTGCGTGCCGTCTGTCTGTCCACGCAGCCGCCCGCGCAGGACACCGCCGCCCGGCAGCGCCCCTCGGGCGAGAGCGGCTCGCGCGTCGGCACGGCCTCCGAGCAGGCCCGCGCCGCGCAGGAGCTCGGCGAGGTCACCGTCCCCCGGCTCGCCGACGTCATGGCGGTCGACCTGCTCGACGCCCCCTGCGACGCGGGCGAGGAACCCGCCCCGCAGCCCGGCCCGGTCGTCCTGCGCCGCGCCGCGCTGCGCGCCATGCCCGACGGCGTCGGACCGGCCTACGGCAGCGGCGTCGGCGAGGCGGTCGTCTGCCCGCCGGACTCGCCTCCGGTCCGGTGTCTGACGGCGGGCCGGCCACTGCTGTACGACACGGCGGACCCGCTCGTCGCCGAGTGGGCGGCGGTGGACCCGGGCGCGGCATGGCTGCGCGCGTCCGGCGCCCGCTCACTGCTGGCGGTGCCGCTGCTCGCCCAGGGCAGCACGCTCGGGGTGGCGCTGTTCGGCCGGCGCCCCGGCCGGGAGCCGTTCGGCCCGGAGGACCTGCGGCTGGCCCAGGAGTTCACGGCCAAGGCGGCCGCCGGCATCCGGCAGGCCCGCACCTACACACGGGCCCGCACCACCACCATGGCCCTGCAGCAGAGCCTGCTGCCGCACACGCTGCCCGACCAGGCGGCCCTGGAGATCGCCACGCGCTATCTGCCCGCCGCGACCCGGGCCGGGGTGGGCGGCGACTGGTTCGACGTGATCCCGCTGTCCGGGGCCAGGGTGGCGCTCGTGGTGGGCGACGTGGTGGGCCACGGCATCCGCGCCTCGGCCACGATGGGCCGGCTGCGCACCGCCGTGCGCACCCTGGCCGACGTCGATCTGCCGGCCGACGAACTCCTCACCCACCTCGACGACCTGGTGCTGCGGCTCGCCGCCGACGAGGGCAGCACGGACCCGGCCGCCGAGACCGCCGGCGGCATCGGCACCACCTGTCTGTACGCGGTCTACGACCCGGTCTCCCGCCGGTGCACCCTGGCCCGGGCCGGCCACCCGCCGCCCGCCGTGGTCACTCCGGACGGTGCCGTGCGCTTCCTCGACGTACCCGCGGGGCCGCCGCTGGGGCTCGGCGGGCTGCCGTTCGAGGCCATCGAGGCCGAACTGCCCGAGGGCAGCATGCTCGCCCTGTACACCGACGGGCTGTTCGAGGCCCGCGACCACGACATCGACGAGGCGCTGGACAAGATGTTCGCCGCGCTGGTCCGGCCGGCGCCCTCGCTGGACGCGGTCTGCGACCATGTGCTCACCGAGCTGCTGACCCACCGCCCCGACGACGACATCGCCCTGCTCGTCGCCCGCACCCGGGTCCTGCACGAGGACCGGGTCGCCGCCTGGGAGCTGCGGAGCGACTGGACGGACGTCTCCCGGGCCCGCCGGCTGACCTGCGACCAGCTGTCCGCGTGGGGGCTGGACGAGGCCGCGTTCACCACCGAGCTGATGGTCAGCGAGCTGGTCACCAACGCGATGCGCTACGGCCGCCCGCCCATCCAGCTCCGGCTGATCCACCAGGACTCGACGCTGATCTGCGAGGTGTACGACTCCAGCGGCACCACCCCGCACATGCGGCGCGCCCGCATCTTCGACGAGGGCGGCCGGGGCCTGCTGCTCGTCGCCCAGCTCGCCGAACGCTGGGGCACCCGGCACGACCGGGTCGGCAAGACGGTGTGGGCGGAGCAGTCGCTGGCCCAGGCCGCCGGCTGAGTCAGCCGTTGCCACCGTTGCCCCCGCGGCCGCCGTTGCCGCTGGTCTCGCAGCCGACGCCGAGGCAGATCCCGCCGTTGCCGCCCCGCCCGCCGTTCCCGCCGTCGCCCGTGCCCACCGCGTCGCCGCCGTTCCCGCCGTTGCCGCCGTTGACACTGCCCGAGCAGACGCCGACGCAGATCCCGCCGTTGCCGCCCCTGCCGCCGGCCCGGCCCGGTGCGCCGGCGGTGCCGTCGCCGCCGTTGGCGCTGCCGTTGCAGAGCCCGGCGCAGATGCCGCCGTCCGCGCCCTTGGCGCCGTTGACGGTACCGTTGCAGTTGCCCGCGCAGATCGAGTCGCCGATGCGGACGCTGCCGTTGCCCACATGGACGCTGCTCAGGCTGGGCGGGCCGCTGCCCGATCCGCTGCCGACGGGGCCGGTGTCGGCCATCGCGGCCGGGGCCGTCGCACCCCCGGCGATCACCACGGTCGAGACCGCGAGGCCGATACCGAATTTCCAGGAATTCCTGCGCATGAGATTTCCCTTTCTCACGTGACGCCGTCCAGAAGTCCGAGCCAGTCGCCGTTCAGAACCTGACGCTCCCATGTGTCGACCTCCTTCTCCGAGATCTTGTACTTCTTGGCCACTTCGGCCTTGGTCGCCCGGCCGGTCAGCACGGTCAGCGCGATCCGTGCGCGGTCCGCCAGGGAGAGTTCCGACTTCGGCTTGTCAGGCAGGTCGTGGAGCGAGAAGCAGCCTGGCTTGCCGGGTTCGCCCGGCTGACCCGGCTGGCCGGGCGCGCCGCCCTTGCCGCCTTCACCCCCCTCGCCGCAGTGCCCGGACCGGTGGGCCAGGGCCGTGTAGCCGGTGGGGGCCGGGGCCGTGTGGGTGGCTGCCTGGGCGCCGCACGCGGTGACGGTGACGAGCGCCACGGAGGCCGCCGCGAGGAGGATGGGACGCCGGGAGGGGTTGATGAACATCGGGATCTCCGTTCCGGTTCGATTCGGTTCGATTCAGCTCAAAGAAATTCAGTTCGAAGAAAGTGGCGTGAGGGTTTCGGAGAGGGGGTGGAGGCCTTGACGGCCTCCACCCCGTCGACGGTCGGGGGAGACGGTCAGAAGAAGCTGGCGCCACCGGCCCCGCCGGACCCACCGGCGCCGCCGAGGAGACCGCCGAAGCCGCCCTTGCCGCCCTTCCCGCCGTTGCCGCCGTTGAAGATGCTGTTGCCGCCCTTGCCGCCGTTGCCGCCCTGGCCGCCGAGGAGGGTGCCGTCGCCCCCGCCACCGCCGCTGCCGCCGCCACCGCCGGAGAGGATGCCGAAGCCGCCGTTGCCGCCGTCGCCGCCCCTACCGCCGATGACGCCTTCGCCGCCGCCACCGCCGCCACCGCCGCCACCGCCGGCCAGGACGCCGTCGCCGCCGTTACCGCCCTTGCCGCCGGCACCGCCGGTGCCGAGGACGCTGCCGCCACCGGATCCACCGGCGCCACCGCCGCCGCCGACCAGGCCGCCACCGCCGTCACCACCGGCGCCACCGGCACCGCCGCCATGGACGAAGGCCACGGTCGACGTGGGCATCGGGGCCGCCATCGCGCCGGAGACGGGGAGGAGGACACCTCCGGTGACCAGTGCGGCGGAGGCGGCGAGGGTCGCGAAACGGAGACCTCGGCGCTTCGCACGGGCGTCGTCGTGGGTGTGAACATTACGAGTCATGAGCTTTCTCCCATTGCTGTGAGGATTTCCCGAGAGGATTACCGGGGATTTCCGGAGGATTTCCGTCCCCCGGACCGCCTCATTTCCTTTCCGGTGAGGCCGTGCTTCAAGTAAGCCCGAACGGGAAATCGGGGTCACGTTCCGAGGACTCGGGACTTGACGCACTCACAGGCGTCGGGTAAAAGCCGCTCAAATTGCGCGGGTCAGCCGAGGAGCGGCCGGGCCCAGGCAGGGGGATCCGGTGGCGGAACACGGTCCACCACGGTCGGCGTACGGCGGCGGGGAACGCGGTCGGCGACGGCGTCCCGCAGGGCCGCGACGAACTCCAGACAGGTGCCGTGACGGTCGCCGGGGGCCTTCGCCAGGGCCTTGATCAGTACGTCGTCGACGGCGGCGGGGATGTCCGGCCGCTCCTTGCTGAGCGGGGGCGGCGGGTCGTACTGGTGGGCCCACAGCAGTTCCAGCTGGTCCTCCCGCTGGAAGGGCGGGGCGCCCGCGAGCATCTCGTGGACCACGCAGGCCAGGCTGTACAGGTCGGCCCGGCCGTCCACCGGGCGCCCGGCGATCCGCTCGGGCGCCACATAGTCGAGGGTGCCGACGAACTCGCCCGCGGTGGTGAACCCGGTGAGCGACAGCGACTTCTTCGCCAGTCCGAAGTCGGTGAGATACACGTGCTCGGGGTGATCGCTGTCGACGACCTTGGCGACCAGGACGTTGCCGGGTTTGACGTCCCGGTGCACCAGCTCGCGCGCGTGGGCCGCGTCCAGGGCGGACGCCAGCTGGGCCGTCATGCGCAGCGCGACCGGCACCGGCAGCCGGCCCTCCTGGTCGATCAGGGCGCGCAGGTCCTGCCCGGAGACGTAGCACATGGCGATGTAGAGGAGCCCGTCGAACTCGCCGGCCTCGAAGACGGGGACGATGTTGGGATGGTCGATGGCGGCGGCCACCCGGGACTCCTGGGCGAAACGGCGGCGGAAGGCGTCGTTCCTGGTGTACTCGGGGGCGAGCAGCTTGAGGGCGACCGTCCGGCCGAGGCGCAGGTCCCTGGCGCGGTAGACGACGGCCATGCCCCCACGACCGAGCTCGCGCTCCACCTGGTAGCCCGCGATCTCGGCCCCGATCAGACCGGAGGGGGTCTTGGGGGGCCAACTCACGCCTGAATTCTATCGACCTGTGCCGATATGGGCGCGGTGCGCGGATTGCTGTACGCGCACAGGGCGAAGGCCCGGGTCTCCCTCAGGGGACCCGGGCCTTCACTCATCCCGTGGCGTCCGTCACGCCGCCAGGGGAACCTCCGGCGTCGCGCCGTTCGTCGCGGGCGCGAGTGCCAGTTCCAGGACCTGGCGGACGTCGGTCACGGTGTGGACGTCGAGCTTGTCCAGCACCTCGGCCGGGACGTCGTCCAGGTCGGGTTCGTTGCGCTTGGGGATGATCACGGTGGTCACCCCGGCGCGGTGGGCGGCGAGCAGCTTCTGCTTCACGCCGCCGATGGGCAGCACCCGGCCGGTCAGCGAGACCTCGCCGGTCATGGCGACGTCCGTGCGGACCAGGCGGCCGGAGAGCAGGGACGCCAGGGCCGTCGTCATCGTGACGCCGGCGCTCGGGCCGTCCTTCGGGACCGCGCCCGCCGGGAAGTGGATGTGCACACCCCGGTCCTTCAAGTCGCCCACGGGCAGCTCCAGTTCGGCTCCGTGGCTGCGCAGGAAGCTCAGCGCGATCTGCGCCGACTCCTTCATCACGTCACCGAGCTGACCGGTCAGGGTCAGGCCCGCGGCGCCCGTCTCCGGGTCGGCCAGGGAGGCTTCCACGTAGAGCACGTCGCCGCCCGCGCCGGTGACCGCGAGACCGGTCGCCACACCGGGGACCGACGTACGGCGCTCGGCCGGGTCCTGGGCGGACTCCGGCACGTGGTGCGGGCGCCCGATCAGATCGCGCAGGTCGGCGTCCCTCACGGTGAACGGCAGCTCCCGCTCGCCGAGTTCGTGCTGGGCCGCGACCTTGCGCAGCAGGCGTGCGATCGAGCGCTCCAGGGTGCGGACACCCGCCTCGCGCGTGTACTCGCCGGCCAGCTTGCGCAGGGCGCTCTCCTCCAGAACGACCTCTTCCCTGCCGAGTCCCGCCCGCTCCAGTTGGCGCGGGAGCAGGTGGTCGCGGGCGATGACGACCTTCTCGTCCTCGGTGTAGCCGTCCAGGCGGACGATCTCCATACGGTCGGCGAGCGCCTCCGGGATGGCCTCCAGGACGTTGGCGGTGGCCAGGAACACCACGTCCGACAGGTCGAGTTCGACCTCCAGGTAGTGGTCCCGGAAGGTGTGGTTCTGCGCCGGGTCCAGGACCTCGAGCAGGGCCGCGGCCGGGTCGCCGCGGAAGTCGGAGCCCACCTTGTCGATCTCGTCCAGCAGGACCACCGGGTTCATCGACCCGGCCTCCTTGACGGCCCGCACGATCCGGCCGGGCAGCGCGCCGACGTAGGTACGGCGGTGGCCGCGGATCTCGGCCTCGTCGCGGACGCCGCCGAGGGCGACGCGGACGAACCTGCGGCCCATGGCGTGCGCGACCGACTCACCGAGGCTGGTCTTGCCGACGCCGGGCGGACCCACCAGGGCCAGTACGGCACCGCCGCGCCGGCCGCCGATGACGCCGAGCCCGCGCTCACTGCGCCGCTTGCGCACCGCGAGGTACTCGGTGATGCGCTCCTTCACGTCCTGAAGGCCCGCGTGCTCGGCGTCCAGGACCGCCTTGGCGCCCTGGATGTCGTAGGCGTCCTCGGTCCGCTCGTTCCAGGGCATCTCCAGGACGGTGTCCAGCCAGGTGCGGATCCAGGAGCCCTCCGGGGACTGGTCGCTGGACCGCTCCAGCTTGTCGACCTCCTTGAGCGCGGCCTCGCGGACCTTCTCCGGCAGGTCGGCGGCCTCGACGCGGGCGCGGTAGTCGTCGGACTCCTCGCCGTCCTGCTCGCCGTTCAGCTCGCGCAGTTCCTTGCGGACGGCCTCCAGCTGGCGGCGCAGCAGGAACTCGCGCTGCTGCTTGTCGACGCCCTCCTGGACGTCCTTGGCGATGGTCTCGGCCACCTCCTGCTCGGCGAGGTGGTCGCGGAGCTGCTGTGCGGCGAGCTTGAGCCGGGCCACCGGGTCGGCGGTCTCCAGCAGTTCGACCTTCTGTTCGATGGTCAGGAACGGCGAGTATCCGGAGTTGTCGGCGAGCGCGGCGACGTCGTCGATGGCCTGGACGCGGTCCACGACCTGCCAGGCGCCGCGCTTCTTCAGCCAGGCGGTGGCGAGCGCCTTGTACTCCTTGACGAGGTCGGCGACCTGGCCCGGCAGCGGGTCCGGCACGCTCTCGTCGATGCGGGCGCCCTCGACCCACAGGGCCGCGCCGGGACCGGTGGTGCCGGCGCCGATGCGCACCCGGCTCCGGCCGCGGATCAGAGCCCCCGGGTCACCGTCGGCCAGCCGGCCGACCTGCTCGACCGTGCCCAGCACACCGGTCTTCGCGTACGTGCCGTCGATGCGGGGCACCAGCAGCACCCTGGGCTTGCCCGGTTCCGACCGGGCGGCGGCCTGCGCGGCCTCCACCGCGGCCCGTACCTCGGCGTCGCTCAGGTCCAGCGGAACCACCATGCCGGGCAGCACGACCTCGTCGTCGAGCGGCAGCACGGGCAGGACGAGCGTGAACGCCGGTGACTCAGTAGCCATGATCTCCCCTTCGGCAGTCAAGTTGAGCTATGCCGACTCAACCGTTGAGGGGAGGGCTGGTGTTCCCCTTGTCTGTTCGCTCTCAGCGATCACGTTCGCCCAAGGGGGTGCCGTGGAAGGTGCGTTCGCGGGTGAGGGTGCGGGTGCGCGGCGCTTTCGCGCGCCCGCGCGGCGGAGCCGCACATCGGTACAGTCCCGCGCCCCTATCGGGGCGCGTCAACCCACCGGCGTACAAAAGGCCAGCTCGCCACACCTATCGTCAGCGCGATCAGGTGGCCCCAGTTCGTCATCGGGTCCACGAAGGCGATCAGGTCGCTCACGAGTTCGGCGGCCGTCAGGGCGAGAAGGGGCCAGCGGAGCCAGGGACGCAGGAGGCCCGACAGGGCGCCGATGCTGCCTGCCACGCCGAAGCTGATGCCGTAGTCGAGGCGGTGCAGTGAGGTGGGCGGAAGGTGGCCGACCAGGACGGCGAGGCCCACGGGGATCTCGGTGGCGAGCGTGGCCAGGACGTGCCCGGCGAGGAAGACGCAGGCCGCACGCGCGCCCCCTATCCGCCGCTCCAGCGCGGTGAGCACCAGCACGAACGCCACCGCGTACGGCGAGAGGACACCGCCCGCGATCCACAGCGCGCTCGCCAGCAGCACCACCGCGGGTGTGCGCACCAGGTGGGCCACGTCCGTGCTGGAGTCCTGGTAGAGGGCCTGCACCAGGGCGGGGTCGGCCAGGGTCGCGAACACGGAGGTGACGGCCAGGACGGCCATGTAGGCGAAGGTGAACGGGGTGCCCGCGGGGGTGGGCAGCAGCCGCCACAGCCGCGGAACCGAGAGCGGAAAGGGGAGCGAGAGCGGGAGCGGTGCGGCCGGACGCCCTTCGACGGGGGCGGGTCCGGGAGCGGGAGCGAGGGGCGTGGCGTGCCGCTGGCGTGGCACGCCGTCCAGCAGGTCCGCGATCGCGGGCACCGGGACGGCGCCGAGGCCGTCCGGAAAGGGCGCGCCCGTCAGGGGCGGGGACGCGGCCGCCGCAGGGCCCGTCGCGGTCCGTTCCACGCTGTGGCACTCCTTCCGTTCTGCCCCAACCCTTCGGCTTCCGGGGGCCGCTGTCTATGACCGACGCCACGCGAGAGCCGATTCACAGCAACCTCCTACGTTCCGGCCGCGTCCTCGCCCCGCACCGAAAGGGTGCACATCAGTGCGACATTTCTAATTCCCGTGAAGGTCAAGGTGTGTTCAAGGAGGATGGGTGCATGACTGCCGTGTACGACTCCCCCGTGATCCTCGACCGGCGCGACGGCCCGTACGGCGAGGTGGTGCTGCGCCGGCACGGAGCACTGTTGCAGATCATCGCCAACGGCTGCTTCCTGATGGACACCTCCGACGGCCGCTCGGAGCGGCTGCTGGTCGACGCCGCGTACCGGGCGCTGGACGGGCGGCCGGAGCCGAACGTGCTGATCGGCGGGCTGGGCGTGGGGTTCTCACTCGCACATGCCGCGGCGAGCCCCGGGTGGGGGCGGATCACCGTCGTGGAGCGGGAGCCCGCCGTCATCGACTGGCACCGGGACGGGCCGCTGGCGGCGGTCTCCGCCACGGCGCTCGCCGACCCGCGCACCGAGGTCGTGCAGGATGACCTCGTGGCGTTCGTCAATGAGACATCCGACACGTTCGACGCGCTCTGCCTGGACATCGACAACGGTCCCGGCTGGACGGTCACGGACGGCAACCACACCCTCTACTCACCCGCCGGACTCGCCGCCTGCGCAAGGGTGTTGACTTGCGGCGGGGTGCTCGCGGTGTGGTCCGCCGAACCGTCTCCGGAATTTGAAGGTACCTTGCGGAATGCCGGGTTCCAGCAGGTGCGTACCGAAGAGGTGCCCGTTGCCCGGGGCGTTCCGGACGCCGTGCACCTCGGCGTCCGCCCTGGATAGCGACAGCACGGTGGATCCCCGTAATGTGCTGCCCTGACGCGGATCATTCAAGCGTCAATCGCAGACATGGGATCACCCCACTGGTTCCGGAAAGCAACAAGCAGGGGCGGGCGATGGAGCAGACACACACCTCCCAGAGCGGCGCGGCGACGACCACCCCGGGCGCACAGCGCCGGGTGCTGGTCGTCGAGGACGACCCCACGATCGTCGACGCCATCGCGGCCCGGCTGCGTGCCGAGGGATTTCTCGTACAGACCGCGACGGACGGCCCGGCCGCCGTCGACACGGCCGAGGCCTGGCAGCCCGACCTGCTGATCCTCGACATCATGCTGCCGGGCTTCGACGGCCTGGAGGTCTGCCGGCGGGTGCAGGCGCAGCGCCCGGTGCCGGTGCTGATGCTGACCGCGCGCGACGACGAGACGGACATGCTGGTCGGTCTCGGCGTCGGCGCGGACGACTACATGACCAAGCCGTTCTCGATGCGGGAGCTGGCCGCACGCGTGCACGTGCTGCTGCGCCGGGTGGAGCGGGCGGCGCTGGCCGCGGCCACCCCGCGCTCCGGCATCCTGCGGCTCGGCGAGCTGGAGATCGACCACGCACAGCGCCGGGTGCGGGTGAAGTCCGAGGACGTCCATCTCACGCCCACCGAGTTCGACCTGCTGGTGTGCCTGGCGAACACCCCGCGCGCGGTGCTCTCCCGGGAGCAGCTGCTGGCCGAGGTGTGGGACTGGGCGGACGCCTCCGGCACCCGTACGGTCGACAGCCACATCAAGGCGCTGCGCCGGAAGATCGGCGCCGAGCGGATCCGTACGGTGCACGGCGTCGGGTACGCGCTGGAGACGCCCACGCCATGAGCGTCGACGGGCGTCAGGCCGCGCGGAGAAGCCCCGGGGAGGATCCCTGGGGCGGCGTGCGCCCGTTCTCGATCAAGACCAAGCTGGGCGCGCTCGTCGTCATCTCGGTGCTGATCACCACCGGTCTGTCGATGATCGCGGTGCACACCAAGACCGAGCTGCGCTTCATCACGGTCTTCTCCATGATCGCCACCCTGCTGATCACGCAGTTCGTGGCGCACTCGCTCACCATGCCGCTGGACGAGATGAACGCGGTGGCGCGGTCGATCTCCGAGGGCGACTACACCCGCCGGGTGAGCGACGGCCGCCGGGACGAGCTGGGCGACCTGGCCCAGACGATCAACGTCATGGCGGACGAGCTGGAGGCCCAGGACCGCCAGCGCAAGGAGCTGGTCGCCAACGTCTCCCACGAGCTGCGCACCCCGATCGCGGGCCTGCGCGCGGTGCTGGAGAACATCGTCGACGGGGTCACCGAGGCCGACCCGGAGACCATGCGGACGGCCCTGAAGCAGACCGAGCGGCTGGGCCGGCTCGTGGAGACCCTGCTGGACCTGTCCCGGCTGGACAACGGCGTCGTACCGCTGAAGATGCGGCGCTTCGAGGTGTGGCCGTACCTCTCGGGCGTGCTGAAGGAGGCCAACATGGTGGCCTCGGCGCGCGCGGGCATCGCCTCCGGCTCCGGCAGCCACACGCGTACCGACGTCCATCTGCACCTGGACGTCTCCCCGCCGGAGCTGACCGCGCACGCGGATCCCGAGCGCATCCACCAGGTCGTCGCCAACCTGATCGACAACGCGGTCAAGCACAGCCCGCCGCACGGCCGGGTGACGGTGAAGGCGCGGCGCGGGCCGCAGCCCGAGTCGCTGGAGCTGGAGGTCCTGGACGAGGGCCCCGGCATTCCCCGGTCGGAGTGGCACCGGGTGTTCGAGCGGTTCAACCGGGGCGCGGTGACCCGGCCGCACGGGCCGGGCAGCGACGGCGGCACCGGACTCGGCCTGGCGATCGCCCGCTGGGCGGTGGATCTGCACGGCGGCCGGATCGGTGTGGCCGAATCCGAGCGCGGCTGCCGGATCATCGTCACTCTTCCGGGACTGACTTCCGTCCCGAGTTGACGTAGGGTCCGAACCGGAAGCACAAGATCCACGACGGTCGCTGCCGTTCCCGCGCAGCTGGACACGTGTGATCAGGAGCAGGCCCGCGCCACCCGTCGAACGAAGGCGCGCCGGGCCGGGACCGGTGCACCCTCCTCCATGCGGAACCACGCTTGTTTCCCGCCATATCAAGCCCTGAAACAAGATTTCCGATGTGACTTACGCGACGATGACCTTGCTCGACCTGACCTTCCCGGCTGTGGAGGCGTAGCCTTTATTTCCGCTGTCCATCACCTTGTGAAGCGGAAGAGGGCGGTTGCCGCCGTGTCGCCACAGTCCCCCAGTAACCCGAGCGTCTCGACCGACGACCAAGCCGGGAAGAACCCCGCTGCCGCGTTCGGTCCGAACGAGTGGCTCGTCGACGAGATCTATCAGCAGTACCTCCAGGACCCGAATTCGGTAGACCGCGCCTGGTGGGACTTCTTCGCCGATTACAAGCCGGGCGCTCCTGCCACCCCGGCTGCGGCGGGTACTGCGGCCGCGGGGGCCGCAGAGACCACCACCACGGCCCCTGTGGCCCAGCCCGCGGCACCGGCCCCCCAGGCCGCCGCCCCGGCCGCTCCGGCGGCACCGAAGCCCGCCGCGGCCCCCGCGCAGGTCCCGGCTCCCGCGGCGAAGGCCGCGGCCCCGGCCCCGGCCAAGCCGGCGACGCCCGCACAGGCGCCGGCCCAGCCGAAGCCGAAGGCCGCCCCCGCCCCGGCCGCCGCGGCCCCCGAGGGCCCGGAGCTGGTCACGTTGCGCGGCCCCGCCGCCGCCGTCGCGAAGAACATGAACGCCTCGCTGGAGCTGCCGACCGCCACCTCGGTCCGCGCCGTCCCGGTGAAGCTGCTGTTCGACAACCGGATCGTCATCAACAACCACCTCAAGCGCGCCCGGGGCGGGAAGATCTCCTTCACGCACCTGATCGGGTACGCGATGGTGCAGGCCATCAAGGCCATGCCGTCGATGAACTGGTCCTTCGGCGAGAAGGACGGCAAGCCGACCCTCGTCAAGCCGCCGCACGTCAACCTCGGCCTGGCCATCGACCTGGTGAAGCCCAACGGCGACCGCCAGCTGGTCGTCGCGGCCATCAAGAAGGCCGAGACGCTGAACTTCTTCGAGTTCTGGCAGGCCTACGAGGACATCGTCCGCCGTGCCCGTGACGGCAAGCTGACGATGGACGACTTCACCGGTGTCACGGTCTCCCTGACCAACCCCGGCGGCCTCGGCACCGTCCACTCCGTGCCGCGTCTGATGCCCGGCCAGTCCGTGATCATGGGCGTCGGCTCCATGGACTACCCGGCGGAGTTCCAGGGCACCAGCCAGGACACCCTGAACAAGCTCGGCGTCTCCAAGGTCATGACGCTCACGTCGACCTACGACCACCGGGTGATCCAGGGCGCCGCCTCCGGCGAGTTCCTGCGCCAGGTCGCGAACCTGCTGCTCGGCGAGAACGGCTTCTACGACGACATCTTCGAGGCGCTGCGCATCCCCTACGAGCCGGTCCGCTGGCTCAAGGACATCGACGCCAGCCACGACGACGACGTCACCAAGGCCGCCCGCGTCTTCGAGCTGATCCACTCCTACCGGGTCCGCGGCCACGTCATGGCCGACACCGACCCGCTGGAGTACCGCCAGCGCAAGCACCCCGACCTGGACATCGTCGAGCACGGCCTCACCCTGTGGGACCTGGAGCGCGAGTTCGCCGTCGGCGGCTTCGCCGGCAAGTCGATGATGAAGCTGCGCGACATCCTCGGCGTGCTGCGCGACTCGTACTGCCGCACCACCGGCATCGAGTTCATGCACATCCAGGACCCCAAGCAGCGCAAGTGGATCCAGGACCGGGTCGAGCGCGGCCACTCCAAGCCGGAGCGCGAGGAGCAGCTGCGCATCCTGCGCCGGCTGAACGCGGCGGAAGCCTTCGAGACCTTCCTGCAGACGAAGTACGTCGGCCAGAAGCGGTTCTCGCTGGAGGGCGGCGAGTCCGTCATCCCGCTGCTCGACGCGGTGATCGACTCCGCGGCCGAGTCCCGCCTTGACGAGGTCGTCATCGGCATGGCCCACCGCGGCCGCCTGAACGTCCTCGCCAACATCGTCGGCAAGTCGTACGCGCAGATCTTCCGCGAGTTCGAGGGCAACCTCGACCCGAAGTCGATGCACGGCTCCGGCGACGTGAAGTACCACCTGGGCGCCCAGGGCACCTTCACCGGCCTGGACGGCGAGCAGATCACGGTCTCGCTGGCCGCGAACCCGTCCCACCTGGAGACCGTCGACCCGGTCATCGAGGGCATCGCCCGCGCCAAGCAGGACATCATCAACAAGGGCGGCACGGACTTCACGGTCCTGCCGGTGGCGATCCACGGCGACGCGGCCTTCGCGGGCCAGGGCGTGGTGGCCGAGACCCTGAACATGTCGCAGCTGCGCGGCTACCGCACCGGCGGCTCGGTCCACATCGTCATCAACAACCAGGTCGGCTTCACCGCGGCCCCCGAGTCCTCGCGTTCCTCCATGTACGCCACGGACGTGGCCCGCATGATCGAGGCCCCGATCTTCCATGTGAACGGCGACGACCCCGAGGCGGTCGTCCGCGTCGCCCGCCTGGCCTTCGAGTTCCGGCAGGCGTTCAACAAGGACGTGGTGATCGACCTCATCTGCTACCGCCGCCGCGGTCACAACGAGTCGGACAACCCGGCCTTCACCCAGCCGCTGATGTACGACCTGATCGACAAGAAGCGCTCGGTGCGCAAGCTCTACACCGAGTCCCTGATCGGTCGCGGCGACATCACCCTGGAAGAGGCCGAGCAGGCCCTGCAGGACTACCAGGGCCAGCTGGAGAAGGTCTTCACCGAGGTCCGCGAGGCCACGTCCCAGCCGGCCGTCGTCGACGCCCGGGCGCCGCAGGACGGCTTCCCGGTCGCGGTGCCGACCGCGATCTCCTCGGAGGTCGTGAAGCGCATCGCCGAGTCCCAGGTCAACATCCCCGACCACTTCACCGTGCACCCGCGTCTGCTGCCGCAGCTGCAGCGCCGGACGACGATGGTCGAGGACGGCACGATCGACTGGGGCATGGGCGAGACCCTGGCCATCGGCTCCCTGCTGCTGGAGGGCACCCCGGTCCGGCTGTCCGGCCAGGACTCCCAGCGGGGCACCTTCGGCCAGCGCCACGCGGTTCTCATCGACCGCGAGACGGGCGAGGAGTACACCCCGCTCCAGTACCTCGCCGAGGACCAGGCGCGCTACAACGTCTACAACTCCCTGCTGTCCGAGTACGCGGTCATGGGCTTCGAGTACGGCTACTCGCTGGCCCGCCCCGACGCGCTCGTGATGTGGGAGGCGCAGTTCGGCGACTTCGTCAACGGCGCGCAGACGGTCGTCGACGAGTACATCTCGGCGGCGGAGCAGAAGTG
The DNA here is from genome assembly GCF_053598315.1 of Streptomyces sp. NPDC001153. Classification (NCBI taxonomy): domain Bacteria; kingdom Bacillati; phylum Actinomycetota; class Actinomycetes; order Kitasatosporales; family Streptomycetaceae; genus Streptomyces; species Streptomyces sp. NPDC001153. The sequence continues at coordinate 155,394 of NZ_JBSFJZ010000022.1, forward strand.
GGGCCAGACGTCCGGCGTCACGCTCCTGCTCCCCCACGGCTACGAGGGCCAGGGCCCGGACCACTCCTCGGCCCGTGTCGAGCGGTTCCTCCAGCTGTGCGCCCAGAACAACATGACGGTCGCGATGCCGACCCTGCCGTCGAACTACTTCCACCTCCTGCGGTGGCAGGTGCACAACCCGCACCACAAGCCGCTGGTGGTCTTCACCCCGAAGTCGATGCTGCGCCTGAAGGCCGCCGCGTCGAAGACGGAGGAGTTCACGTCGGGCCAGTTCCGCCCCGTCATCGGCGACTCGACGGTCGACCCGGCCGCGGTGCGCAAGGTCGTCTTCTGCGCGGGCAAGGTCTACTACGACCTGGAGGCCGAGCGGGTCAAGCGCGGTGCCACGGACACGGCGATCATCCGCCTCGAGCGGCTGTACCCGCTGCCGGGTTCCGAGCTCCAGGCGGAGATCAAGAAGTACCCGAACGCCGAGAAGTACCTGTGGGCACAGGAGGAACCGGCGAACCAGGGTGCGTGGCCGTTCATCGCCCTGAACCTGATCGACCACCTGGACCTCGCGGTCGGCGCGGACGTGCCGCACGGCGACCGCCTGCGGCGCATCTCGCGGCCGCACTCCTCGTCCCCGGCGGTGGGCTCTGCCAAGCGCCACCAGGCCGAGCAGGAGCAGCTGGTGCGTGAGGTCTTCGAGGCGTAGGCCTTGGGCAAGGGGCCCGGTGTCGAGTTCTTGCTCGGTGCCGGGCCCCTGGCATGCCCGGGGGCTGGTTGAGAACGGCGTGTGGACGGGACGGTACCGCCTACCCTGAAGAAGTAACGTCGACGGCGTCAGCCCGTCCTCATCAGGAGCAAGAGTTGTACTTCACCGACCGAGGCATCGAAGAACTGGAGAAGCGGCGCGGCGAGGAGGAGATCACCTTCGAGTGGCTCGCCGAGCAGTTGCGGACGTTCGTCGATCTGAATCCGGACTTCGAGGTGCCGGTGGAGCGGCTCGCGACGTGGCTGGCCCGGTTGGACGACGAGGACGACGAGTAGCCACCTCGGTGTGGGCGCCCTGGCGGCGCCCTTTTTTTCGCGGGAGCCCTCGGGGCGGAAGACCCACGCGCGCGTGAAGACGGCCCGCAGGAACGCATCCCACGCCCGGCGCAGGAAGCCCGGGGCTCACACGAAAGGGTGCCTTGACTTCCGCGAGCCACGATATATCGTGTTCACCAGAGGACGCGATATGACGTGTCGTGTGACTGTGCCAGGCCGAGGAGTCCCCATGCCCGAGTGGTCCGTCAACGAGCCCCAGAAGCTGACCTTCGACGCCCGCGTGAGCGACCTCCAGGTCCGCATCGTCAACGGAACGGTGAACGTGGTGGGCACGGACGAAGGTTCCGCCCGCCTCGAGATCTCGGAGATCGAAGGCCCGCCCCTCGTGGTCACCCAGGAGGACGGCACCCTCACGGTGGCCTACGAGGACCTGCCCTGGAAGGGCTTCCTCAAGTGGCTCGACCGCAAGGGCTGGCGGCGCAGCGCGGTCGTCTCCCTGGCGGTGCCCGCCGACACCCGCGTGGAAGTGGGCGTGGTCGGCGCCGGCGCGGTCGTCTCCGGCATCCGCGGCCCGGCGGTGGTCAAGGGGGTGACCGGCGACACGACCCTGGTCGGCGTCTCGGGCCCGGTCCGCGCGGACACCGTGTCGGGCAACCTGGAGGCCCAGGCGGTCACCGGCGACCTGCGGTTCAACTCGGTCTCGGGAGACCTGACGGTGGTCGAGGGCTCCGGCCGCTCCGTCCGCGCCGACTCCGTCAGCGGCTCCATGATCGTCGACCTGGACCCGGACGGCCCGACGGAGGTCAGCCTCACCAGCGTCTCCGGCGAGATCGCCATCCGCCTGCCGCACCCGGCGGACGCCGAGGTGGAGGCGAACACCGCGAGCGGCACGATCTCCAACGCCTTCGACGGACTGCGGGTGCACGGCCAGTGGGGCGCCCACAAGATCACCGGACGCCTCGGCGCGGGCACGGGCAGGCTCCGGGCCACCACGGTCTCCGGCTCGATCGCCCTGCTGCGCCGCCCGCCGCGCGAGGACGAGGCGGACACCCCGCGGGAGGCCCGGCCCACAGACCCCTCGGCCCCCTCCGCGGCCCCGCGGGACCCCGGCACCGCCCCCGCCGCCGACGCCCCGGCCGACGGCACGACCGACAAGAAGGTGCTCTGACATGCCTCCCGTCTTCGCCCACGGGCGTCTCCGCCTGTACCTGCTCAAGCTGCTGGACGAGGCCCCGCGCCACGGCTACGAGGTGATCAGGCTCCTGGAGGAGCGCTTCCAGGGGCTGTACGCCCCCTCGGCGGGCACGGTCTACCCCCGGCTGGCCAAGCTGGAGGCCGAGGGCCTGGTCACGCACACCACCGAGGGCGGCCGCAAGGTGTACGCCATCACGGACGCGGGCCGCGCGGAACTGGCCGACCGCAGCGAGGAGTTGGCCGACCTGGAGCTGGAGATCCGCGAGTCGGTCGCGGAACTGGCCGCCGAGATCAGGGCCGACGTGCGCGGCGCGGCCGGCGATCTGCGCCGCGAGATGCGCGCGGCCGCCTCCGAGGCCCGCCGGGGCACGAAGGCGGGCGGCGCGGGCCCCGTCGGGGAGTACGGCGACCTCGGCGACAAGGAGGCCTGGCGGGCCGCCAAGGAGGAGATGCGCCGGGTCAAGCAGGAGTGGAAGGACCAGGCCCGCCGCGCCAAGGACGAGAGCCGCCGGGCCCGCGAGGAGGCCCAGCGGGCCCGCCGCCAGGCCGAGGAGGCGCAGGCGCGGGCGCGGGCCCAGGCACAGGAGGAGATGCAGCGCATCGCCCGCCAGGTCCAGGACCGCGTGCAGGACCACTTCGCCCAGGGCGACTGGCCGACGGGCGTCCGCGAGGGTCTGTCCGAACTGGCCAGGGAGCTGGGCGACTTCGGCAAGCACTGGGGCTCCCCCCGCACATCAGGGGAACCGGCCCCGAAGCCCGCCGCCCCGAGGCCCGCCGCCACGACACCGCCTGACGCGCACTACGTCTCTCCCGCCGAGGACTTCCCGGCAGAGTACGAACCCACCTGGGCCCACGAGGACCCCACCGGCGACCCGGCCCGCGACCTGGACCGCCTCCTGGACCGCTTCCGCGACGACATCCGCGACGCGGCCCGCGACCACGGAGTCACCCCCACCCAGCTCCGGGAGGCCCGCCGCCACCTGTCCACGGCAGCGGCCCATATCGGCGCGCTCCTGGGCACACCGAAGGCCTGACGGGCGAGAGCGGAGCGCCGGACGCCGAAGGCCTGACCGGCGGGAACAGGACGGCGGACACCGAAAGGCCGGCCGTCCTGTCCGGGGTGGCGGCGGGATCCGGCCGGTGCCTCAGCCGACCGGTGCCTCAGCCGGCCTGCGCCTCTCCCGCGCCGTACAGCACACGGGTCACCGACGCGTGCGTCACCCCGTGGTCCGCGAGCACCTCTCCCACCACCCCGGGCAGGACGGTCAGCGCGAGCAGAAGGTGCTCGTCCCCGATGTACCGGTCGCGGTGCCCGACGGCTACCCGCAGCGCCCTCTCCAGGACGTTCCTGGCACCCCGGCCGAAGCCCGGCCGCCGTCCCGGCCACCGGCGGCGGTCCTCCGGGTCGCCGGACATCGCCCCGACTCCGTGCACCTCCTCGACCCGGGCGACGATCTCCGACACATCGATGCCCAGCCCGGCCAGCGCGTCCGAGTCGGCCCGTGACAGCCCGCCCCGCCGCCGCGCCTCCTCCAACTCCTGCCGTACGGACGCCTTGCGCTCCCCGAGCCCCAGCGCGGCCAGCGCGAAGGAGGCGCGGCTGCCCTCCCGGTCGAGAAGGGCGAGCAGCAGGTGCTCGGCGCCGACGGTCTGTTCACCCGAGCCTTGGCAGTGGACGAACGCGCCCTTCACGACCTCGCGGGCGTCCTTGGTGAAGCGTTCGAACATCACTGCCTCCCGTACTTCTTGTGCACGGCCTGCCTGCTGACTCCGAGCTCCGCGGCGATCTCCTGCCACGACCAGCCCTGATTGCGCGCACTGCGCACCTGTACCGCCTCCAGCTGCTCCAGCAGCCTGCGCAGCGCGGCCACGGCCCGCAGTCCGACCCGCGGATCTCGGTCGCCGGCGCGCTCGGCGAGATCGGTTGCCTCGGTCATGATGTCAACCTACGTTGACAGCGCCCTCATGTCAACCGGCGTTGACAAGCCGGGCACGCAAAAGGCGGGCCCGGACACCCGGACCCGCCCGACGACCGCTCTGGTCGAGGACCTCAGGAATGAGTGAGCACGATCTTCCCGAACTGCTCCCCCGACGCGAGCCGTTCGAAGCCCTCGCGGGCGCGGTCCAGCGGAAGTTCCTCGTCGATGACGGGCCGCACCCCGGTCGCGGCGCAGAAGGAGAGCAGGTCCTCCAGCTCCTCCTTGGTGCCCATGGTGGAGCCGACGACCTTCAGCTCAAGGAAGAAGATCCGGGTCAGTTCGGCATGCGAGGGCCGGTCCCCGCTGGTGGCACCGGAGATGACGATCGTGCCGCCGGGCCGCAGCGACTTCACCGAGTGGGACCAGGTCGCGGCGCCCACGGTCTCGATCACGGCGTCCACCCGCTGCGGCAGCCGCGCCCCCGGCTCCACCGCCTCGACGGCCCCCAGTTCGAGGGCCCGCTTCCGCTTGGCCTCGTCCCGGCTGGTCGCGAAGACGCGCAGACCCGCCGCCTTGCCGAGCACGATCGCGGCCGTGGCGACACCGCCGCCCGCGCCCTGCACGAGGACCGAGTCACCGGGCCGCACCCCGGCGTTGGTGAACAGCATCCGGTAGGCCGTCAGCCAGGCGGTCGGCAGACAGGCCGCCTCGGCGAAGGACAGCTCCTTGGGCTTGGGCAGCACGTTCCAGGTCGGCACGGCGACCTGTTCGGCGAAGGTGCCCTGGTAGCGCTCGGTGAGGATGGAGCGCGGCTCGTCGGGGCCGACGCCGTGGCCGGTCTGGCCGATGACGGAGTGCAGGACGACCTCGTTGCCGTCCTCGTCGACGCCTGCGGCGTCGCAGCCGAGGATCATCGGCAGCTTGTCCTCCGCGAGGCCGACGCCCCGCAGGGACCAGAGGTCGTGGTGGTTGAGGGAGGCGGCGCGCACCGTGACGGTGCTCCAGCCGGGCCGGGCCTCGGGAGCCGGGCGCTCCCCCAACTCCAGGCCGTTGAGCGGCTGGTCGCGGTCGATTCGGGCGGCGTAGACAGCGAACATGCAGCCGACGATAGGTGCGCTGATCAGCCAGCGGAACCGTGAGGACCTGTGACACATGCCCTCTTGCGCAGGGCCACCCATGCGGCGCAGGCCGACGGGACGTCTTTCGGGCGGGCGGGTGGGCAAGAAAAATGGCCCCGCCCACACGGACGGGGCCATTTCCACGCAACGTCAGCGACGAGCAACACCCTCGGCGCGCGCGGCAGCCGCGACCGCCGCGGTGACCGCCGGAGCGACCCGCTCGTCGAACGGCGAAGGAATCACATAGTCGGCGGCAAGGTCATCCCCGACCACCGCGGCCAGCGCCTCCGCCGCGGCGATCTTCATCCCCTCGGTGATCCGAGAGGCCCGCACCTGCAGCGCGCCCGCGAAGATTCCGGGGAACGCCAGCACGTTGTTGATCTGGTTCGGGAAGTCGGACCGCCCCGTGGCGACGACCGCCGCGTACTTGTGCGCGACGTCCGGGTGCACCTCGGGGTTCGGGTTGGCCATCGCGAACACGAAGGCGCCCTCGGCCATGGAGGCCACGGCCTCCTCCGGGACCGTGCCGCCGGAGACGCCGATGAAGACGTCGGCGCCCACGAGGGCGTCCTCCAGCGAGCCGCTGATGCCGGCCTTGTTGGTGAAGCCCGCGAGCTCCTGCTTGACCGGGGTCAGGTCCTCCCGGTCCGCCGACACGACGCCCTTGCGGTCCGCCACGGCCACGTCGCCGACGCCGGCCTCGACCAGCATCTTGGCGATGGCGACACCGGCCGCGCCGGCGCCCGAGATGACGGCCCGCAGCTGCCCGATCTCCCGCCCGCTGAGCCGCGCCGCGTTCCGCAGCGCCGCGAGCGTCACGACGGCCGTACCGTGCTGGTCGTCGTGGAAGACCGGGATGTCCAGGCGCTCCTGGAGCCGGCGCTCGATCTCGAAGCACCGGGGTGCCGAGATGTCCTCCAGGTTCACTCCGCCGAAGGACGGGGCGAGCCGGACGACGGTCTCGACGATGTCGTCCACGTCGGTGCAGTCGAGCGCGATCGGCACCGCGTCGACGCCGCCGAACTGCTTGAAGAGGATCGCCTTGCCCTCCATCACGGGGAGGGAGGCCTGGGGACCGATGTCCCCGAGTCCGAGCACGGCCGTACCGTCGGTCACGACGGCGACCACCGAGGACTTCCACGTGTAGTCGTTGACCAGCTCCGGCTGCTCCGCGATCGCGGTGCACACGCGCGCGACGCCGGGCGTGTACGCGAGGGAAAGGTCGTCCTTGTCGCGGACCGGCACGGTGGCCTGCACGGCCATCTTGCCGCCACGGTGCAGCGCGAACACCGGATCGAAGGAATCCAGGGGCTCGGCCCCGCCGTCCTGATCCGTATTGCTGTCGCTGCGAGGATTGACGATCTCCGCTGCCACTTTGTTGTACCCCTTAGGTATGCATGGTTTGAGGGTCGACCACTCCTGGTGAGGGGTGGGCGGGCACCGCGTACCGCCCGATTGCTGATACGTACGGGCCATACGCGACGGGCGCGCCGCACACGCGCCCTGAGCCCCGGATGAGGGGTGTAAAGAACCTTCTTACCGGACGGACGGTGCCCACGACGAGTCCATTAGGTGCAAGGTCACATCGCGGAACCGCAAAGCCACGGCGAGATGACGCGCGGCTGACAAGCGGGCCGGGGATGTGAAAGCCGCTGGTACGCCGGCGCCCGCGCTGACCACATCGTGAGACATGCCGAAGATTCTCCGGCCGGAGAGCTGGGTTTCCGCAGATGGTCCGGTGGTGAACGACCGAGGATGTACCGGCCTGATGCGGTTCGGGGGTGACCCGTTATCCGATTTTGACATGGCGGCACCCCCGGACGGCGCAGTCCGCACGACAAGATGCGGTAAACCCACGGGGTCCGACACCGGCGGCCGTTGCGCATACCGCCACAGCAGACCAGCACGCTTGACGGCTACCTCACGGCGAGCAGCAGCGTGTCCGACGGCGAGCACCACACCGGCCGGGCCTCGGTGAAGCCCCGGGCCAGCAGCGTGCGGGCGTGCCAGGCGGCCGAGGGCGTGTCCCCGTCGGCGTGCTCACCGTAGATCTCGAAGCGGCGGGCGGTGGGCTCGGCGAGGACCGGGTCCTGCGCCGCGAGCCGCCACCATTCGGCCCAGTCCAGGACACCGTCCCGCTTGGCCTGATCCATGCGGGCGTGCCGCTGGGCGCGCTCGGCCGCGTTGATCCTGGGCGTGCGGTCGTCGATCATGTGGTCCGCGTTCATGAAGACACCGCCGTCGCGGACCAGCTCCGCGACCTGACCGTAGAGGGCCGCGAGGGGTTCGCTGTGCAGCCAGTGCAGGGCCGTGGCGGTCAGGACGGCGTCGTAGGAGTCGTACGGCAGCTTCGCCGGCCAGTCACGGTCCTTGAGGTCGGCGGTGACGAAGGAGACGCGCTCGTCGCCTTCGAAGGTGCCGCGCGCGATGGCGAGCAGGGCCGGGTCGAGGTCGACGCCGGTGCTGGTGGCCTCCGGGAAGCGCGCCAGCAGCCGGGCGGTGATGCTGCCGGTGCCGCAGGCGAGGTCGAGGACGCGCGGCGCCGTACCGACCAGCGCCTCGACCATGTCGAGCATGATCCGGAACCGCTCCTCCCGGTCCGGCATGTACCACGCCTGCTGCCGGTCCCAGCTCTCCTGCCACGCGGCCCAGTCGGTACCCGTGCTCATCGTCATGAAGTCTGTCCCCCTTGACTGCGTAATACCCTGAAAGCACGACCGGCTCTTACCCGACCGCAGACATGACCATAAAGCGCCCCCGTAAGGACTACAAGTGGAACTGGCCTATTACTCGGATTACGCCGTCCGACTCGTCAACAGCGAGGAACCGGCCCGGGGCAAGGACTCGCTGACCTCGGTCGAGGCCGTCCGCGACCTGTTCGGTGACATGTCGGCGGCCCGCCGCGCCACCGACGCCGACGTCACGCGCTTCCGCTCGGTGCGCGCCCGTCTGCGCGCGGTCTTCGAAGCGGCGGACAAGGGCGACGAGACCCTCGCCGTCGACCTCCTGAACTCACTCCTGCTGGAGTTCCCGGTGTCGCCCCAGATCTCGGGCCACGACCACCGGGACGAGGACGGCCGCCCGCTGTGGCACATGCACCTCGCCGATCACCCGTCGAACGCGACGGCGGGCTACGCGGCGATCGCCGCGATGGGCCTGGCCTTCCACCTCACCGAGTACGGCGTCGACCGCCTCGGCCTGTGCGAGGCCGCCCCCTGCCGCAACGCCTACCTCGACACCTCCACCAACCGCTCCCGGCGCTACTGCTCCGACCGCTGCGCGACCCGCGCGAACGTGGCCGCCTACCGGGCCCGCAAGCGCCTGGAGGCCGACCGGTCGGGCAGCAGCGGCCTCGCCGCCGAGAGCGCCCAGCGCACCAGCGCGAGCGGCGAGCGCTGACCGACGGGCAGCGGCCGGTACCGGAAGCGCGCGCGCCCGAGAACGAGCTCATCGGGTACGACCCCGTAGTCCGTACTGTCCCCGCCCGCGTACGGGTTGTCCCCGAGCACCCACCAGCCGCCCTCACGGCGCTCCACGGCACGCTTGACGACGAGCAGGTCCTGCTGGAACGGATGCCGCAGGACGACGACGTCGCCCGCCCTGACCGTCGCGCCGTACTGCACGAGCAGCCGGTCCCCGTGACGGAGCGTGGGCACCATGGACGGCCCGGTCACTTCCGCCACTCCGAACGGCGCCACGGCCCTCCCCCGCTCGGTCTCCTGCGACAGCTCCGGCATCCCCGGCACCTCCCCGGTCCGTTCCTCCACCAGTCTCAGTCTGACCCTGGACTTTTGTCCTAAGCCCTAGGGGGCACCCGAGAAATCGCCTTCCTCAGGGAGTAATGTCGCACCTGAGAAGACGATCACGAGGAAGGAATGCTCCATGCTTTCCCGCCTGTTTGCCCCCAAGGTCAAGGTCAGCGCCCACTGCGACCTGCCCTGCGGCGTGTACGACCCGGCCCAGGCCCGCATCGAGGCGGAGTCGGTGAAGGCCATCCAGGACAAGATGGCCGGCAACGACGACCCCCACTACCAGGCGCGTGCCACCGTCATCAAGGAGCAGCGCGCGGAGCTCGCCAAGCACCACGTCTCCGTGCTCTGGAGCGACTACTTCAAGGCCCCGCACTTCGAGAAGTACCCGGAGCTGCACCAGCTGGTCAACGACACCCTGAAGGCCCTGTCGGCCGCCAAGGCGTCCACCGACCCGGCGACGGGCCAGAAGGCGCTGGACTACATCGCCCAGATCGACAAGATCTTCTGGGAGACCAAGAAGGCCTGAGGCTTTCTGTCCTGCTTGGCAGGGGCCCGGCCGGTTTCTCCGACGCTGTTGGTTAATTCGGGCCTTGCTTCGCCCCGTCGACCGGCTGGTCGGCGGGGCGGAGTGCTGCGAAGTGGCTGGTGCGGGTGCGGGCCCT